>JBNJGM010000018.1:0-32750 GCA_051747685.1 Thermodesulfobacteriota bacterium | reverse complement strand
GGGCAGGGCTTTGGCAACTACCTGCTGACCATCGGGATCGTGGAAACCGTGGCCTTGTTCGTCATGGTCTTTGTCCAAGGGACTTTTGCCTAACCCGGCGGCTGAGCCCGGCCTCTCCACTGATAATCTGACGCGGCAGGAGCCGCGTCATGAAAAAAGGTTACTCAATGCATGGCGGACTGATTTTGGGTAATTATGCGAGTAATGCGCTCCTGAAGTGCGAACGAACGCTGTGCGAACCGGGCTGTAACGCAGATGGTGGCTTTTCTTGATTCCCCTCCTTCGCAAGCTGGCCTTTATACACACTTAGCACAGCGGGCTAAGGTAATTGTCATTATTCAACCACCCCTTGCGTCCCCTCCTTGCGAAGGAGTGGATTCGTAACCGTCTGATTTAGCGCTAAATCTTCGATTCCGGTCGTTGGCACACAGGATGGGTGCACTGCTCATTGAACAAATACCCTCGGTTTTCTTCATTCCCCTCCTTGGCAAGGGGGCCAGGGGTGGTTGAACAAGCAGATTCCACATTATCTCTTCCCTTGGCACCGTCCAACCACAAATCACCATTCCGGCAATACTGTCCGTCAAACAATTCCACTGCTTGCCAAGGGGTGGTTGGTATTTCCCTGGCTTCCTTCCCAAGCTCCTGCCTGGGAAGGAACGATCTCGCCATCCGTGTCGTTGCGTACCCTTTTCCCAGTGCCTCCGGCCTACGGCCCAGTATCGAACTCCACGATATTCGGGAAATCGCGATCCACGCCTGGTTTGACCTCGTGGTACAATGGGCTGGAGGAACCAACGCGCCCGCCCATGTCATAGGTAAACGCGCTTTGGGCCTCGTGGCGCACCCAATAGCCACAGGCCACCGCCCCGACAGCATCGTAACAGGAATGGAAATGGGTGAACTCGTCCCGAGGCTCCGGGCGTGTGGCTTGCCACTCCTCTGGGATATCTTCAGCGAACACCGGCCGCATCCGTCGGTCCTGTTCGGGCTGATACGGCGCCGAATCCGGCAGGCAGGTGAACACCGCCTCCCCGGTGAAAAGCAATTCCCCCTCCGGCCGGTCCTGGGTGTAAAACTGGTTTTCATTATAGCACCAGAACTTGAGTCGGGTCAGGTCCCGGCCCTGGACCGGCTGAAAATAATAGCCCACAAACGGCCCGAACTGATAGACGCTGCTGCCGTGTTCAACCACAAGCCGTTGCAGGGCCCCGCCCGGCGGCCCCTCGGCCGCAGCCGGAACGACCGCCGCCGGAACCGCAAAGGCCACAAGCAGCCCGCAAACGAGTCCGATCAAGATCCTATTGCGCATCGCGCCCTCCGTCCTTCCAGAGCAAGCCGACGCCCCAAATGGCCAGGCCCAATCCGATGACCAGAATCCCCACTGCCACGCCGGCGGAGCCGAAGACATCGGCCAGAGTGATCTGCCCCACGTTGGTGGGCATATACAAGACAGGCACAAGGATTTCGTGGACATGGGCGAACACCCCGGCGCCGACCAGGCCACCGAGAAAGGCGAAAATAGCGTCCATGCGCCCTTCCCCGGCCGCGGCCCAGCAGGTGCCGGGACAATAGCCGGAAAGCCCCCACCCCACCCCGAAAATGACCCCGGCCAAGCCGGTGGCCACCAAACTCGTGGGATGGATGACGGTCCGCCCCACCCCGGCAGCCTCCAACCCCAGCAATCCCACAGCGGAAAGAGCCACCGCCAGGAGCATAAAGCGCGGGATAGGCGACTCGAGCATCAGATGCGCTTTGGCCATTTTGTCCGGATTCGTCGCGCCGATACGCTGGATGACGAAGCCAAAGGCGATACCAGAAAACAGGCCCAGCCAGATCTCATTCATCGTCCGTCTCCTTTGCGGTTTTCCCGTACACGAGCCGGGCCGTGAGCATGGCGACAGCGAAAATAACTACTCCAAAATACAGCCCGCTGACCGCTAGTTGTGTGGTGCCGGAAATAAACAGCCCCAGCGTACACCCCCCGGCCAGACGCGCGCCAAAAAGGATTAAAAAGCCACCCAAAAAAGAACAGCCATAACGCAGCGGTTTCGAGGGGCCAAAACGACGTTCCCAAATCCGTGGCACGTCCCGAATAGGGAACCGAAAGGTCCGACCGGCGATAAAGCCGCCGATGGCCATGCCCAAGACAAAGGCCATCAGCCAGGACCCAGGCCCCGGCAAAATCTGGTAATGGGTCTTGTTTGCCGCATACTCGGGCGCCACCTTTTCCAACACGCCCTTGAGTACGGCAATGAATCCGCTAGAGGAGGCCGGTGGGCCGAAGGTGGCGAAAATAAAGACGATAATACCGGCCAAACCGATGCCCGCGGGCAGCCACGGCCAATATGCTGAGGAATTCGGTGTCTTCATACCTTATCACCCTCCACAGGATACGTAGCCGCCCGAAGACGAATCTTGTTGCGGGGAATCAGTCGAGGTACTGCTGGCACCGCTAGAATCGTTCGGCCCGGACGGTGCTTGGGCGCTACCGCCTTGCCCCTGGGGCACAGCTGAATCCCCGGGGCGCTGGACGGTGGTTTGTTGCACCGGAAAATATAGATCGTGCTGCCCCCACTCGTTCCAGGACCGTTCATACAGGCGCACATCGGTAAAGCCCATAAGGCGTAAAATAAAATACCCGAACGAGGCCCGACGTCCGGAATGGCAATAGGGGATAATGGCCCGATTCGTGTCCAGACCACGGTATAGATCCTGGAGTTGCGCATAAGGACGGATTTCTTTGTCCTTTTCGTCCACCCAATTGGAGGCGTCCGGAACATTCACCGCCCCGGGAACATGGCCCCTCTTAAGTACCGAGCCGTCCAGGGCTTTATTGGCCAGTTCCCCGGTGTACTCGCCTTGGGAACGAACATCGACGATCTGGTAATAGGGGTCGCCGAGCCGGTTCTGGATAAACTCCCCGTTCACGCGCCGGCTTGGCACCATTTCCTGCGTGGAAGCCTGGTACAAAACCGGAGAAAGTTCCGCCGGCTGTTGGCTCACTTCCCCCCCGGCATCCTTCCAGCCGTCGATGCCGCGCTCCAAGATCATCTTGTTCTCGTGGCCGAGCATATCCAGCACCCAAAAGACATACGAGGCCGTGGCCCCGCCGTCGCGCTCCACGGAATCGTATAAAACCACGGTCGCCCCGCGGGCCACACCGTGCTCACCGAGGATTTCCTGGGCCTTGTCCAAACCGACGAAATCATCGGCCACATTTTCGGCCCGGTTGTTGGTCCGAAACAGCGTATACGGTATGCGGATGGCGCCGGGAATAAGGGTATTGTCGAAATGCTCGTCCGTGCGCACGTCAATGACCACCAACCCTTCATCGTCATTGTTGGCTTTAAGCCACTGCCCAGTGCATAAAAACTGGCCGTTGGGATAGCCCTCGTGACCCTGAGTGGTCGGTGGTTCGGCCGAGGCCAAGGACCAGACCACGCCCAAAAATAGGACCACCGCAATGAGGATAAATCGGAGGATCTTTGTGTCTCGCATGGATGTACTCCTGAAAACGGGAAGTTACTTGTTGCCGACGCTATCGCCGCCTAGCAAACCATCTTGACTCTTGTGAATATAGGGAAAGCGCGTCCGTCTGGCAAGAACCGTACCCCTTTTCTATCCACCGTCCACTTTTTCCGCTCGTCCCGGTACCCGCACCCGCACCAACAACACGGCCCCGGCGACGAAAAAGACCAACAGACACAAAAGCGCACCGCGTACAGAGCCCGTCACCGCAGCCACACTAGCGAAAACAAATGGCCCCACGATGGCCGCGAACTTGGCGCTGATACTGAAAAAACCAAAAAACTCGGCCCGCTTGTCCACAGGGACCATGCGCGCGAAGAGCGACCTAGACAGGGATTGGCTCCCGCCGAGCACCAAGGCCACGGCTAGCCCCATGGCCCAGAACTGCCCTGCCGTCTCCAGTTGCACGGCATAAACCACCACCCCCATAAACAGCCCCAAGGCCACGAAAAGCATGGTCTTCGGCCCCCAGCGAACCGCCAGCCAGCCAAACAAAAGGGCCCCGGGCGCGGCCACGAACTGGACCATTAAGAAACACCCCAATACTGTATTTTGGGACAACCCCACCACATCCCGGGCAAAGACCGCGGAAACAGCGATCACCGTCTGAATTCCGTCGTTATACAGCAAATAGGCGAGCAGAAACCGCACCACGTTCGGATAGGCCCGAATTTCTCCAAAAATCCGGAAATAGCCGGAGATGCCTTTGGGGAGCGCCGTACTCCTGCCCTGCACACCCACCTTACGCAAGCCGATAAACACCGGCACGGCAAACCCGAACCACCACATGCCGGTGAACACAAAACCGGCCCGGGTCGCTGCCCCCGCATCCGCAAAACCGAACCAGTGCGGCCGGAGCACCAAGAGCATCACCGCTGTCAGGGCCAGCCCGCCGCCCATATAGCCCAGGGCAAAGCCCCGAGCCGACAGGACGTCCTTTTCCCGGGGCGAAGGAGCCAGGGCAGGGAGATAGGCATTGTAGAGGATATTCGAGGCCGCAAAACAGATGTTGCCCACCATAAAAAGTCCGGCCACCACCCGATAATCCGTGGTCCCGGCCAGACCTGCTGTGGCTGCTGAACCGAGCAGACACAACAGCCCCAGAAGCGGCAGGTGCCGCCCGTGACGATCCGCCCACGCTCCGAGATACGGCGCCGCAAGGACCAAAGCCACCATGGACAAGGCCACGGCATAGCTCCAGAGCACCGAGGCGGGCAAAGCCTGGCCCCAGGGCATGACAGCGCCACCCTTGGGCACCAGTTCCACGAAGTAAACCGGCAGCACCGCAGCTAAAACCACGGTGGCAAAGGCCGAATTGGCCCAATCGTAAGCGCACCAGGCAAGCCAGGCCCGGTTACGACGCTTTTTTTCTCCGCGCTGATGTGTCATAAAACTGTATTGCTGTGCCGCAAGGCCATACTTCTAACGTCTATGGAGACCGCTTCATGTCCGTGACCATGCACCCCATCGGCTACGTCCGCACCCAAGCCACGACCTTGCCCCGGCATTGGAGTATTTCCGAGGAAACCGGAACCTTGGAGATCTTCCCCGATTATAGCCGCGGACTGCAAAATATCCACCCCGGACAACATATCGTGGTGCTCTTCCATTTCCACAACAGCCATGCTTTCGCGCCAGAGAATATCCTTCAGACCCCGCCGCACAAAGAAGGCGCTCGTGGGGTTTTTAGCATCTGTTCTCCGCGTCGCCCTAACCCCATCGGACTTTCAGTGGTGGAGGTTCTGACCGTGGAGGACAACCGGATTGAGGTCAAAGGCATCGACATGCTCGACGGCACGCCCATCCTAGATATCAAGCCACATATCACCGGCTGAAGTCTCCCGGGGTCTCTCTATCAGATCTTGCGACGCTTCGCCCGCAGCCGTTTCCACCAGCGCAGCCCTAGGCTCACGCCCACAAATACGAGCAGCACGCCGCCGAATATGCCCCAATGCTCTTGGGCCGCAGCCCCGCCTAGGGCGGCAATAGGCAAGGTGACCACGCTTTCGGTCACAAAATTCAAGGGCAAAAAATAGCGAAACGGCAATCCGGTCAGGGCCAACATATAGGTCTTGAGGATGTACGGGGGACCGGGCAACAGCAAAAAAACAACCAAAAACCAGCGCGGCCGGTCCACATGCATCAACCAGGGCCGGTAGCCGCGCCGCTCCAGCAACCGCAACAATGGCCGCCGCACCCACCACCGAGCAAGAACAAAGCACAGACTCATGTGCACCGGAAGCAGCGCCACCGTCACCAGCATTCCGCCCACCGCCCCGAACTTCACCCCGGCCAGGACCAGAAAAACGCTGAAGGGAAACCCCACCACCGGCAGCACGGCCATAAGCACCACAAACAGAACTGGATGGATTTCACTTTCTAAAAAGGCGTGAAAGGCTTCCATCCATTGCCCAGCGGCATTGAAAAAGGCCCCGTCCATCTGCCATCCGAGAAAAATCGCGCCCAAAAGCACAGGGATAGCTAGGGCAACGGCAATGGTCCCGTTTTTACTCATAGTGATGTATCCGTTTCATTCCAATGATGTGTATCCATGTTGATCCACCCGGTCCCTCAAGCGGTGGATGACTTCCAAGCGGATCTACACGTCTCTTACTTAACTCGCAAATGATGCGCCCCGGGCACTCCCATATTCGTTGCAAAAGCAACAGAACCAACGCACAACACCACATTGACAAAAAACGCACAGCCTGTACGATACGCAAATTTCTGTGCCCCAAAACAATGGCCGAAAATCGGCTCCACAATAACTCTCTCCTCGCTGGTGGTCTTTGCCGCGCGCCTTTACCGCCAGAAGGCGTCTACATTTTTCAGGAGTTTACGCATGCACATACACACCAATTTCGACCGCTGCACCGGGTGCCGCCTCTGCCAGTTCGCCTGTGCCGAACGCGCGTGCGGCGGCTACAATCCCCGGCACAGCCTGCTGGACATCCAATCCGCCGTAGAGCATCTCTACAATTTTCCGATGGTTTGCAACCATTGCCAGAACGCCTACTGTCAAAATGTCTGCCCCGCCAGGGCCATCTCCCGCGACGCGCAAACCGGGGCCATGGTTATCGACCCTGAGCGCTGCATTGCCTGCGGCCTTTGCGCCCAGTATTGCCCCTTGGACGTTATCATCCAGCACCCGACAAGCGGCAAATACGCCAAATGCGACCTGTGCGGCGGCGATCCGCTCTGTGTCCAGGCCTGCCCCACCGGGGCCCTCGAACTCACCTACACAGGAGCCGATTATGCCTAACGGATACCAAGGAACACTCCTGTATATCGACCTCAGCACAAAACAGGTCAGAAAAGTGGCCCTGCCCCCTTGGCTACGCGAGACCTTCGTCGGTGGCAAAGGATTTGGCGCCAAGCTCATGGCCGATCTGCTCCCGGCAGGCACCGACGCCTTGGATCCCGCCAATGTGCTGATGTTTTTCCCCGGCCCACTTACAGGCACCAAAGCCCCGTCCATGCGAGCCTGTGCCGTGACAAAGTCTCCGCTGACTGGGCTGTTTCTAGATTCCTACTTCGGGGGGGAATTCGGGCAGGAAATCAAATACGCCGGGTACGACGGGGTGATCATCACCGGACGCGCTGCCGAACCGGCCTATCTGTACATTGCCGACGACACGGTGGAGATCCGCTCCGCCGCGAACCTTTGGGGCCAGGACGCCCTGGAAGCCAACGCGAACATCAAACACGAGTGCGCAGACCCGAGCCTGAAAGTCGTCACCATCGGCCAGGCTGGGGAAAATCAAATTCCGTTCGCCCTTTTGAGCTGCGAATTCAACCGCCAAGCCGGGCGCGGCGGGGCCGGAGCAGTCATGGGAGCAAAAAATCTTAAGGCCGTGGCCCTGCGCGGGGAGCAGTTGGTGAAGGTCGCTGACCCCGAAGGCTTCCAAGCCGCTGTCGCCCAGGCCCATTCGGAGCTCAACGCCTCCGAAGACATCCATGTCCTGCGCCAGACCGGTACCGCCAGCGCCATCGAATTCGCCAACGAAGCGGGCCTGTTCCCGACCAGGAACTTCCAAGGGAGCTACTCGGACAAAGCCGCTCGTCTCGGGGACAAAGGCCAGGCCAAGCACCTCTGGCTGGGCAATATTGCCTGTCTGGGCTGCCCTATTTATTGTAGCAAGATCGGGGCTATCCGGCACGGTAAATACGCTGGGACCATCTGTGACACTGTGGAATACGAATCCGCCGGACTCCTCGGGACCAACCTAGGGATCACCGATATCCGGGCCGTGACGCATCTCACCCGCCTTTGCGACACCCTGGGATTGGATTCCATGTCCGCCGGTGGCGTCATCGGCTTTGCTATGGAAGCCGCAGAACACGGCGTCATAGAGGCCCCCGAGGGGGTTCAACTCACCTTCGGCAATGTCGAGGCTGCGGAATATCTGATCCGGGGCATGGCCCTGCAAGAAAACGAACTGGGCCGGCTTTTGTCCCAGGGTGTGCGCCGCGCCGCTGCCGCCCTCGGGCAAAACAGCGACGCCTTTGCCCAGCACACCAAGGGCTTGGAGACACCGGCCTGGGGGCCGCGGGGCGCCTTAGGGACCGGGCTGGCCTATATGACCGCCGACCGCGGTGGCTGCCACCAACGGGGATTGCCCGCGCCCATTGAAATCGCCCACGACGAGTACAACGGCCAAACCGTAGATCCCCGCTCCACCAAGGGCAAGGCGAATATGGTTATGGAAATGCAGGATTTCAGCGCTTGGACCGATACTCTGGTCAAGTGCGATTTTGCTACCGCCGGTATCGATCCGGAAACGTTCGTGGCCATGTTCAACGCGGCGACCGGTCGCGAGGTGGACACCGATTTTTTCGCCACCCTTGGCGCGCGCATTTGGAACCAGATTCGGCTCTTTAATCTGCGAGAGGGGCTGGATCCTCGGGAGGACAAACTCCCTAAGCGCTTTTTGCAAGAATCCGTACCCGAGGGGCCGCAAGCAGGGCAACAGTTCACAGCCGAACAAATAGCCAGGATGCTCACGGAGTATTATGAACTGCGCGGCTGGAACTCGGCCGGACACCCGTCATCGGCGACCCTAGAGAAGCTCGGCCTAAGCCACAACCCGCACTTCGCGCTGGAGCCTGTGGAATAATCAAGGCCGGTTTTCCCAAAGCGACTCACAGCCGCGGCTCAATCCATAACCTTTGATATTCTGGCCGTAGGGGCCAGGGCGTGTCCCTGCCCCTACAGGCCACACTACCCGCTCCCCGCCATTGTCCGGCCTGATTCCTGCATTACAGCGCAGCCCCCGGACAATCCTACTGCTCCGCCCTCTTCTCTCGCACCCACCACTCTCTAGTTTACCGTCTACCGAAAACTAGACCGGCCCGAAATATATACAATTTTCATCTCCGCAACACTGGCATCAACGACTAGACAGTGAGCCAACAAAAGCGGTAGATAGGAAAAGAGATCCTGTAGTAAACAAGGCCGTGATCCCACTTCGCACTTGGGCACCAAAACGCCCGCCATGGAGGAACCTATGGGCAAACAACCGATAGCCATCACCTTGGCGGCCCTGCTTTTTGGGCTGGCCGCCTGTGCCGGCAATGTAAACAAGTCTCAACAGGGCGCGACCGTCGGGGCCCTGACCGGAGCTCTTGTCGGGTCCAACGTCGGGGAACGGAGTTGGGCGACAGCCATGGTCGGCGCCGGAGCTGGAATGCTTCTCGGGTATATGGTAGGCAACGAAATGGACAAATACGATAGATCCCAAGTTTCTCAAACCCTGGAAACACAACCCTCAAGTTCTACCAACACTTGGGTCAATCCGGACACCGGCAACCGCTTTGCAGCCACCCCCGGGGCCGCTTACCAAGGTTCCCAAGGCCAAAGCTGCCGCCCCATCCAGATTGAAAGCAGAATCGACGGCCGTCGGGAAATGGTCGATGCCCGTGCCTGCCGCCAGCCCGACGGCAGTTGGGTTCTCCAATAACATCGCCCTAGAACTTAGCACACCAGACCGCCCTGCCAGAAGCGCCTCCTGACAGGGCGGTTTCTGTTTCCGACCCGTGCTACTGCACGTGTAACACCCAGCACACCAGCGGATCATCCACCACTAAAGGCCGCAATCTCGTGCGCGGACCGAGCCGCGCCAACATCTGGTCCACAGCTGCTACATCATAGGGTTGGGCATAGTATGCAAAAACCCATTGTGCCAGCGCCTCCGGCCCAGCAAAGGTCCACTGGGTTGGAACCTGGAAATGCCAACGATTCGGCCACCGAGCCACCGCGTCCTGGGCTGCTTCCAGATCTTCACGCTCATCCTGGAACACCGTGCACACTTGGGACAATTCCCCGGTGTACTCCGGCTCCAGGGCCATAAGCACACCGCCCGGGGCCACTGCTGCAGCGGCCTGATCCAAGGCGAGCGCGCAATCCGGGTGATGGTGCAGGGACAGCGAGAAGACGACCGCATCAAAAACCCTGTTTTGAAACGGCAGGGCCTGCCCGCTGGCATTAATCGCCTCCCACTTCGGGCACCGCTGTCGGGATCGCAACAAATCCGAAAAACTCGGTTCCACCCCTACCAAACGGTGGACGACCTCCCGCAACGGAGTACTCAACCGCCCATCCCCGCAACCGATTTCCAACACATGTTTCTGACGCAGATCCACATATCGGCAGAGCGTGGCCACCGTTTCTTGATCAGGCGACCAAAACTCCGGCGCCGAATGTTGCTCTTGGTGCACATACCCTCCTTGTGCGCTCTCCACCCTTGCCGCATTGCGGATAAGCGTGGAGTTTATTTTTTGACAAACGCCCCAGGCTGGACTAAAAGTGACCGACAGTCACTAAGTGACCAGGGGGCACATATGGCCAAAAGGCAACACGAAAAATCGCTGCAAACACGGCAGGAACTTATGGACGCCGCCCTAGCCCTTTTCCGCGGCAACGGATTTCTCAACACCAGCATTGCCGAAATCACCGAGCAGGCCGGATATGCCAAAGGCAATTTCTATCGGCACTGGAAAAGTAAAAACGATCTTTTCTTAAGCATCATGGCCGAGCGCCTCCGGTATTACCGCGCCCAACGCGAACCGGCCCTGGCGCAAGCCCAAAACATCGAAGACGTCACCCAGGTTGTGCTGGACTTTCTGGAAACCATCATCGACGACGCCACATGGTACAAAATATTTTTGGAATTCACAGTCCACGCCTATGACGATGACCAGGTTCGCGCCAAACTCAACGATAGCCGCTACCGGCTCTCCAGTGACTTATTCACACAATTGTTTGCCCCTTTTATCGTCGAACACAGCAACGCCCGGAAGCTGGGGGCTCTGGTTACCGCCCTCTTCGAAGGCTTTCTTATCCACAATGCCCTTGAAACCAAAGTCCTGGACAAAGAAGACCTGCGAGAGGCGCTGCGCATCTTAACCCAGGCGTATCTCCCGGAATTGGAATCGTCAGATCCGGCCCAGTAACAAAGGGCTCAGAACCAGATGTTGGTCTAGATCTAGTAACGGCAAGAGTATGAAAAAATAGCTCTAGAGTCATCGAAACTGTTTCACTCCTGCTGGTCGCTCGCAGTGGCAGACATAACAAAGGCTATGGCCTAATACACAAATAACGTAACCAAAGGAGTTTCCCATGATGTTCGGACTCGGAAGCCTCGGCGCCGCCCTCGCCTTTTGGCTGAGTATCGGCGCCGCTCTCTTATGTGTCGGCTACGGCCTGCGTAATTGGAACCGGGACCAGCCGGACCGAAAATAGGGGCACCTTACTCACGCGGCCCCGGACACCGGGCAATCCAACTACTCTGCGCTGCGCTCCAACACCATGCAGCTCCGTCATTCCAGCCTCCGCAGGAATGACGGAACAACGCCTTCCAAGACACCACCAACCCAACCAAGGAACCGCCATGCTCGTCAAAATCCTGTGCATGCTCGGCTACATCGCCGTCATCGCCTTACTCGGCTACAAGGGCTGGAAAGAAACCCACCAGGCCAAAGACTATATGCTCGCCGGCCGAGCCATGCACCCATTTATCATGGCCTTTTCCTATGGGGCGACTTTTATCTCCACTTCGGCCATTATCGGTTTCGGCGGTGCCGCAGGGCTCTTCGGCTTTCCCCTGCTGTGGCTGACCTTTTTCAATATCTTCGTGGGCATTTTCCTGGCCATGATCTTTTTTGGCAAGCGCACCCGGCGACTCGGCGTCACCCTGAACAGCATGACCTTCCCCGAACTCTTGGGCCGCCGCTACCAGTCCGGCTTCATCCAGGGCTTTGCCGGAGCGATCATTTTCATCTTCATTCCTGTCTATTCCGCTGCGGTCTTGATCGGTATTTCCAGAATCATCGAAATATCCCTGCACATTCCCTACAACGTAGTCCTGGTGCTGGTCACCCTTATCCTCACCGCCTACGTCCTTACCGGCGGCCTCAAGGCGGTCATGTACACCGACGCCTTCCAGGGCTGCATCATGTTCGTCATGATGCTCATTTTATTGGTCACCACCTACTCCATCCTCGGTGGCGTGACCCCCGCCCACCAGGCTTTAACCGACATGGCCGCGCTGATGCCGGAAAAGCTCCAGAAAGGCGGCATGCTGGGTTGGACCCAAGGCGCCCGCTTTGGCTCACCGCTGTGGCTGGTCATCTACACAACAATTGTCTACGGCGTGGGTATCGGTGTACTGGCCCAACCACAACTGGCGGTGCGCTTTATGACCGTGCCCTCGGACAAGAGCCTCAACCGAGCGGTCTTGTACGGCGGCGTTTTTATTCTCTTTATGACCGGTACCGCCTTTATTGTCGGCGCCCTTTCCAACGCTGTTTTCTACCAATCTTTCGAAAAAATCTCCATTGCCGTGGCCCAAGGGGACATGGACAAGATCATCCCCGTCTACATCGAACGTATTATGCCCGGGTGGTTCGCGGCTCTGTTTCTGGTGGCCATGTTCGCTGCAGCCATGTCCACGCTCTCCTCGCAGTACCACGCCGGCGGCACCTCCCTGGGGCGTGATCTCTTTGAAAAGGGGTTACGCCTGTCCCGGCAGCGCTCCATCACCCTCAACCGCGCCGGGGTGTTTCTGACCATCATCGCCACCCTAATCTGGGCCTGGGTGCTGCCAGCCTCAATCATCGCCCGGGCCACCGCCTTTTTCTTCGGGCTCTGCGCCGCAGCATTTCTCCCGGCCTACGTCTGTGCCCTGTACTGGAAAAAAACCACCAAAGCCGGGGCCATAACCTCCATGCTCGGCGGATTTTTGATTTCCATGTTCTGGCTGCTTTTTATCCACGAAAAAGAGGCCGCGGCCATCGGCCTGTGCAAAGCCCTAACCGGACAGGTCACGCTGGTGGCCGGGGCCGCACAAGGTAGCTGGGTCTGGCTTTTGCAATGGGTGGATCCCAATGTGGTCGCCCTTCCGGTGTCCTTTGCCCTGATCATCGGCACGAGCCTGATGACCCGGGGATTCTCCCAAGACCACATCCGTCATTGCTGGAGCAATTTCGTCCAAGTCCGTTGATTGCGCTGTACGCGGGTCTTGACCGAACCGATTGGTACTCAGCATATGTATGCGCTCTCCTCTGCCCCGAAGTGGCCTCTCTTGGGCTTTAAGCTCCTTGCCTGCAGCCTTTTTCCCCGCAGGTGTGATACATGCCTGCCTAGGGCATGCGGCAAATAGTGCTCACGCAAATGGAAGTACCGCGTATTCGCGCCAGTCAATAAACTTTTCTTGCCCACTGGTCGATAGTATTCTGAGACAGACCTCATTTCTGCAAAGCGAGAGTTTATGGACGGCTTATATACAGCGCAGGCAGCGCCCCAAGCGCGGGCGCGCCAGACAAAACCAGCGCCCCAACAAAAACAGGCCTCTGGGACATTTTCCACCCAATTGGCCGCGGCTAAGACCGCCCAGACCACCTCCAACGCTCAGGCGTCAGGAGCGGAAAACATTGCATTGGGTCGGTTGGGATCTGATGCGCCGACCGTTTCCCATTTGCTGGTCCAAAACGAAGCGACCCGGAACAACGTCTGGGAGATCGTCCATAACCAGGCCAACGCGACAAAAGATTTCCAGCATATCCCGGCGGGCGAGACCATTTACCTCAACCCAAAAACGCAGGAAATCACCTGGGGCTCCGGATCCGAGGAAGAAAAGTCCACAAAGGCCGCAACGTCTGCCCCCGACCCAGCGGCCGAGACCGCCCAAGACCCACCGACTGACAAACAGCCCGCCACTGTGGCCTCAAACACGGAACCTCCCAACTCCTCCAACCACGGTGCCGCTGACGTATCTTCGCTTTTTCGCACCGCTGGCGCCGAGGCCTTTCTCAATAGCGCTTTTGATTTCAGCGCCCCCTATGCTGCCGCGCAGGCCCAAAACGCCACTCCGTCGCTACCGGAACTCAATCAAGCCGTGGCCGCCTATTGTGGCAATTCTTACAATCAGATGGACTGCTTTGAACTCGTGGTGCAGGGGCTCAAGGATATGGGCGTGGACTATGGTGGGCGCGAAGGCTTGCAGCGCTCGCTCATAGCTAAAGCTGAACAAGAAGGCCAACCCAGTAACGCGTATTTAACCGGGGAGGGGCTTATCAACGCCTCTGGCCGGCATGTCTTTCAAAGCGCGTTCCATCCCCCTGAAGACCCGCAGGCCAAAGCCGAGGCCCTGTTTGCTGAACTCAGCGGCAATCTCGAACCGGGCATGGTGCTCTCCTTTTCCACCCCCAACCGGGGACATACCGGTGTCGTTGGCAAACAAGGCGAGGATTGGACTTTTATCAATTCCGGGCTGGTCAACAATCCTGTTGGGCCGAGCAGCACCGACTACGGGGTAGCCGAAGAGGACCTACGGGCTGAACTGGCCACTTGGCTGCAACGCAGCGCTACAAACGGCGAAACCCTACAGGTCAGCCTTGGGGCTCTGGATCCGAACAAATTAGCCCAATTCCGCACCTCTCAAGTGGATGACAACGTCTAACACACACAACAGCCGGCGAGATGTGTTTACAGAGGATCTTTCTTTTCTCAAGGACAGAGAGGATACCGAGCGATAGAGCACTGTAATTCGGAAAATTGCATCCTCCGTAAACATATACCATTCGGCTGTACCTACTCCATTTCTCAGCGGCAAAAACACCAACTCCTACCAACACACATCGAACCCGGCCAACATCTGCGGCCTGGAAAAGCCACGCTGCATACCGCCCGCATGGAAGCGGACCCCTGCTGCAGCCCTGCCCCTCCGGTCGCCATCTTTGTGCATTGCCACGTCAAGGAGGACATTATGCACATTGTTCAATCCAACATCCAATTCACGGCCCAGCGCGAATACACCGAAACCTATTGGCGGCAAGAATCCCTGCAACTGCAGAGTTCGCCAGCCAATCAGGGCCGCGCTTTTTCAGCCAAACCCGCATCTCCCGCTGCGGACCGGCTCAACATTTCACCCGAGGCTCGAGCGAGCCACAAAGCAGCCGATGCCAAGGGCGCCCCACACGGACGGAGCGATCTCAGCCCCCAACTGACCGCCTTGATCGAATTTATTGAGCAAACCACCGGGAAAAAAGTCAAACTCATGGATCCCCAGGCTTTCCACGGTTCCGCCGCAAATGCGGAACCTGAGGCGAACGGTCCCGACGACACCTCCCCGACAGAGGCCAGCGAACCGCGTACGGGCCTGGAATACCATCTCCAAGAGCAATACACCGAGATAGAGCGCACCAGCGTCCAGGCCTCTGGGCGACTTGAGACCGCTGACGGCAAACGTATCAAGTTCAACATGGAAGTACACATGAGCCGCTCGTTCATGCGCGCCTTTGACCTCCAACTCCAGGCCGGCCAACGGATCGACCCCTTGGTGGTCAATTACCAGGGATTGGCTGGCCAAGTGACCCAAGAGCGCTTTGCTTTTGATCTTGATGTCGACGGCAACAAGGAAGAAATCGCCGCACCTGGACCGGGCAGCGGGTTCCTGGCCGTGGACGCCAATAACGACGGAGAAATAAACGACGGCAGTGAGCTGTTCGGCCCACAGACTGGCAACGGGTTCGACGAATTGGCGGCCCATGACGAGGACGACAACGGCTGGATCGACGCCGCGGATCCGATCTTTGGCGAGCTCAAAATCTGGAGCAAGACCAACGACGGCGAGGATCAATTGGTCGGTCTAGGCAAGCTGGGCATCGGGGCCATTTATCTCAGCGGCATCGAGTCCGCCTTCAGCATCAAAGGCGCAGCCAATGCGGATCTGGCCCAGGTCAAACGCACCGGAATGTATATCATGGAAAACGGGTATGTGGGGAGTATGCAGGAAATGGATTTCATTGGGGAGCAAACGGAAAGTGAAAGCTAAACCTCGCATATCCATGATGTGCATTGACAGTCCCACGAGAACTTTCTACAAAAAATCCACAATTGACCAACAGTGGAACGAGCGAAACGGACTATGCAAGGAATACCCTCCCTGAATTCGTTTTTGCGCCCAAGCGCGGCCGCCCATGCCGGGTCCCATATGGGGAGCGGCATGGGGCAGGGTGTGCTGCGTTCCACGCCAAACCAGGCCCCGGTGGCGCCGCCGAGCGCTGTTGGGGCCCAGGACGCCTCGCCGTCACCAACGGCTACTGCAGCATCCCAGCCCGGAAAACCGACAAACGCCTCTGAATCCTCGTCCGCTTCCAAGGATACGGTCCACCTCTCCAAACAGGCCCAAGAGGCCAACCAAGACACGGCAAATGCCGGGGCCCCTGAGGAAATGAGCCGGGCCGAACGCCAAGTCTTGCAACAGTTGCGCGACCGCGATCGGGAAGTCAAATCCCATGAACAGGCCCATATCGCCGCCGGCGGGCAATATGTAAACGGCGGAGCCAATTACTCCTACCGCCTCGGACCGGACGGCACAATGTACGCCGTGGGCGGGGAGGTCTCTATAGAAGTCAGCCCGGTGCCCGGGGATCCTGAAGCGACCATCGAAAAGGCCCAGGCCATCCAGCGGGCAGCCAACGCCCCGGCCGAACCCTCGGCGCAGGACATGGCCGTCGCCGCCAAGGCTCGGGCCATGGAAACGGAAGCTCGGATCGAATTACGCCAGCAAAAAGATGAAAATGGCCAGGCTGTCGAGACAAAGCCTGATGGTGATTCCTTGCGTGTCGCCGGCGCGAACGCCTCTGACTCAGATGAACCTGCACCGGAGAAAACGGTCGCCTCAATGCAATCTCAGCGCGAAACTGCGGCCAGCGAAGAAAATCCGACCAGGAACCAAGCGTTCGGACAGAGTGACCTGCTGCAGGCCGCCCATGCGTATACCGCCATGGCTGTGCCGCCCACAGCCCCATCAGCAACACCCGAACTCAGCCTCCACGCCTAAATTTCCTTTTCCAACATGCGCCTGCTTATCGCCGACTTTGACCGTCAAAATATTGTCAGCAAGAACCAGGTCGTTTCCGCTGTCCGGCGCCTGCCGCAACGCCATTATGCGGGAATCAAAGCCATCCGCTACGACCCCCACCGGACGCTAGCAACCTACCTAGCAGTATTGCAGAACAAGCCCTCTTCGTTGCGCACCAAGGGCCTCTACTACCAGGATGAAGAACTCGACGTAATTGTGCTCTTCGAGTTCCATACCCAGGCCCAGTTCTACCACATCCTGTACCACGAAATCGGGCACTATGCCTTTCTCCGGGTGCTGACCCAGCCCGAGCGCGACCAATGGTTTTTCACGGTCCGGCCTGGGGAGCCGCGTTTTGTGTCCGCAGAGGCGCGCCAAAACGCCCGCGAGGATTTTGCCGAATGTTACGCCGCCTATTGCACCCACCCGGAACGCTTGGCGCGCTTGCCACAAAAATACACCTATTTTCGAGAGGTTGTCTTCGCGGAAGCGGCAGGAACCCCTCAAGCCAAGACGATAATTTGACACCAGGCGTCTCCAGGGCATCTGGGCAATCCCGCTAGGCATACAAAAACCCCTGAAGCTGCAACTGCTTCAGGGGCTTCTACGTGGGCACGCTATCCGAGACTGAGTTATTCATTCGTTCACGGTCTGCGCCTCCGGTGACGCAGCTTCATTGTCCTTGGATCGCATCGGCAACGGTGTTCGCGTGGAATACGTGGTTGTTTCCAGAACCATTTGCACCGCCCGATCGGTCTTCGGGGTATAGACAATCGGTGCTGCCAAATTGGCGGTAATACTCTGATCGTCTTGGAGGGTGATCGTGACCAAAACAAAAAATTCGTCGTCCAATGTAATCCCCAAAAGGTCGAGTTCCCGCTTATCGGGCTGGACGTGGTAATCGGGAAAATACTGCCACGGCGAGGCGAGCATAAAAGCCACACGACCGTCTTCCACGCTTTGCAGGCCAAAAAGCGGATCGGTTACTTCCTTGGGCAGGACCACAAATTCCCGAAGATGTCCGAATCCGATCAGGCCTTCGGGGAAGGTGACCGTGGACGCGGGGTCATATTCGATGGTGCCGAAACGGGTCTCTATGGAGGTCATGAATCGTCCTTCGCTTGCCCCAGAGCCTCGGCCAAGGCGCTCAAGCCCTGAGCCGACCACTGGCTGGCGTCTCTATTTTCCTGGCGGATGCGTTCGTAGACTTCTTGGCGGTAAATCTTCAATTCCCGGGGCGCCTCAATGCCGATGCGCACCCGCCCGTCCTGCTCGCTCAAGACCTGCACAACCACATCGTCCCCAATAACAAACCCTTCGCCCACCTTGCGCGTGATAACCAACATAGGCCCTCCCTGGCTCATGGGAAACAACCAGAATGTTTCCCGTATTCACCGAGAGAGCATGCGCCAGGAAGCTACATATAGTCAAGCAGGGTCATGCGGCCAATCTGAGAGGTCACCGACAGCGCGGCTTTGAGGGAGGTCTGCTGCTGCATCAGGTCGGTGGAGACTTCAATAATATCCGCGTCTTCGTAGACAGACAAAAACTCCTGGAGGTCCTTGCTGGCCTCTTTGCGGCTGTCTACTGCGGATTCGAGGCGGTTGATGGTGATGCCCACATCCCCGCGCCGGTTGCTGACTTGGTCCATGGCGGATTGGATTTCCTCTAAGTGGCTCTGCAACTCACCAACAAAGCCCTCAAAAACACCTTCACTCTGAATATTCACTTCCTCCCCTGCTTTAGGGGTAATATGCAATTCATAACGACCTTGGCTGTTTTTCACAGCATTAGCTTCGACATCATCGTCAAAAGTATCGTTTATATCGTCAACAAGATCTTTTAATGTAGTGTCATCTTCAATTATGTCAAACGTTTCACCATTAATAGTGAGTGTTTCATTGTCACCATCTGGTATCATTACAGATTTTTTTTCTTCAAAAGATTTTTGACTCACAACAGTATCTTCATCCTTCCGCATAGAATCTTCAATGGAAGCAAAGAGTTCAAAGATATTCGTTCCCGTTTGCTCCAGATCTCCATTACCATCCGAGTCCTTTTGGCCCATGAAAAAACTCGCCCCGTCCATGGTCACGTCCACTTTTTCCCCCGGCGCGACCTCCAAAGAACGACGGTTGGAATCACCCTCATATGCAATTCCCCCGTCTCCATCACCGACAAACGGCTGGAGCTGATCTTTAAAGCCAGCGAACATATATTTGCCGTTCATCTTGGTGTTCGCGATGCCCACCATCTCATCTTTAAGCTGGGAAACAATATTCGCGACATTTTCCTCGTCGCTATCCAAATAGCCGCCATTAATGGCCTGGATGGTGTGCTCCTCCAATTGCACCAAAAGTTCCTGCGCCCGATCCATTTTGCCTTCGACAGCCTTTAACCCCACTTGGGCTGAGCCCATATTCTGCTCATAGCGATCGGTAGCGTCGATCTGGGTACGAAAATTGAGGATCGGACGGATAGCCGCCGGGTCGTCCGAAAGTTGGTTGACTCGCTTGCCTGTGGCCGCCTGCTCTTGGAGCTTGCCCATATTCTTGTTAATCTGGTTGATTTCCGTTTCCATCAACCGGAAAGACGCCGCATGTGTGACCCGCATGACTACCTCTTGATATTGAGCAGGGTTTGCATCATTTCGTCCACCGAAGTCATGTACTTGGCTGACGCTTGAAATGATTTCTGGTAGCGTTGGAGATTAATCATGGATTCGTCGATGGAGACGCCGGTAATTTCATCACGCCGGTTTTGCAATTGGTCCAGAGTATCTTCAGAACTGCTCCGCTGAAATTCGTTTTGCTGGACAACGATACCGGCTTCCGCCGCAACCTTGCCGTAAAAATCGCCGTAGCTATAGGAACCGTCCACTGTCTTGTCGTCAATGAGCGTGGCTATGGCCTGGGCATTTGTATTGTCCCCGGGAGCGTCTGATTTGCCGGCGGCTATTTCGCTGGGATCACCGATGGCTAGTTCCAGACCAGTGTCACCGGTGCCGCTTTGTTCATCAAAGCCTCCGAACCCAAGGCTGTCACCGCTTATACCTTTAATCGTCTTCCCCGGATTCGTGGAGGCAATTTGGAGCGTGTATTCTCCGTCATCAGTTCCGACAACAGTAGCAATGGCCTCCGCATCGGAAGAATTGATCGTTTCTTTGATTTCATCCAGCGTAGCATCGTCATCAATCTCGACATCGTGCTCAGTTTCGTCGTCCATGGTGATAGTCAAATCGCCGCCACCCAAACTATCAGGATCCTTAGTGTCAAAGGAATTTCTGCTCGTCCATCGAGTCACCGGCTCAAAAAAATTTTCCCCAGTCTTGCCATTCAAGTCCGTCCCTTGACTGTGCTGCGCGTTTACGGTTTGAATCAATTGCGTACGCAACGAATCAATCTCTTTTTGCACCTTGGTCACCACCTCATCGCGCACGTCGATCAGGCCGCCGAATTCCCCGCCGAGATCCCGCCGTTGCAGGGCCATACTGGAGTCACCCCTTTCCAAAGTGTATTGTTGTACCCCGTCCTTGCTTTCTCCGGTGCTGAGCGAATACGCATTTGTATCTTGAACAAGTGTCAATCCGCTGGGCAAATGGACGGAAGCCATCCCGCCCTTGCCTTCCACCGCAGTGGCGCCAATGGACTGGGACAATTCCTGCAAAAGCTGATCGCGCTGGTCGAGCGCCGTGTTCGGGGCTTTGCCCACGGCCTGGGCTTGCTGGACTTTGGCATTTAGGCTAGCGACCTGCTCCAACTTGGCATTGACACCCTCAATTTTGGCACTCATCGTGCTGTCTACTGACTGTCGTAATTTATCCAGAGAGGTGGTCACTTCATTGAATTTGCTTCCTAACACTTCGGCGTTGCGCATGACTATTCCGCGCTCGACTTCACTGCCGGGGTTGAGCGCTAACTCTTGCCACGACCCGAAAAAATCGTCGACTTTCCCAGCCAGACTATCATCACCAATATTGAGGATGCGCTCCAAATCCTTCAAGGGGGAGGCTTTCGCTTCAGCATCGCCCAACTGCTCGCCCGCCGCCCTGAGGCGATCGGTAATAAAATTATTTTGCTCGCGGGTAATGCCGGTTACTTCAACGCCCTGTCCAAAAGACAGGCCGCCACTTTCCACCGTCGGAAGCGCTTCCATCTGCGTGCTCTGCCGCGAATACCCTTCGGTATTCACATTCGACACGTTGTTGCCAACCACTTCCATAGACTTCTGGCTGGCCGCCATTCCACTGCGTGCCAAATTCAGTGCACTCAACAATCCCGGCATCTCACACCTTCCCGCTGACGAGACGTCCGCCGCCCCGTTTTTCAATCACATCCCCGCCATAGCCGTACGCCGGCGGCTCCGGACTGCCCTGGATCAGATCCAAACTGTCCTGCACCCATTCCAGGGTAAAGGACAAAAAATAGGCGTTGCGCCGCGTCTCTTCGCGCACCGTCTCGGCCAAAGCCCGCTCCTTTTCGCTTAGCGGAGCAGTCTCATTTTCCAGCATGGCCAGCAGTTCGGTTTTGGCCTGGGTGGCCGCCTCGAGCGCCTGCCAATCCAAACGTTTCGCGGCTTCACGCTCCTCACGCGTCACAGTGATCACGCGCTGGAGCCGATCTAAACGGGACTCCGAAGAGGTCATGGCTTTATTCTCCCTTGGCGACATGGCTCAGCAGACTGGCCGCTACCTTGTTCATATCCGGCTGGTAGGTGCCGCTTTCCACTTGGGCCTTGAGCTCCTGCACCCGTGCGGCACGCTCGGACTCGGAGGTCTGCTGCACATCAGCGGAGAGCTGGACTTTATCCGTGGGCTGGCTTTTTTCCGGCTGGTGCACTTCTTGGATCCGGTTGGCCTTCCGGGGCCCCTGAAGTTGGGTGATGCGCGGATCGCCATCGATTTTGATGGTCATGGTCTACTCCTGGAACGCGTTCTCGGCGCCTCGTCAGGCGCGGTTGTCATCCGTGACTGGCCTCAGTACTGATCTGGCTTATGTATTCTATCGGCGGGCGGTGCCAAGGGTTTAGCCGGAAATACAGAAATGCTGGGGACGGGAAATTGGGTGTTGAAGGATTGGGGTGTTGAAGAATTGGGGAATTGAGGAATCGAGGTATTGGGGAATTTAAGGAAACAAGATACATTAAGTTTATAGGCCAGGACGGCGCCTGGCGGTCCGAGGGGGGAAACGGAGGTCGGAAGGCTGAGGACGATAGGCTGGTAGGAAGGAGGAGGCAGTCTCCGTAAAGAATGCTTGTACGAATCCAAATCGGGATCGAAATCGACTGTTCATCGTCCCGGCTTATGGCATGGGAAAATTGTGGAATTGAACAATTTCGGAATCAAGGGATTGGAAAATTGCAGAGGTGAGGAACAAGAGACATCAATTGGAAAAGCCAGGACGACGCCTGGCGGTCCAAGAAGGAAAGATGGTAGACGGGAGAGGGAGGGCAAGAGACAAGAAACAGAAGCTTGTGTTCATTAAACGGGCGCTAGCGAAAGAGTAAGGACTGTGGAAAAATATCAAACACCATCGCTTTTCCAATCCTTTTGAAATACAGCATTTTCTAATTCTTCAATTCCTCAATTCCTAAATCCCTCAATACCTCAATTCTTCAATCCCTCAATACCTCAATCTATATATCCCTCAATAACTCCCTGAAAACCCCTCTCCCGGCTCACCGGAAGACGTTGGCCCCTTGGACATCTGCTCGTACAAGGTGTCGGCCAAGCCGGTACTCTTCCCGGTGGAAATAGATTGGGCCACTTCAGCGTCAAAGGCCTCTTCAAACCATTTTTGCCCATTGGAGCGTTCGATGAGTCCGCCTTCGGGGACGGCCTGACGCATGGATTGAAACATCTTTTGCAAGAAAAAGGCCTCAAATTGCTGACAGGTCTGTTTGAGCTGCTCCTGGCCGTGTTGGTTGTCCTGCAGTTGGCTCACGCCGATTTGTGGATCGATTCCCAGTCCCATTGGATCCCTCTCTAGTATATAAAACCCTTTACAGAACCACCAGTTCCGCGTGCAGCGCTCCGGCGGCATTAATGGCTTGAAAAATCGAAACAAGGTCCCGAGGCGTCGCACCGATAGCGTTCAGTGCCGCGGCCACATCCCCAATATTGACCCCTTTGTCCATGACCATCAACCGGGCCTCTTCTTCATCCACCTCAATGTCCGTGCGCGGCACCACGGTGGTTTCGCCCTCAGATAGGGGCTGCGGCTGGGAGACCATAGGGGTTTCCCCGACCATCACCCGCAAATTGCCGTGGGCCACGGCCACTTTATCCAACCGCACATTCTGGCCCATGACGATCGTGCCGGTACGGTCATTGACCACCACCCGAGCCTTGGTATCGGGTTGCACCTGCAGACCTTCCAAATCGGCAATAAACTGGATGCGCTTGCCCGAATACGCCTCAGGCACGTCCACCGTGAAGCTGGCACTGTCCTCAGCTTGGGCAGTATCTTGGCCGAATTTCTCGTTAATAACATTCGTAATCCGGGCAATGGTCGTAAAATCAGAGTCGTTGACATGATAGGTCAGCTCCCCTTCTCGCGGCATCGCATAAGGAACCTCCCGCTCGACTGTGGCCCCATCCGGCACCCGTCCCACGGTCGGATGGTTTTGCGTCACCTCTCCGGCATCACCGCCGGCCGACATCCCCCCCACCAACAGCGGGCCCTGGGCCACCGCGTAGACCTTGCCGTCCGGCCCGCTCAGCGGGGTCTGCAACAGCGTGCCACCCGACAAACTTTCGGCATCGCCGAGGGAGGAAACCACCACATCGATGCTCCCGCCGGCTTTTACAAACGGCGGCAATTCCGCAGTGACCATCACAGCGGCCACATTGTCCACATCCACGTCCTCACGATCGGTGGAAATATTCATCCGCTCCAACATATTGGCCAACGTTTCACGGGTAAATCCATTTCCGGCACTGTCTCCGGTATCATTCAATCCCACGACGAGCCCGTAGCCCAAAATCTGGTTGGTTCGGACACCTTTGAGTTCGGCTATATCCTTTAGCCGTGCCGCATGCAGCGGCTGGACCAACCAGCAGCTCAGGAACCCGACCAAAAAAAGGAGTATAAAAAAACGCTTCCGCATACCTATCCTACTTGCCCTGCTTGCATTGCAACTTGGCTAAAATGGCCACACATTATCGATCAATCGCATCAGCCAGCCGGGTTTTTGCTTATCGCTTATAGCCCCTTGGCCGGTGTAGGTAATCTCTGCGTCCAGCACATATTGGGATTCAACCATGTTCTGGGCGTTGATGTCTTCGGGCCGGATAATCCCGGACAGGCCGATAAACTCTTCTTCATTGTTGACCATAACCCGCTTGCGCCCGAATATGCGCAGATTCCCATTGGGCAACCGCTCGATGACCTGAGTGGCGATGGTCGCCGACAAGTTCGCGTTTCGGGAGGTTTCGCCATCTCCTTCAAAACTATTTTCAAACTCAGCATTGAGCAACTCTTCTTCCATGTCCACATTGGAGTTCGATATCGCCTGGGATTTGGGAATACCTAACAAATTGTAAATTCCGGCATTGATATTCGAGTTACGCCCCGTCTCAGTGTTCGCGTCTTTACTGGCCTGCGCCTCCTCCGAGATAGCCACAGTGACGATATCCCCGGCGGCTTGGGCCTTGTTATCCGAAAAAATATTCACATCTTTTTTGTTCCACAATGACCCTTCTCCGGCCGGCTCGGGCTCGGCCGGTTCGATCTTGCTCGGCGCCTTGGTGTCCGGCCCAAATTGCGGCTCATGCTGTGCCGCACACCCGGAAAGTAAGACCCCGACGGCCAGAAGAAAAAAAAGTGCCAGTTTGTGCATCAGCGTTCCCCAAAAATAGTTTTCAAATCCCTGGCAAGAGCAAAAGGTGGGCGTGAATTTGAGTCTGCAAGCAGGGCAGGCACTCTGTATCCTGAGCGGAAAACCCGTTAACGCTTAGGATCACTGGCGCGAATAATGAGCGTCCAGTGCATCCGTTTGTTGGGATTTTTTTTCTTCGGGATCGAAATCGCATCGGGTTCGGAATCGACGCTGTAGGCCGCTTGACCCTCTCGAACGTGGCAGCCTCTTTTGCCGAGACGGCTGAGCATCGCGGCCATCGGGTCGAGTTCATACTTTCGCGAACAGTTTTCCATTTTGTCCAGCGCCTTGCCGACAACCAGCAAATCTTGACCAGTTTCTCGTGTCCAAGCGCTCTATCTCTTCGATCCCGATCCCGATCCCGATCCCGATTTGGATTTGGATTTGGATTTGGATTTGGATTATCCTAATGAAGTAATTATAGCATCACTGCTACTACGAATCCAGAACCAAAGTTCAGAAATTGACCCGAACGGTGTCCTTGCCCACCACCGTGCCAAACACCTCTTTGCCGGAGCGGGCGTTTTCCACGCGAATCGTGTCCTGCAGCCCGCCGTCTTCCTGGGCCACCCCTTTGGCAGTAATCGTGAGCGGGCCTTTGACCGCTTCCAAGGTCACCGGATTACCCCGATTGACCAAAATCGGGGCAGCCAAAATAGAGCGGTCCAACACTTGTCCAGAGCGCACCGAGCGGGTCACGCGCTTGCCCACAGCAGCCGAGGATTCAAAGACCGGATCATCCAAACGGGACAACCGCTGGCCCTGAACCCGCAAATCACCGGACTGGAGCACATGCCCCCGGTCCACATCGCGCCGTGCCGTGACCACTTCGGCTTCCGCCTTTACCCGGCCGGTGACAGTGCTCTTTTGCACTAGGCGGCCCTGTTGCCGAAAAAGCAGAGTAAAGCGACGAGCCGAAAGAATCTGGGAAGAGGACGGGACCACCTCGCACTTCCATTGTTCGTTGGGCAACGTAAACGGTTGTGGCACCTGGCTGGCCTCAAAACTAACCGAGGCCAGCTCCGGCCGATCCAGTTGTTTTTGGATAAAATCTTGAACCAATTCAACCATCTTCTCCTGAGAGACAAGCTGGCCTTCGCGCCGAACATTGACGTGCTCTGCGCCGTCCCATTCAAACTTTTGCCCTTGGGCTGCTGTTTGCTGCAACACATACGCCTTGAGGGTGCTGGTGCGATAGGTGCGCACCGAGCCGTAATCCGGCACTTGAAACAAACGTACCTCACCCCATTTCTGTGCCGCCGACTCTGGGGTAATCCGCGCCACATCCTGCAAATGCAGCGTCTCCCCCTGAACCGTAGCTTCGGGCAAAAACGTGACTTGGACGGCCTCGGCGGCAGCCGGCAAGGCGCTACCGAAAAGCAGCCAGAAGGCCACAATCGCGATTCGGCTATACAGCAGCCTCCGTGAAGGGCAGGAGCAAGGGGTACAAATCGGCATATTACGCCAGCTGATTGGTCATTTGCAGCATTTCATCAGTGGTTTTGATCGCTTTGGAATTGATCTCGTAGGCCCGCTGGGCTGAGATCATGTTTGTCATTTCCTGCATGGTGCTGACATTGGAATCTTCCAAAGCCTTCTGCCTCAGAGCCCCCATCCCGTCTTCACTGGGGATGCCGGCAATGGGGGCACCAGATGTGGTTGTTTCCTTATGCAAATTGTTACCGATGCTTTTCAGGCCGGCCGGATTGCTGAAGCGGACCAATTCGATGGTTCCCAATTCATTGGGGTTGGCTGTATCGCCGTCTATAATGGCTTCCACAGTGCCGTCAGCACCGATGGATATGTCGGTGGTGTTCTCCGGAACCACCATCCCCGGCTCCAGCGGATACCCGTCCGAGGTGACAATCTGCCCGTCTCCGTCTTTTTTAAAGGCCCCCGCCCGAGTATAGGCGGTTGTTCCATCGGGCAGGGAAATCTGGAAAAACCCGTCGCCTTCAATGGCCACATCCAATTCGCCACGGGCACCGGCACCGATCGAGCCCATCGTATAGATTTTATACACCGCAGCCGTGCGCACCCCGCTTCCGACCTGCGTCCCGGTGGGCACATCGTTGTCCGCAGTCACCGCACTGCCCACATTCCGGGCGTCCTGGTACAGCAGATCCTGAAAATCGACCCGGCTCTTTTTAAACCCGGTGGTATTCACGTTGGCCAAATTGTTGGCTATGACATCAACAATAGTTTGCTGGGCTTCCATGCCGGTAGCGGCAGTCGTTAGAGCGGAAGGCATAGGCGAATATCTCCTTTGTCAGGGATAGACCGCTAGGACGACGAAAAACGGTTTACCCGATCCGTCCAACGGTATTCGTTTTTTCGGCCACGGTGTCGTAGGCCTTAATGGCTTTTTGGTAGGATTCGAAACTTCGGCCGGCCTCAACTAGGTCCGTTGTCATTTGTATCGCGCTGACATTGGCGGCCTCGAGCTTGCCCTGGTACACGGAACTTCCCTCCACAAGCTCTTCCGGAACATCTTCCGGGCGCCGCCATAAATTGTTCCCCTGTTTTTCCAACTGTTGGGGATTCTGTACGGTGTACAGATCCAATTGCCCCTCTGTGCCGCCGTTGGCACCGATAATCTGACCGTCTTCACCGATAGTCACATTGTCATCCGCTAAATTCACCGGCCCGGACTCCCCAACCACCTGGTGCCCTGAAGGTGTGACCAAAGCGCCATCCGGCTGGAGCACGAAACTGCCGTGCCGGGTGTAGGCAAAGCCCTCCTCAGTGGCCACCTTAAAAAAACCTTCGCCCTCAATGCCCACATCCAAGCCGCGACCGGTATACTCCAGGTTGCCCTGGCTGAAATCAGTGTGCGTTTCGGTCATCAAGCGGTGGGTTATCCCCTCGCCCATCTGGCCTTGGCGGGCATTGTCCAATTGGGCTTCAAACAACAACCGGTCCTGCTTGAAACCCGCATTGTTGATGTTGGCCAAATTATTACTGAGCACCTGCATCCGGGTCATCTCCCCTGCAGCTCCAGAAATCGGTCCGATTACACCAGAAAAAAAAGACATGGGTGTATCCTAAAAAAATGGAGTGTTACACTTGGAATTGTCAGCAGTGCGACTGTCCGGCAGCCAGCCCTCTATATACTATATCGGATCCGAGCGGCCGGTGTTTAGACTGGAATCAAACAGGAGAGCGGAACAAGGCAAGCCTGTAGGAACGGCGTGGGTAGGCTCAAGTTTACGAAACGCCACGCTCGGGGCATTCACCGCCCCATACGCTTCGCATCTCCGGTCTCTGCCACCGGCTGGGAAATCTCGGCCAACGCGGCTAATTGCTCAGTTTCATGGGCTGAAAGCCCGAGCATGTCCGCGATTTGATCCGACCCCATACCGGAGCCAGCCATATTCACCGCCGCCTTGTAGCGGTCCGGCATTTGCTTGGGTTGGCTCTGAGCGGATTCCAATCGGGACTTGATCTCCTGTTGCGCCACTACCAGGGACGGTTGCGGCTCTTGCGCGGCTGGAGAGGGCTGTTGCGCTTGTTGCCGCACCTGCTCTGTCAGGGCGTCCACCCGGGCCCGGGCTTGGTGGAGGTTGTCCTTAAGGGTTACGGCTTCTGCTTTGAGCCGTTGCTGGCTGCGCCAAACAAAGAGCAACCCCAAAGCGAGCACGGTATTCATGCCCAATAATGCGGCAACCATGACCATCAACATCTATCCGTTCTCCTTTTCGGTGCTCTGCCCGATCTTTCCAGGCCTGGGGCACACCCACGCAAGGGCCGGTATCCAAGGTCGACACACACGTCACCTTGGGCCCAAATTTGCATTACAGGCGTTCCATTTTCGCTCGTAGTTTGGCCAGGGCCTGACTATGGATCTGGGAAATCCTACCCTCGGTCAGACTGAGTACTTCGGCGATCTCTTTTTGACTGAGCCCCTCGTGATACAACAGGGCCACGACCTGTTGCTCCTTTTCCGAAAGTTGGTGCAACATCCCGGCCACTTCCCGGGTCAATTCCGCCTGCTCAATGGCCTCTTCCGGGGGTACCCCGTCGGTATCTTCCAAAACATCCAAAAAATTTTGCCCGCTCTCGCTTTCGCCCAGGACCTCCTGCAGGCTCATGCACCCGAGATGGCTGACTTCGCTCAACATCTTGTGATAGCCGGACAAATCCAACTCCAGGGCCGCTGCTACCTCCGCCTCCTCCGGCGCCCGATCTAGGGAAACCTCAAGGCTCCGAATGGTCTCAGCCAACCGCTGGTGCTTATCGCGCATGGAGCGGGAAAACCAATCCAGGCGGCGCACCTCGTCATAGATGGCTCCCCGGATGCGATGCTCGGCAAAGGTCTTAAATAACACCCCCTGGCTGGGATCGAAGCGATTGGCCGCGTTGATCAACCCTTCCATGGCCGCGCTCTTGATTTCATCACGACTCATAAAAGCAGGGACTTGCGTGGACATACGCTCCACCCAATAGGAAACCATATTCATGTGTTCCCGGATCAATTGGGTGCGCTGATCTTCGCCGTGTTGGGTGTACGTTTCCAGCATCCAGCCCTCACTTCTTGCGATCACACAAGTTGAGGAGTTTTTCCCAGAAAAATTGTGGAGTTCCTTTCTGGGGCATTGCCGCACTCTCATTTTGTAGATTATCTACCACAGAGAGGCAGGCTTCAGTCAACTTCGCCTTGGGGAACATTTCAATAAAGGGTTTTTGCTTTTTTAAGGCGTCGTTGATGCGCTTATCAAAGGGCAGCCAGCCGGTAAACTCTACGGACACATCTAAGAAGCGGCTAGTAACCAAAGTCATCTTTTCGTACACCTGCAGGGCCTCGCGCTGGGAGGCCACCGAATTCACGAGCAGACTGAAATTTTTCTCCTGATACTCCAGGGCCAGTAACTTCATCAACGCATAGGCGTCGGTAATGGCCGTAATCTGCGGGGTGGTGACCACCATAATGGTTTGGGCTGCGGTACTGAAATAGGTTACATTTTCAGAAATGCCCGCCCCAGTATCAATGAGCACCAGGTCGAAATCCTCGTTCAAAGCTTCCAATTCTTGGATAAAGCGCATGCGTTGTTCCGGGCTCAATTTGGTCATATCCTGCATTCCCGAGCCCGCGGGCATGACTTTGATCCCGTAGGGGCCTTCGGTCATGACCTCATCCAACCGACGCTGTCCCTTGAAGAAATTGTTCAGCGTATACCGCGGCGAAAGCCCAAACACCACATCGATATTGGCCAACCCCAAGTCCGCGTCGATAATCAGCACCCGGGAGCCTTGCCGCGCCCAGGCCACCGCCAAATTCGAGACCACTGAAGTTTTCCCCACGCCGCCTTTGCCACTGGTCACCGAGACCACTTTGGTGGCTATTTCCGCCGGAGCCACAGCTTTCTGCGGCTCTGTCGAGCGCAGGGTGCGCAAGGTTTCGGCTTGGTCGTGGAGATGCTCGTTAGCCATCATAGCACGCTTCCTTCTGAGGGTTGGTGATCAACTGCGAGAGTTGCACGGAATCGGCCGGCAAAAGATCTTCCGGCACCCGCTGCCCGTTGGTCAGATAGGTTAAAGGACAGCCGGTACGGTGCTGCATATTGACAATGGACCCGTAACCTTCGGTTTCATCAATCTTGGTAAAAATGAGTCCATTGAGGTGCAGGTCGGCAAACCGGTCCACAATCCCCTGCATATCCACATCCCGAGTCGTGGCCGAAAGCACGAGATGTTTGTCAAAAAGTTGGCTATCCCCCAAAAATGTGTGCAATTCCTGCATGCCTCGTTCATCGCGGGGGTTACGGCCGGCACTATCGATAAGCGTCAATTTCTTGTCGCGGTGGCGCTCCATGACGGTGCGCATCTGTTCCGCAGAGGTGACCACTTCCAAGGGCACATTCATGATCTCAGCATACACCCGCAATTGTTCCGCCGCCGCAATACGATAGTTGTCCATAGTGACCAGCAGCAATCCCTGGCCATAGCGGCGCAGATATTGGGCCGCCAATTTGGCGATGGTCGTGGTTTTGCCCACCCCGGTGGGCCCCACTAAGGCGATGCGCTTCGGCGAGTGCAGGGCTTGGGCCATCCAATCTTCTGTGCGCAGCCATTCGGCCAAGGCCTGCTGGCAGCGGGCCACGGGGTCTGTCCGTTCTCCGAACTCATTGGCCGCGGGACCAACCTGCTCCAAGACCTCTCGGGCCGCTTCCGGATCGACCCCGAGTCGGTCCAGAATATTCGCTTCCGGGCTGCCGTTGCCGGCCTCGTTGGTGGGGCGCTGCAGAGCCGCTTTGGTCAAATTCTGTTGCGCGGCGAGCAACCGCTTGATTTCTCTGACCTCCCCGCGCAGATGGTCCATCTCGGAAATATCTTTCCCCGCCTCGGGCTCTGGGCGGGATCGCGTCGGTGTCGGTCGGCCCGCCTTGGGCGATGGTGTCGCAGGCCGGGCGTTTTGGGCGGCGGTGGACAGGGAAGTGGAATCCATGGATTCGGCCTGGGACACAAGCTCTTGCAAAAAACCGTCTGTGGGGCCCCCTTCTGTGGCACCCGCCCCATTCTGGGCCGTGCCCGCGGCGGAGCGCTCTTTATTGTCCACCGCAGCGGTGACCTCTAATTCCGGAGTACGCAAGAATCCTAGCCGTTCCTTGCGCACAGTGCGCGTAGAGAGAATGAGTGCGTCCGGGCCAAAGGTCGCCTTGACCTGTTGCAGGGCGCTTTTCATATCTTTGGCGCGAAATACCTTAATTTGCATACAAGCTGACCGTTCCTACTGATCGGACTTTCATATCGGGCGCGATTTCCGCATGGCTGAGCACGGCAAGGCGGGGTAAATACCGCTCCGTCAATTTCCGCACATACAGTCGGATATTTGACGGACACAGCAAAACCACAGGCGCCCCTTGCCCGACTTTTTGCAATTGGTCGCTCAAGCGCTGCACAATACGCTGGGCTTTTTGCGGATCCAGGGCCAAAACTGCCCCTTGCCCGGTCTGTTGCACGGATTGGCGCACGGTCTCTTCAATATCCTGCCCCAGGGTTAAAACCGGGATGGTGTTGTCCGGTTGCGCGAATTTGCTGCTGATATGGCGGGCCAGGGCCTGGCGGACGAATTCAGTCAATTGGTCAAGATCCTGGGTCTGGCCGGCATTATCGGCCAACGTTTCCAAAATGGTGCGCAAATCGCGGATGGAAACGTCCTCTTTGAGCAAATTTTGCAACACCCGCAGCACTCCGCCCAAACTGAGCAGGTTCGGCACCAGCTCTTCCACGAGTTTGGGGTAGTCCTTGGCCACAGTATCTAGCAAATTCTGTACCTCTTGGCGCCCGATCAACTCATGGGCGTGGCCCTTAATGACTTCGCTGAGGTGCGTGGCCATTACCGTGGGGCAGTCAACCACAGTATAACCAGCCACTTGGGCTCGTTCGCGCTTGTCCTCACTGATCCAGGTCGCTGGCAGTCCGAAGGCCGGCTCCGTGGTCTCCGTGCCCTGGATTTTCTCCGTAGCCGTGCCCGGGTCCATGGCCATATACTGGCCGGGGTACACTTCGGCCCGGGCTACCTGCTCACCTTTGAGGTTTAAGAGGTATTCGTTGGGCCTCAGCTGGAGATTATCCTTGATATGGATAGGGGGTACAATAAATCCGTGCGAGAGCACAAACTGCTTGCGGATGGACTTGATACGCTCCAGCATTTCCCCTCCCTGGCTCGCGTCCACTAGGGGTATCACCCCGTAGCCGATCTCCAGCTCCAACAGCTCCACCTGCAGCATGCTCTCGTAGTTCTCCTCGCGCTCCACCACCGGCGTTTCGGTCGCCTCTTCCGCCGCTTCTTCCGCCTGTTCCACGGCCTTTTTGTGTAAACTGTACCCCAAAAAGGCCAACAAGCCGCTCAAAATCACAAAGGGCACAAAGGGCAGTCCGGGAATAAGGGCAAAGAGAAAGAGGATCCCCGAGACCACCCAAATCGCCCGCGGATTGAACGTGATCTGCTTGGACAGGGCCGTGCCGAGATCCCCA
>JBNJGM010000017.1:10224-33419 GCA_051747685.1 Thermodesulfobacteriota bacterium | reverse complement strand
TTACAAGGTTTGAGTTTGCGTCACGTGCAGGCCAGCCTCTGGTTGGAGGGCAAAAAAAAGGCCCAGGCCTTTGGGGAAATGGTTTTTACGCATTTCGGGGTCTCCGGCCCGATTATTTTGGAATTAAGTCTGGGGGCTGTCGACCTATTGCGCGCTGGCTACGCGCCTGAACTGCGCATTGACCTCAAGCCAGCGCTGGACGAGGCCAAACTAGACGCCCGGCTGTTGCGTGATATCCAGGCTAAGGGCAAAAAGCAGCTGAGTAATTGGCTGCGCGATATCCTGCCCACGAGTTTGATCCCTATTTGCCTTGAAGCCACAGGGCTGGAAGGGAGTCAGCAAGCCGGACATATGACCGCTGACCAGCGCCGCCGGTTGAAAATGTGGCTGAAATACTGGTCTCTGCCCGTGACCGGGTACCAGGGATTTGAGGAGGCCATCGTCACTGCTGGGGGGGTGGCGCTAAAAGAGGTCGATCCCCGTAGTATGCAGTCGCGCTGCGTCTCCGGTTTGTTTTTTGCTGGGGAGGTGTTGGATCTGTCCGCTGGCACCGGCGGGTTCAATCTGCAAGCCGCTTTTTCCACCGGGGTTCTCGCCGGAGAGGCTGCGGCCGCGTATGCTCACCAAGCAGCCGCAGGATAAAACGGGAAGGGATTGGCGTTTGCGACCAGGAGAAGGGATTTGGAGCCTGGCGCAGCGGTTTTTACCCGCTGCGCCAGGAAAACCCACACCTACGGCAGGGTGTTTATATCCAGGCAGCGACCGCAATTGGGGCACATTCCCAAACGTTCTCGAGGATGGGCTTGGAGTTGTGAGAACCACCCCGTTTCAGTGTGCACATATTGGACCCAAACCATCTGACCACAAGCACAGTACCGTTTTTGCATACTGACCTCCAGAAACGGTGTTGCAGGGTGTTTATGCATATAAACACAACCGGGATAAAAAAAACCGCAATGCGGTTTGGCGGTGCCGTATATGGCGACGCGCCTGGACAACAATGAGATTCTTCTGGCGCTCGGCGCCTAGAAGCGTCTCGAAAAACACTCTAGCGCAGCTCGCGACCGACCCAGAGGATGCGGCCGATACAGCGTACCGTCTCTAACTCATCACCCTGAAGCTCAAGCACACTATAGCGAGGGTTGGCGCTCACCAGCACGAGTTTGTTGGGGTGTTTTTCGACGCGTTTGACCAAAACCGTGTCCTCCACACCCAAGGCATATAGCCCCCCTGGATACATGGCGTTCTGGCTCTGATCCACCAGCACAGTGTCCCCTTCCTTGAGTTCGGGTTCCATGCTGTCACCCCAGATATCCATTAAGACCATCGAATCGGGCCGGCCCTTACTCCGAAGCCAGTCGCGGCGGAAGGAGTAGTATCCTTCAATGCCCTGTTCCGTGGCAAAGGATCCTCCGCCTGCGCTTAATCTGGCCTTGACTTTCGGGATGGTCCCGAATGTCTCTGGCCCCGGTGGGCGGGCCGGGCCTTGGCCGGTCTCCAGCCAGGTTCGCGTGAGTCCCAACTGTTCCGAAAGCTGCCAGATCCAGCGCTGGGGCGTTTCCCCGGAGCGTTTGGCCTGGGTAATAGCGGAGCGGTTGACTTGGAGGATATTCGCGAGTTCGGATTGTGTGCTAATCCCCAATTCGCTTTGTATCCGTCGGAAAAAAGCGTCGAATGCTGTATACATATCTGCAGTTGCCCTTCGTAGGGACCGCCGCTCGTGTTGAGCAAGGCTGGTCTTGCTGGAAGCGACCTTTTGGTGACTGACGTTGTTGCACTATATAAACACAGGTATACTGGTGTATGCAAGCATTTTTTGGCTGAGGGCACCCGGCTGGAACGGCGTAGAGCTCTGGGCGGTGTGCTTTGGTACCAGGTGAGGATAGAAGTATGCATCTCAAAACATTGCAAAAACGTAAAATCGGGGTTGCGCTTAGCTGTGGTGCGGCGCGGGGGTTTGCCCATTTAGGTGTGTTGGAGGAGTTGTCCGCTGCGGGGATTGAACCGTGTTGTGTGGCGGGAAGTAGCGCCGGAGCCCTAGTGGGAGCATTGTATTGCGGGGGAAGGTTCAGCGAATATATCCAGCGGATCCAGAGTTGGACACGCAAAGACACCCTTTCCATGATGGACCCTGTTGTTCCGCGCTCAGGCTTAATCCAGGGCAACCGGATTTTGGAATTTAACGGGGCCTTTTTTAACGTAGACACCGTTGAAGCCTGCTCACCTCGGTTGGCTGTCGTGGCCACGGAAGCGGCCACCGGCGAAGAATTGGTGCTGGATAGTGGTGATTTGCGTGCCGCTATTCGGGGCAGTATTTCGATTCCTGGGCTTTTTACCCCGGCACCATGGCAGGGAGCGTTTTTACTAGACGGAGGGTTGGTGAACCCCTTGCCAGTCGATATCTGCCGCGCCTTTGGCGCTGAAGTGGTCATTGCCGTGGATGTCAATTCGCAGATGGTTTTGCCGCTGGAGTCCCAGGCGCCCTCGGCAGAATCTGCCGCCGCCTCTTCTGAGGAAACGGCTCCGGAGATTCCCTCCACCTGGCATAAGCTTTTCGGCAACAACCACGCCTCCTTGGTGCAATTGGTGCAAAATTGGCTTGGCAACAACGGGACATCCCGACGGAAGATGGCTTTTGAAAAAGGCATTACCGATACGTTATTGCATTCGATTACTATCATGCAGCGCAGTGTACAGCAGGCACGCCTGCGCACCGCGCGCCCAGAATTTTTGTTGCAGCCACAGCTCAACGATGTCCGCTTGATGGATTTCCATCGGGCTGCCGATTCTATAGCGGCAGGGCGCCAAACAGCCCATGATTTTCTACAGAATCTCAGGCAGGCCTAAGCAGGTCTATTTGGGGGGCATGTGGTGGGAAAGGAAACGGCCGGCCTGCTGCACAGCAACACGCCGGCCGTATGGATTTTTGGGCAGGAAATTACAGGGCTTTGAGCATGGAACGTAATTTGCGCAAGTGCTCCCGCTCTTCCTCAATGCACGCATGTACATACGGCTTTTCGCTTTCCGGGACCAATTCGCGCATTTCCATGAAAAACAAAATAGTGTCTTTTTCAAAGCCCATGGCAAAGCGGAGGGCTTCGGATTCCTGCTGCATATGGCTTAAAATGGTATCACCGAGTCCGTCGCCAAAGAGGATATGGGACTCGATCAAGGATTCGAGGTATTCTTGGTATTCCTGTTCTGTCGACCAAGCCGGCAATTCGGCTTGCCCGACCCGGTTTTGCAGCTCTTGGAAGGTTTCCCGGTGCTTAACCTCTTCCCCTGCCAAATAGAGAAACAGGTCGCGAACTTGGGTATTAGCGGCTTTGTCCGCTACCCGTTTGTAAAAGCTCTCGCCTTTGGTCTCCACTTGAATAGCGGCTTGGACAATATCGCCTGCTGTAAAAAGACCCGCCATGGCAACCTCCGCGGGTTAAAGTTCTGAAGGGAGCGCTTTGAGTTGGGCGTAGGAAAATACCGGCCCGTCGACGCAGACATAGTGGGTGCCGATATTGCAACGCCCGCAAAGGCCGATGCCGCATTTCATGCGCTTTTCCAAGGTGGTTATGATTTGTTCGTCTTCAAAGCCGAGTTTTTTCAAGGCTTCAATCGTGAATTTGATCATGATCGGGGGGCCGCAGGTCACCGCAACCGTATTTTCCGGAGAGGGCTCTTCTTCCAAAAGTACGTGGGGGATAAGCCCCACCCGTTTATCCCAGTCCGGGTGTTCCCGGTCCACGGTTAAGACAAGGTCCAGATCGTCCCGGGCTTCCCATTCCGGAAGCTCGTCTCTGTAGGTCAGATCGTAGGGCCCCCGCGCTCCGTAGATGACTTTGATGTTTTTATACGCATCGCGATTGTCCAGCATGTATAAAAGCAGGGTCCGCAAGGGGGCCATGCCAATGCCCCCACCGATAAAGAGGATGTTTTTGCCCTGCAGCGCCTCATACGGAAAACAATTGCCAAGGGGCGCCCGGACCCCGACTTTGTCCCCGGGGCGCAGGTCGTGGAGTTTGCCCGTCACCTCACCGGCGCGCATGACACTGAATTGCAGATAGTCCAGCCGGGTGGGTGGGGAGTTGATGACAAAGGTCGATTCCCCGGTCCCGAATACCGACAATTGGCCTACCTGTCCGGGTTCGAAAGAAAAATTTTGCATTTTTTCCGCATCATCCAACGTGACCCGAAAGGTTTTGATGGTCGCTGTCTCGTCAATGACTTCTTGGATGGTGGCCAACTCCGGGAGATACGGGTTCTCGTTGGTACAGTAGTTAACCATTGGCCTCCTCCTTGGCACGCAAAACGATTTCCCGGATGTCCACAGCTACGGGGCAGTGTTTGATACAACGTCCACACCCGCAACAGGCTATGGCGCCGTTGTGCAACTCCGGGTAATAGCTAAACTTATGGCCGACACGGTTGCGGAGACGATGGGCCTTGGTCGGCCGAGGGTTATGCATACTTGCTTCTAAGGTGAACAGAAAGGACATGCAGGTATCCCAGGTGCGCACCCGACGTCCTTCAAGGCCCGCCCCTTCGTCGGTGATATTGAAGCAATAGCAGGTGGGGCACAGGTAGGTACACGCCCCGCAAGCGATGCATTTGGCGGACATGGCCTCCCAAAAATCCATATTTTCGAAAAGGCCAAGGAGTTTGTCCGGAACGTCGGCAAGATCCGGCGGCGTGCCCATGGCGGCAGCGGCCTGCTCATGCTGGGCACGGGCCTGCTCCTCCTTTTCCCCAGCATCGCTGAGGAGGTTGGATTGGACAAGAGGCGCCCCCTTCTCCGTGACCGCCGCAGCGACATAGCCGCCCTCGACTTCGGTCAGCAGGACATCCGAGCCTTGGGTGTCGGCGGGTCCACCGCCAGTCCAATGGCAAAAGCAGGTGTTTTCCGGCCGTTTGCAGGCTATGCTGACAAAGGCGGTCTGCTCCCGCCGGGCCTGATAAAATGGATCGCATACGTTGTCCGAGTTGTAGACCCGGTCGTAGGTGTCAAACCCACGAGCGCCACAGGGCCGGCAGCCAACAACCACGGCGGGAGCGGCTTCTGGCTGGGATTCGATATGCAGATCGCTGTGCGCGGGATCCCCTTCGCGTTTTGTATACTGAAAGCGCATGAGGTTTTCGGTCTGCGGGAACACCACCTCTTTGGGTGGTGCGGTGGGCTGGCGGTCCAGCACGGGTTCGTTCTGCTCCGTATACGGGGCGAAGACGATGCTCGCCTTGTCCTCGATGGGGACATACACGTCTCGTGTTTGCTGAAGTTCGTTCAGCCAACGCGGCAGATCCTGAGCGGCTAAGAATTTGGTCGCACCCATTACCATCCTCTCTCGTTGATCTTCGCCTCTTCCACTTGGAATGTGAACAGCGGCGGTGTGGCCTCGGGATCGGTTCCTGCCTCAAAATCGAACATGTCTTTGATTTCCCGGTTCATTTTCCGCTTGAGCGTCAAAATGGGGATGTCCATGGGGCAGGCCCGTTCGCATTCGCCGCATTCCGTGCACCGTCCCGCCAAATGCTGCGCGTGTATGATTTGGAAGAACCATTTTTCGGCCACCCCGGTTTCTTGACTGATCCATTGGGGGTCTCGGGTCTGGGCGATGCAATGGTCGCGGCACACGCACATAGGGCAGGCGTTGCGACACGCGTAGCAACGGATGCAGCGGTCGAGCTGCTCTTGCCAATAGCGCATCCGGTCCGCATAACTCATGGCCTCCAAGGTTTCGAGGTCCGTGTCTACCGGATCTTGAACCGGTTCTCGGGGCTCTCCAATGACCTCGTCGGCCAGGACCGGATTGGGGTAGCGACAGGTGAGGCACTTTTGGGGCCGTAGCTCTTGCAAGGGCAGTTTGTGCGTGCCGGAATCGGTCTGCACGACCAATTGGTCTGCCTCAGCATGGGCCTCGCGGACAAAACCGGCCTCCGTGCCAAGGGCGGCCTCTATTTTGCTCATTTCCACAATCCCGTCGCAGGGCAGACCAAAAATGGTCAGGTTCTCCCGCTCAATAAGGGATTCCTCAAGCAATTGCACAATAGAGCGACTATCGCAGCCCTTGACCACAACGCCTACGTTTTTGCCTTTGAGGCCCGGCAGATAGGTGGCCAAATTGTGGACGCACAAGGGCCCCCAGGTCATATGTTCGAGATCGCTTTCGTTGCGAATAAAAAGCGGGGTGGCGTGCAAGGGGTCGAATCCGGTCCCCCAGGCAATAACCATATCTAACTCCGGCAATTTTTGCCGGACCGCGTCTTGAAGTTGTTCCAACTGCGACACCCTGTCCTCCTCTGCTTTCGATGGATGGTGTGCTAGGCTTGTAGGGCCGGAGCGCATTGTTGTTCAATCGCTGGAGCCGGGCCAAGGGTGTGGATACGCTCTGTAAAGCGGGTGACAACGGTTTGCCACCGCTTGCCCTCAGAGGCTGAAACCCATGTATACTCGAAGCGTTCTGGGTCAATGCCCAAGACCGGCAAGGTCCGCTTGAGCAACTCCAGCCGTCGGCGGGCGTAGTAATTGCCTTCGGAATAGTGGCAATCGCGCGGATGGCAGCCGGAAACGAGCACCCCGTCTGCTCCGCCAAAAAACGCTTTCATGATAAACAAGGGGTTGGCGCGACCGGTACAGGGTAAGCGAACAATGCGCAAATCCGTGGGTTGCTCGAAGCGTGACACGCCGGCCGTATCCGCCCCGCCATAGGAACACCAATTACAGAGAAAGCCCACTATGCGGAGCTTGTTTCCATCTCGGGCTGACATAAGGCACTGACCTCCGCAAGGATTTGGTTATCAGTGAAGTGTTGGAGTTGGATCGCGCCTTGGGGGCAGGTGACATTGCAAATGCCGCATCCCTGGCACACAGAGGCGATGACTTCGGCTTTGGGATTGCCCCCGCGGTCTTGCGTTTCCTGGATAGCGCCAAACGGGCAGGTGGTGACGCATTTGTAGCATCCCACGCATCTGGCGGCTTGGACTTGCGCCACTTGAGGATCCGCCTCCAATTGGTCTTTGGAAAAAAGGGCCAAAACCTTGGAGGCTGCGGCCGAACCTTGGCCCACAGAGGCCGGGATGTCCTTGGCTCCCTGGCACGCTCCTGCCAGGTAGACGCCAGCGGTGTTGGTTTCTACCGGACGGAGCTTGGGGTGGCTTTCCATGTAAAAACCGTAGGCGTCGTAGGAAATGCGCAATTTTTCCGCGAGCTTGTCGGCCCCTTCTGCGCATTCGGCCCCGACGGCCAAAACGACTAGGTCGGCGTCAATCTCCACCTGGGTGCCCAATAAGGTGTCCACGCCCCGGACCACATATGTGTCGCCTTTGGGGTAGATCATGGAGACCCGGCCCCGGATGTAGTTGGCGTCGTATTCTTCCATGGCCCGCCGGGTGAACTCGTCGTACATTTTTCCCGGGGCCCGAATGTCCATATAAAAGACATAGGATTGGGACTCAGGAAGGTGGTCTTTGGTTAAAATGGTCTGTTTGGCGGTGTACATGCAACAAAAGCCAGAACAATACGGCCGATCTACGGATTTATCCCGGGATCCGACACATTGGATGAAGACCACGTTTTTGGGCTCTTTGCCGTCCGAGGGGCGCTTGATGTGCCCACCGGTCGGCCCAGAGGCGTTTAAAATACGTTCATACTGCATGGAGGTGATGACGTCTGCAAAACGGCCACCGCCATATTCGCCGTATTTGGAGTGGTCGAAGAGATCATAGCCGGTCGCGGTAATCACCGCGCCGATTTTCTCTTCCACGATCTCGTCTTCCATATCGTATTGGATGGCATCCGTGGGGCAGACCTTGGCGCAGACACCGCATTTGCCTTTGATAAATTGCCGGCAGTAGTCGGGGTCGATGGTCGCTTTTTTGGGTGTGGCCTGGGGAAAGGGGATAGAAATGGCCGTGGTCGGGGCTATGCCTTCATTAAAATAGTCGTAGGCTTTTTTGCTGGGGCATTTTGCCATACACTCGCCGCATCCCGTGCACTTGTCCCAGTCGACATATGTGGCTTTCTGCCGGATTTTGGCGTTGAAATTGCCGACGTAGCCATCGAGTTCTTCGATTTCCGAATACGCATACAGGGTGATATTCTGGTGCATAGCGACGTCGACCATCTTCGGACCCAAAACACACGATGAGCAGTCCACGGTGGGGAATGTCTTGTCCAATTTGGCCATTTTGCCGCCAATAGTGGCTGTTTTTTCCACAAGCACAACCTCGAGGCCGCCGTCAGCGCAGTCCAAGGCCGCCTGGATTCCAGCCACGCCCCCTCCGAGAACCAAGACCCGTTTGGTGACGTCGAATTTTTCCGAGATCAGGGGTCTGTCCCGCCGCAGTTTTTCCACCGCCATGTGGATGAGTTCTGCGGCCTTCTCCGTGTTCGCCTCCTTGTCTTTTGAGACCCAAGAGACATGCTCACGGATATTGGCCATTTCAAACATGTACGGGTTGAGCCCGGCCCGCTGGACGGCACGTCGGAAAGTTGGTTCGTGCATCCGAGGGGTACACGAGGCCACCACGACGCCGTCGAGCCCCTGCTCCTTCACGGCGTTGACGATGCCTTCCTGGCCCGGTTCAGAGCAGGCATACATGGTGTCCGTGGCATAGGCCACTTCCGGAAATTCCCGGGCGGTTTCAGCCACAGTCGGTACGTTGACTGTCCCCGCGATATTGCTGCCGCAATGGCAGACAAAAACGCCGATTCGCATTGGGTTGACTCCTTACTTAGGCTGCTGCGCGCTTTCAGGCGCGCTCGCGATGGTTATCCCACATCTTCCTCACGCGGCCTCCCGGGGAGCTAGGAGGCGGCTTCAGCGATGGCGCGGGCCTTGGCTTTATTGAGCACATCTTTGGGGTTGACCGCGAGTTTTTCGAGTCCGAGTTCCGCGCTCGGAAGCCCCAGTGCCAACCCCAACAATTGGGTGAAATAGAAAACAGGCATGTTGTGGTCGGCGTTTTGCAGCTTGTTGATTTGCTTTTGGCGCAGATCAAGGTTCATCTGGCACAAGGGGCAGGCGGTGACCATGGCCATGGCCCCGACATCTTCAGCCAAGGACAACAACTTGTGGGAAAGATGGGCGACAATATCCTTGCGCGGGATGCCGTACGAGGCCCCGCAGCACTCGACCTTCAGGGGGTAGGGGGCCACAGTGGCCCCACAGGCCTCGAGTATGCGATCCATGGCTGTGGGGTTTTCGGGGTCGTCAAACTGCATCGCCTCTGGCGGCCGGTTCATGATGCAGCCGTAATAGGGGGCAACAACCAAGCCGGTGAGCGGCTTGCTGACTTTTGCGGCCAGAGCGTCCACGCCAAAATCTTCGACCAGAATCTGGAGGGTAGATTTGACATCAAGCGAGCCGGTGTACGGGGTGTCGAGCAGAGCGTTCATGGCCTCACGGCTTTGAGGGTCCTCTGCCTTTTGGGCAGCCCCTTTGAGGTTGGTCAAGCAGCTCGGGCACGGTGTGGTGATGCAGGTGGGGTTGAGTTGTTCAGCCAACTGGAGATTGCGCAAGGACAGGGCGCCGGAGAGGGTGTGGTCCACCGTGTGCGCCGGGGTGGATCCGCAGCAACTCCAATCGGGAATGTCCTGAAGGTGGATGTCGAGCTTGGCGCAACAAGCCCGGGTGGACTTGTCGTAATCCGTGGCGGTTCCGAGCTGGGAACACCCGGGGTAATACGCGTAGGTGGTCTCAGAGCGCATGCTTAGTCTTCCCTCCTCAGTCGGCGCAGCAACGCGGCCACTGGACTAGAACGTTCAGCCTGAAAGGGCCGGTAGGCTTCCCGCCCCTGTTCCTGTTTTTCCATGTAGCGTTCGAAGATAGCGGCCACGTGCTCTTTGCCTTCGATGTTGTGCGGGGTAAAACCGATTTTGCCCTTGGTCATTACCGTCGGACCGAGTTCAATGTCGGTCATGACTTGCTTGCTGTGGGCGATATACGAGGTCATGGCGCCCAGCTCATACACGCGGCCGTGCTTGTGAACGGACTCCAAGAAGGCGTCATAAAAAAGTTTGACCTTGCGCTCAGTGACGTACCCTTCCCGACGGGCCATGTGCCGTAAGACATCCATAATGTGGGCGACATCGATATTGTTGGGGCAGCGCGTTGTGCAGGACTGGCAAGTTGCGCAGAGCCATAAAGAGCGGCTGCGCAAAGCCGTTTCCTTTTGCCCGGTTTGGACCAGGCGCATGAGCTGATGCACCGGGAAGTCATAAACGAAGGTGTAGGGGCAGCCCGCCGTGCAATTCCCACATTGGTAGCAGAGGGCGACATTTTGTTTGCTTTCCGCGTTGACCTGTTCGGTGAAGGCAGGATCGGTGTGAGTGGAAAGATTGATGGTCTGCATAGAGCGTCATTTCCTCGCACTTCGTCTGTCTGAGGTGCACATGGTGATGAAAAAACGCTGCCCCCGGTGGACAGCGTATTTTCAGCAAGGGGAGTGGCCCCGGGCCACTCCCCTTGAACTGCTCGGTGGTTATTACAGGGCGGCCTTGTAAATGGCGGCCACATCGGCGTCTGTGGGGCAGCGCGGGTTGGTGAACCCACAGGCGTCTTTTTGGGCGTTGTCGGTCATGGTCTGGATGTCTTGTTCCTTGACGTCGACACCGTAGCGTTTGCCGAGAGCGACTAAGCCGTCAGGGATGCCCACATCGGTGGAGAGGACCTTGATGGCATCAACAGCCTTTTCGGCAGCGGCGCGCGGGGCCAAGCCTTCCACATTCTCGCCCATGGCTTTGGCCATATCAATGAAGCGATCCACTTTGGCGATGAGGTTGAATTTTTCCACATGGGGCAGCAGCACAGCGTTGCACTCGCCGTGGGGCAAGTCGTAGAAGCCGCCGAGCTGGTGGGCCATGGCGTGGACGTGGCCGAGGCTGGCGTTGTTAAAAGCCATGCCGGCCAAATACTGGGCAAAGGCCATTTTTTCCCGGGCTTCCATGTCCTGGCCGTTGGCCACTGCGGGACGCAGATATTTAGCAATAAGCTGAATGGCTTGCAAGGCACAGGCGTCAGTGATCGGGTTGGCTGCCAAGGAGACGTAGGCTTCCACAGCGTGGGTCAAGGCGTCCATACCGGTGGCTGCTGTCAGCGCCGGGGGCATGCCGACCATCAGCAGGGGGTCGTCAATGGCAATGCCGGGGGTGACGCGCCAATCAACAATGGCCATTTTTACTTTTCTGGAGGTGTCGGTGATGATGCAGAAGCGGGTCATTTCCGAGGCTGTGCCGGCAGTGGTGTTCACGGCCAGGTAGGGCGGCATGGGGGAGTTGGATTGGTCAATTCCTTCGTAATCGTGGATTTTTCCGCCATTGGCGACAACAAGGCCGATGCCTTTACCGCAGTCGTGGGAAGAGCCGCCACCAAGGGAGATCAAGGAGTCGCAGCCATTTTTCTTATAGGCATCCACGCCGTCGTGTACGTTTTTGTCCGTGGGGTTGGGGATGGTTTCGTCGTAAACGACCCCTTCCATGCCATTTTCTTTCAGCAGGTCAACGATTTGTTGGGTGATGCCAGCCTTGGTCAAGCCCTTGTCGGTTACCAGCAAGGGCTTACTCCCACCCAAGGCCTTGATACGTTCGGGAATCTCCTTATGGGCGCCGATTCCGATCAATGTCACACTGGGGATGAAAAATCCGTAAACCATTTCCTGAACTGCCATGACTGACTCCTTTGGGAATTAGAGTGGAAAAAACAATTGGGTTTTCGAAACACAGGCAGCAATTTCAGCAAAAAGGGAAGCAAAGATCGGGCCAAAAATAAAACCGCCTTGCCCCTTCTGGGAGTATGTTTTGTGATCAAGAGAGATGCTGGCGGGTTGGCGGATAGCGTTTTTTACCTTGTGGCTCGGTTCTAGGCCATTGCTTTGGGGCTGGGACTGGAAAACGGGCTTGGATAAGAGTTCTTGTGGGTCAAAAGGGCACAGGATTTTGGTGCCGTGTGGGGCAAAATGACACAGGGAGGCGGCGGGTTATTCGTGTTCCAGGCCGTATTTTTGGAGTTTGCGGTACAGGGTTTTGCGGGAGACTCCAAGGGCTTCGGCGGTTTGGGAGCGATTAAAGTCGAAAAAATGCAGTATCCTTTGGATATGGGCCTTTTCCACGGCTTCGAGGCGCAGGGGGTTTTCTTCGGGCTCCTCCTGGGGAGCATCGGTGCGCAATTCACTGGGCAAGACGTGTTCGGTGATCAGGCCGCCCTCGGAAAGGATGATACTGCGCTCTAACACATTGCGCAGTTCCCGAACATTGCCCGGCCAGGTGTACTCATGCAGGCATTGCGCCGCACGCGGAGTGAGGGTGCACGGGGGTTGTCCGGCGGCGAGTTTGTGGAGGAAAAAATCGAGCAAGATCGGTATATCGTCTTTGCGCTCCCGCAGGGGAGGGATGTTGATATGAAAGACATTGACGCGGTGGTACAACGCTTCGTGAAAACGCCCCTCCTCGACTTCCTGGGCTAAATCCCGGTTGGTGGCCAAGATGAGCCGGGCGTCCACCTCCCGTTCTTTTTTTTCGCCCACCCGACGGTAGGTCTTATTTTCCAGGACCCGCAAAAACGAGGCCTGGACCTCCAGGGGCAACTCACCGATTTCGTCTAAAAAGAGGGACCCCTTGTGGGCAAAGGCCAGCAATCCTTCCTGGTTTTCCGTGGCTCCGGTGAAGGACCCTTTGATGTGTCCGAATAATTCGCTGCGGGCGAGTTCGCGTTGGAGGGTGGCGCAGTTTTTGGTCACCAACGGCTTGGCCGCCCGGGGGCTGTTGTCGTGGATGGCCCGGGAGACCACCTCTTTGCCGGAGCCGCTTTCACCGGTTACTAGAACCGGGACATTCGTGGGGGCCACTTTTTCTATTAAAAAGCGGATGTGTTTTATGGCCGCGGAATGCCCGATGAGGTTGTGGGCGTCTTGAATTTTTTGTTGGTGGCGCCGAAAGATACGGTTGTCCCGCTGGAGACAGGCACGCTGATAGGCTTTGTCGATAACGAATTCCAGCCGGTCAAGATTGAAGGGCTTGGTGATATAGTCGTAGGCCCCGAGTTTCATGGCTTCGACAGCGGAATCGATATCTCCGTGGCCGGTGATAAGAATGGTTTCCGCATCCGGGAGTGACTCTTTGAATTCGGTCAGCAGTTCGAGTCCGTCGCCGTCGGGCAAACGTATATCCAAGACCAGCACATCGTAGGGGTGTTGGCCAACCGCTTCCCGGGCTTTTTGGGCATTTTCCGCTGTATGAATGGCCCGGTTCTGGGATTGAAGTTCTTTATGTAAGAGCCTCCGGATCGAGGCTTCATCATCAACGATAAGTACAAGTGATTGGTTGTTCACAAGATTTCCCTTGCCGTTTCGGAAGAATGACGCAAAAGCGGCTTCCTTGCCCCGGCGCGCTGTTGACTGAGATTTCGCCACCATGGTTGTGGACAATGGTGTAACATGTGGAAAGACCGATTCCTGTGCCCTGGCCCACAGGCTTGGTGGTGAAAAAGGGTTCGAACAATTTGTCCAGGTGGTCTTCAGAAATTCCTTCTCCGGTGTCCTCAATGCACAGGCTGACATGGGTTGTACTGCTGCTGGTGTGCACAGTGATGACCCCTTCTTTACCAATGGCGTCCAAGGCGTTGGTGAGCAGATTGAGGATAACCTGTTTCAGGTGGGGCTCATCCCCGCACACGAGCGGCAGATCCGGTTCCAGGTTTTCCTGGAGAAGGAGGCCTTGGTGGCGTTTGATCCGGTGTTGCAGGACTTTCAGGGTGTCCCGGATAAGGGCGTTCATGCTCAGGGAGCAAAAGGCGGACTCCCGGGGCCGACTGAAGGTCAGCAGGGTTCTGACGATTTCCTGGCATCGATTACATTCCTGGATTATGGTTTCGGTGTATTCCTTGAAATCATTAGCTAATTCTTCGTCTAGTCTCTCTTGGATCCGGGGCAGGCGCCGTTGCAATCCTTGGGCGAAGCCTTGAATCCCCGCCAAGGGGTTGTTGACTTCATGGGCTACTCCGGCAGCGAGCATACCGATGGTGGCCATTTTTTCGGCTTGGTAAAATTGGGCCTGGTATTCCTTTTCCAAAGTCACATCGCGTTTGAATAAGAGCACCCGGCCTTCTTGACCAGATATGTCCTGCAAGGGTGATGCCAACATGTCGTATTGACGGTTTTGCCCGTCAACCTTGAAAATCGCGGTTTCCTTGCACACTTCCCCTGTGCGCATGGATTCGCGAGCCGGGCACCCCCGGCAGGCCTTGTCATTGTCGCGAAAGACATCGAAGCAGTACTTTCCCACCGGATCCGGATCTTTGAAATGGTCAAAAAAGACCTGATTGACGGAAATGATGCGCATGTCCGCAGAGAGCACCAGCATAATATCGGATATACCGTCCAGAATGGCTTGTATTTCTCGTTGTTTATGCTCCAACTCCTCGTTGGATTGCTTGAGTTCGGCCACCTTGTGCTGCACTTCCTGGAAAAATCCGAGTTTGGAATGCTCAATGCCGATGATGTCTTCAAGGGTTGTTTTGGGGGCCATCACCACACCTCCTGGCACAAAGCGTACAAATCATGGGGGGAAGCGTTGCGGGGGTTGCTCAGCATACAGGCGTCAAGGCTGGCCATGTGGCAGATGGGCATGAGATCGGTCTCCGGCGGCAAAATGGCGCTTAAGCGCATGGGGATATCAAAAGAACGGAAAAAGGCTTCTAGCCATTGGATTCCGGGCAGCGCGAGCCCGTCATCCCCATCCGGGTAGCGCCCCAATACTGTGGCCCCGATGCGGTTCATTTTTTCCGGGCACGCCGTGAGGTTAAAGCGCATAATCGGCGGAAGTAAAATGGGGTGCACGATACCGTGCATGACATCAAATACGCCCCCGAGGGAATGGGCTAAGGCGTGGTCGATACCCAGCCCGGCATTGCTGAAGGCCATGCCGGCCGCAGTACTGGCGATACTGAGCTGCTTCAGCGCCTCTGGATCCCGGGAGTCGTGGGCGTAGCTGAGATTTTTGACGATCAGTTGGATCGCATGAAGGGACTGGGTCTCGCTAAAGGGCGAGGCAATAGGGGAGACGTAGGACTCAATGGCATGGGCCAAGGCGTCTATGGCGGAGGTAATGATCAGTTCCGGCGTTTTCGTTTGTAGGATAACGGGATCGATAAGGGAAATATTGGGAACCAATGTGCGGCTGATAATGGCCATTTTCACTTGCCGTTCCACATCGGTGATAATGGCGAATTGGGAAATATCGGAACCGCTCCCGGCGGTGGAAGGGGCGAAGATCATCGGCGGCAAGGGGTGTTCGATCCGATTCGCGCCCTCGTAATCGCGAACCCGCCCCCCGTTACTGGCCAACAAGGCGATGCCCTTGGCGGTATCCAGCGGGCTCCCGCCGCCGAGGGCCACGATGACATCGGCGCCGTGTTCGGCATACAGGGCCGCGCCTTTTTCGATCTGGAAGTCCCTGGGGTTAGAGTCGACCATATTAAAATAGGTCCAAGGCAAGCGGTCGCGGTCCAGGATGTCGCAGATCCGTTGTACCCAGCCCGACTCTTCTAGTCCGGTGTCGCTGACAAAAAAGACTTTTCGCGCCCCATGGCGTCTCGCACAGGAAGCGATGTATTCGAGGCAATTATTGCCAAAAATAATTTCCGGAATAGCGAATTTGGTGATTTCCATGTCGTGGTGCCTCCCCGTGGCGTGTGGCCCTGAAGGAAAATATGGTGTGGCTCGGCCCGTGTCGGGCAGTGCAAAGGGGGGTGCTGCATACGCAATACTGCGCGTGAGCAAGGGAAATTGTTCCTATAATACTGGAGATGGTCAAGCAGAGTGTGCCCGAACAACCGCGCGGGGGATGGTCTATGGGGCTGTGAACTGGGCCCGGTTTCCCATCGCGGACGGATTGGGGTTAGCTTATAGAAGAGACAGGGGGCGAAAATACGTCTGTGGGGGTTACTTGCGTTCCAGAACGCGCACCGTCTCCATATACTGGGCCAGGTGCTGGAGGTGGAGCTGGGCCGTTTCCGCTGTCTGCGGTCGGGCCGCCTGCTCCAGGGTTTTGGCGATTGCGGCCAAACCTGTCAGCCCGAAGCCCGCGGCCGCCCCCTTGTGGCCATGGGCCAGCCGGCGCAGGGTGGCCCAGTCGTGAACGGCCAGGGCCTGTTGCATGTGTTGCAATTCCTGGCGGGCGTTGTCCCAAAAGCGGGGCATGAGAGGGAGTAAGGCGGCTTCGATATATTCCGTAGGCGGGGCTGAGGCCATCTGTTCTCCTCCTGGTATTCGAGTGCAGAGGAACGCTTCCCCCGACAATGCGGTCCGCGATTCGCTGGATGGAAGAATACCTGCCACCGTTGGCGTTTTGTCAGTGGCTGTACAAATACGGCCTTAATCTCTGCCTTTGGTGGGTGTGGGAACATCCGACCCGGCTTCGGCCTGGGGAATAAAGCGCAGGCGGATCCGGCGTTCGTTTTGGGCGCAAGAAATATGGAAATACCGGTCTTGGGGGATGTAGAGGTAGGGGACATCGGCTGGGCGGCGGTAGAGAAAATAACTCAGGATGAGGCGATTTACGGCCCGATGCCCCACGATCATGATGTGTCGGCTGCCTCCGGAAAGATACAAGGCTTTGCGGACCCCGCGCTCGATGCGTCCCCGCATGGAACGATACCCTTCTCCACCAGGATAGATAAAATTGTATTTATCCTCAACCCGTCCACGGTGCACGTCTGGGCGCCGCCGTTTAACCTCTTCATAATCCATCCCCTCGCAAATACCGCAGTCGATTTCATCGAACAGGGGCATACTGTGCAGTTCGGGGGGAACGTGTTGGGCCTCCAAAACATAGGCAGCTGTTTGTTTGGTGCGCCGCTTGGAGCTGGTAAAGACGATGGAGAGCGGTGTTTGGCAAAAGTAAGCCCCCAGGTTTCGGCCTTGGCGGTGGCCCTGTTCGGCCAGCGGCGAATCGCCTCCGATCCGATTTTCGAGGTTAAATTCCGAAGAGCCGTGGCGGACAATATAGAGGTTGGGCACAAAATCGGTCACCAATAAATCCCGTAATTGTTCAAAAAAGGGAATACGGTCTAAAATTTGGATATCCGTGATCGTGTTTAAAAACGAATCCTGCCGGATGAAATTGCGCTCCGTGGCCAGGGGGCAAAAAATATGGCGATAATATTCAATACGTTTTTTAAAGGAGGCGATGGCCTGTTGCGTATCCAAATGGGCGAATTCCGAATGCCGGGTTTTTCGGAGAATATTTTCTTCCAGGATTTCCTTATCTTCATTGTAGCATTCCAAAAATAAAAGGGGGATATCCGGGAAATGGGCCTGCACGAATTCCCGCCTTTTGCGGCTGACATTGGTCGCGTCCAAAATCGCCACTTGACCGCCGTTGTGCAGAAACTCCCGGGCGTGCTGGATATTGAGCGCCGCGAGCTTTTCGCGCACCTCCACGGCCCCCTGGTTGTCAGGGTTGTAAAAATTTGGAGCGGCAGTGTCGTCCCGGTCTAAAGCGCGCCGCAAATCCCCGTTATTGAAAATGGCCGCCTGCACGCCGTCGGCAGTAAGCCCTTCTTGGAGTTTTTGGGCCAGGGTGGATTTCCCGCGAGCGGGCAGGCCGACCATGGCAATGCAGAGTATTTCGTTGCGGTTATGCATCTGAAGTCTCCCGTGCGTATTTGCGATGGTACAGGGCGTAATAGGTGACCGGGACGATGACCAGTGTGAACAGGGTGGAGGCGAACAATCCGAAGATCAACGCCCAAGCCAAGCCCGAGAAAATGGGATCCCGGGTAATGGGCCAGGCCCCGAGGGCAGTGGTCATGGCGGTCAACACGATGGGGCGCAAGCGGATGGCCCCGCTTTGCAGGATCGCTTCGCGAAAGGAGAGCCCCTGCTGCAACGATTCATGCACAAATTCGATGAGCACTACCGCGTTGCGGATCACGATACCGCCGAGGGCGATCATACCGATCATGGCGGTGGCGGTGAAAAAAACCGGATTGGAAAACCCTCCAACCGGCGTGGCGGTTGTGAGGTTTAAAAGCCAAAATCCGGGCATGATCCCGAGGAGGGTGAGCGGGACCGCCAAAAGGATCAGCAGCGGCAAGGCAAACGAAGCGGTTTGGATGCTCAAAAGGATATAGATGCCGATGAGTGCAGCGATATTGGCCAAGGCCAGGTCTCGGAAGACCCGCAGGGTGATTTTCCACTCCCCTTCCCCGGTCCAATCCGCCTGCAGTTTCTCGGGGAGGGGGTTTGTATCCAGCCGCGATTGCATATCCAAGATGGCCGTGGCCGGAGAGCGGCCTACGGTTTCGGCTTGGGCGTAGGCCACCCGGCGCAGGTTTTTGTGATAAATGGGCTGGTCTTCCGGAGTTTGTTCGAAGTGTCCGAGTTCGCCCAGCGGGACGAGGTTTCCATCCCCACCCCGCAGGGGCAGGTTTTGTAATGTTTGGGTCTCTGAGCGCTCGGCCCGAGCCAAGATGGGACGGATCTGTAACGGAGCCCGTTCCCTTGGGTTGTGCAGCGTGGCTGGGGCCGTTCCGGACAGGGCCAGGCGCAGGGTGCGATTGATTTGCTCAACTCCAATGTCGTGCAGCGCGGCTTTTTCCCGGTCCACAACAAAATTGAGCCGTTGGTGGGGCACGATCGCGCTGGTATCCACATCCACGACGTCAGTCTCACTTTCCATGATCGAGGCCATATGCTTGGCGCCTTGGACCAATTCCGCATAGCTGTTTTCCGGACTCCCGTAGATCTCGGTAACCACGGTGGCCAGCACCGGTGGCCCTGGAGGGATTTCCACGATCTTGAGATCCACGCCGTAGCTTTCGGCCAGGGCGGTGAGGTCCTTTCGTAGGCGCAGGGCAATGCCGTGGCTTTGCATCTGCCTGTCAGGTTTATCCACGAGATTGATGCGGATATCGGCCTGGTGGACACCGTTGCGCAGATAATAGTGTCGGACCATGCCATTGAAATCAATGGGGGAAGCGTCTCCCACTGTGGAGACCACTGAGGTAACCTCGGGCACATTGCGCAGGTAGGCCTCGAAGGCAGCGGTGACCTTGTTCGTGGTTTCTAGTGGCGTGCCTTCGGGCATGTCCAGGACCAACTGGAACTCGTTTTTGTTGTCAAAGGGGAGCATTTTCATGGGGACCAGACGCAGGGCCGGCAGGCTCAACGATCCCAGCAGGCCCAGGACAATGACTGCGCCCAAAAGCCACCGCTTGCGGCGCGAATCCAGAAATGGCGCACAGACAGCCCGGTATATTGTATGGATCCAGGGGGCGGTGCCGGATTGGGGGGCGCTGGCAGTGTTCTTTGAGCCGCCCGGCGTTTGTCTGCGCAACAGGGTATACGCGAGCCAGGGGACAATGGTGACGGCGCAAATCGTGGAAAAGATGACGGTCAAGGGAACGTTGGCCGCCATAGGCGCCATATACGGTCCCATCATTCCGGTAATGAAAAACATGGGGGTGAAGGAAACGATAATGGCCAGAGTAGAGATAAATACCGGGGGGAAGACTTCCTGTACTGCGGCCAGGGTGGCTAGACGGGGGGAACGCTTGCCTATGCGGATATGGCGCTGGATATTGTCCACATTGGTAATAGGATCGTCCACGACCAGTCCCAGCGAGAGGATAAGGGCAAAGAGGGTGACCCGATTAATGGTATACCCAAGGAGGTAATTCACAAACAGAGCCAGGGCGAAGCTGATGGGCACAGCAATGGCCACAATGAGGGCCTCGCGTCGGCCGAGGGTAAACGCTAGGAGAACGACCACGGTGAGAATGGCGAAGCCAAGCGAGCTCAAGAGGTTGTTGACTTTGGTCTGGGCGGTTTTGCCGTAGTTGCGGGTGATTTCGGCCCGAACCCCGTCGGGGAGCACTGCGTTTTGGAATTTTTCGAACGCGTCCAACACATTTTGCGCCACCCACACGGCGTTGGTCCCTTTTTTCTTGGCCACGGCCAAGGTCACTGCCGGGAAGCCCCCCTTCGGGGGATCGGGGAGATCGTGCAGTGCGGGAGTGTGTTCTTGGTACCGCTGGGAAAAGCCGATCCGACTGTAGACGGAAGCCTCCTCCGGGCCGTCCACGATGCGGGCCACGTCGCGCAGAAAGACCGGTTTGTCGTCAGCGGTGCCGACGACGAGCCGCCCGACTTCGCGGGCGCTGGTCAGAAAATTATTGGAGCTAAGGGTGTAGTGGCGGTTGGCCTGATCAAAATCGCCGGCGTGCACGGATTGGTCGGCCCCGGCGAGGGCCTTGTGTACCTGCATGGGCGTTAGGTTATAGCCGGCGAGGCGTTGTGGGGCGAGCTCGACGCGGATTTCCCGGTCCCGTCCGCCGATGATCTCGGTGCGGGAGATGTCCTCCACTTCACTTAAGTGGTTCAGTGTCTCCTGGCCGATGCGGCGGAGCTGGTGGTCCGAATATTTCTCGGAATACAAGGTGATGTTCAAGATTGGGACGTCATCAATGGAGATGGGCTTGATCACCCAATCCGTGACCAAAGACGGCGCCCGATCCAGATTGCGCCCGACCATGTTGTGCAAGCGGACCATGGCCCGTTCCTGGTCCTGGCCGACGAGGAAGCGTACCGTGATTACGGCTCCATCTTTGCGGGAAGTGGAGTAGACATACTCGACGCCTTCGATTTGCCAAAGGAGTTGTTCCAGCGGGGTGGCGACCTGGTTTTCGACTTCAGCGGCGCTGGCTCCCGGCGCTTGGACAAAAATATCCGCCAAAGGGACGACAATCTGCGGCTCCTCCTCTTTGGGAGTGAGCAGGACTGCGGTGAGGCCAACCCCCAGAGCCAGAAGTATAAAAAGGATGGGAAGCTGGGGGGTGAGAAAGGTGTTGACGATGCTCGGGATGAGCCCGCGAACGGAGTCCGGCCCCTCATGTGCCATGGTCGCCTCCAAAGAGGGCCACCGTTTCTCCAGGGGCGACACCGGAAAGGATTTCAATCTGCTCGCCTCGGGTGTGTCCCGTAGTAACCGCGATATCCCGCCAGGTGTTACCGTTCCGGATGCGAACTATATCTAATTGTCCGATTTCGCGTATGGCCCGGCGCGGCACCAGAACCGCTTCACGGCTACCGTGTTCGAATTCGAGGCGGCCATACATACCAGCGTGCAATCCGGGGGTCTGCGGCAAGGCGAGTTTGACCGTAAAGCTCCGAGTGCGGGGGTCGGCGGCGGGAAGGATTTCTTCGACGGTCCCTGAAATTTGCGTGTCTATGGCCGAAAAATGCACCGGATAGGAACTGCCGAGCCGTAACGGGCCCAGACGGCTCTCCGAGATCCGCGCTTCAAGTTGCAGGGCCGTGTCGGTGTGTAGCTTCAATAATGGCTTGCCGGGCCTGGATATATCCCCTGGGTCGACATGCCGCTCGGCAACCTGTCCGTCGGCCGGAGCGGTGAGGGTGGTGTACTGGCGTTGGATACGTCTGCTTTGGAGTTGATTGCGGGCGGCCTCGACACCGGCTCGGGCCTGCAGTACGGCGCTATGGGCCTGGTCCAACTCAGCCCGGGCCCGGTCAAAGGAGGCCCGGGTTTTTTCAAGCTCTTTTTCGGTGGCCGCCTCGGCGCGGAAGTAGGCTTGGATACGTTCCCATTCGGCTTTGCTGGCATTGTAGGCCGAGCGGGCTGCTGGGACATTATGCCGCGCCGTGGTGAGCTTGGCCCGACGTTGTTTGAGCTTTTGCTCTGCCTGCTGAACTTCAGCGGTAAAGCGCGCGTCATCGAGGCGAACTAGGGTCTCACCCTTTGTCACCTCTTGCCCAGCGCGCACTTGAACAGCGGCGATCTTGGCCTGGACTTGGGCCTCGATGCGTACCTGTGAGCGTGGTCTGACCGTGCCCGGTGCGGTGCTGACTTGGGGGATGTGTTGTACGCGGGCGATGGCGGTTTGCTCCGCAGGCAGTGCGGCAGCGCTTTTCTGGTCAGCTGGGGACTCCGGTCCAATGCCGCCGTGCTGGAAAAATCCCCCTGTATATACAACCAAAATCGCCAAGAGGGCGATCCCAGCCAAAGGAAAACCGATGTGTGCATAGCGCATGGGCCCAATCTCCGGTTAGGGGGAGGATGGTGATGGGGTAGGTGCGGGCATGGCATTTGTTTGTCTCTGCTGCCATGCGCCGACATCCTGGGCCAGAGCCGCCTGTGCGCGCAAAAGCGCGTAATGGGCCGTGTTTTGATCCGCAAGGGCCTCATGGTAGGCGAGTTCAGCCCCAAGAAAGCGGGTCAAGGCGGCGGATCCTCCCTGAAAGCGGATGCGCACCAAGCGAAGGGCCTCCTCGGCCTGAGCAACCTGTTTCCGGGTAGCCGTGAGTTGGTCTTCAGCGGCCTGAATCCGGGCAAGGTCCTGGATAATGTTTTGGCGGATGCGCTGGCTGGTTTTTCTGTTTTCGGCCCGCGTCGCGGCCAGCGTGGCGTGGGCTTTGTCCACCTTTGCCTGACGGCGGAAACCGGAAAACAAATCCCAGTTGAGCATCAAACCCAGGGTCCAGTTTTCCCGGTCTCGGGAGTACTCCATGTGCGGATCATCGTGGTAATAGTGTGCTTGCGCCGACAGCCGGGGCAGATACGAGGCCCAGGCCAAGTCAAGACCAATGTGGGCTTTTTGGGCTTTTTCGCGGGCCCGGGCCAAGGCGGGGTGGTGTGCAGCGGCGTGGGCCAGGGCTTCTTGGTAGTTTGAGGGAACCTCCAGGGGCAAACTGTCCAGTGGGGCCACTTCCGGAGCGTGTTCAGGAGGAAGATCCATTAAGACCGCCAGAGCAGCCCGGGCTGACTTGGCTTCGGCCCGGTTTTGACTTTGCTGGGCCCGGGCCTTGGAGAGCCTGGCTTGTAAGGAGAGTAGGTCTGCTTTGAGGGTGCCCCCGGCTTTATACCGGGCTTTAGCCAGTCGGATTTCCTTTTTAAGGACGTTTATGCGTTTGCGATCGATTTCGAGGGCCTTTTGGGCGACTCCAATGGCACAAAAGGTATCGGTCACAGCGGCGCTGAGTTCGTTATTTACCTCCGCCCGGGCCTGGGTAACGGCGGCTTTGTGGTGTTTGGCCATTTGTAGGCGCAGCTGGTTTCGCTGCCCGTTGTAGAGGGAATAGCTCGCGGTGAGTCCGGTTTCAAAGTTTTGAAAACGCCCCGGGCGATTGAAATCCGCGGTGCGCTGATTGAGTTGGCGCTGGTCGATACTTTTGAATAACGAGGCCGATGGGGA
>JBNJGM010000017.1:0-10124 GCA_051747685.1 Thermodesulfobacteriota bacterium | reverse complement strand
GCATAGCCGACAACCTGGGAACTGTCGCCGGTGGCCTCCGCAGAGGTGGTATAGCCGACAAGCCGTGTTTGTGTGGCGCCTGCGAGTTTGGCGATTTGCAGGCCGAGGGTCATGGGCAGAACGCCGCACATAGAGATTTTATTCGCCTGCACGGTGTTGTAAAGCCCTTCCGGATTGAGTTCCAGGATTTGTTGTAAGGCCAAATCGTCCTGGGCCTTGGCCCGGGCTTCGGAAATAAAATGGCTCATATCCGAGGAAACAACGAGACCAACGGGCTGTTTTTCCTGTTGCAGAACTGTATGTAAATGGCCGGCTGTTTCGAGCAGGGTAGAGAGGCGGGATTCAGCTACAGCCAGTGGAACAATACGGGTATGCGGCTGCCGGGCGTAGAGAAACGGGAGGAGCACTTCCAGGGAATGTTCGCGCAAATGCGCGGTCTCATCGGATTGTATATGCGGGCAGTGCTCCAGGATAGAGACGGCGAGGGTTTCCTGGATAGGAAGTGTGGCACCGGGAATTTGCCAGGCGCCCTTGGCCCAGAGGGCTAGCGGGGCGCCTAGCCCGCTGTGGTTGGGGCCTAAGAGCAGCAATGTTTCCGGCAGGTCGATTGCGCCGAGGGTTTGGCCCGCCAAAGGGCCGGAAAAGGGATAACCCGCATGGGGTACCATCGCCAGGCGGCCTGGACGGGATGGGGTTGGCGCCTGGGCGAGAAAGGCCTGGACCTGCTGTTCCCATTGTGTTTTGGAGCCGGGATAGAATTGACCGGCGACGACAGGATTGCGGCGCATAAGACCTCCTTGCAAAAAGATTCACTCTAGAGTCTGGCATAGTGCGCTTAAGGTGACAAGGCGTGACCTCGGCGTACAGTGTCGCCCACGGTGCTACGTGTGGGAGGGGGGCAGGCCGGACTCAGCAGTGGGAGGGGTTTCGATACAGGCGTAGGCGTTGTGGTTATGGATGGATTCAAAGCTTTCCACTTCGACGCGATACCAGGAGATGAGGTCGTGGGATTGGAGTTGGTGGGCGGCGTTGCGCACCACGTCCTCGACAAAGGTGGGGCTGGAAAAGGCCTTTTCGGTGACGAATTTTTCGTCTGCGCGTTTGAGTAACGCATGGACCTGGCATGAGGCGGCATTTTGCCCGATGTGGATAAGGTCCTCCAACCAGAGCATACCGCTAAAACGGCAGTTCATGGTTATAAGGGCCCGCTGGCTGTGGGCGCCTTCTGCGGCAATGGCCAGGGAGCAGGGGCAGACGGTCATGACCGGGACCTGGACTTGGAGGAACATCAATAATTGGTCGGCGTCGTTGAGTTCGCCGCGCAGGGCGCATTGGTAATCAAGCAGCGAAGAACTGCCGCTGACCGGGGCGCTTTGACGCAGAAAATAGGGAAAGCTGAAGCTGAGATGCGCCCGGTGGGCCTGGAGCCGTTGGCGGACTTCACGCAAGAGATTTTTGAAATTGGGGTAATCCAGGATACCGGAGAAATCCTGGAGGATTTGCACAAAACGGCTCATATGGGTGCCTTTGAACTGCGCCGGCAGATCAACAAACATATCCACGCGCGATACCGTGTGCTGGTGGCCTTGCTCGCGGTCCTGGACTAATAAGGGAAAGCGCAGGCCTTTGACACCAACCCGGTCAATGGCCAAGGGAATTCCGGCTGGGGTGTTCTGGACATCTTGCACTAGACGAGGTCCTTGCCCGTGGTCGAAAGTGAGAGTTTGCCGTGTTTGACGCCTCGGGTGGAAATAATGCGTTGCGCTGTTTCCCGAACTAGGGTGTTGGGCCCGCGCAGGATGAGTACTTCCATACAGTTGTGGGCGTCGATATGCAGGTGCAGGGAGGTAACAATGACTTCCAGGGCCTCATGCTGGATTTCGGTCATACGCTGGGCCAGGTCGCTGTGGTGGTGATCGTAGACCAGCGTCAGGGTGCCGACGCGTTCGGTGTTGTCTTCCTCCCGCCATTCCTGTTGGACGAGGCTGTTGCGGATAAGGTCCCGGATGGCTTCAGAACGGTTCTGGTAGCTCTGTTTCGCGCAGAGGTCGTCAAATTTTTCCAACAATGTGGGATCAAGCGTTATGGCAACGCGGACAGCTTTTCCCATTTCGGCCTCCTGTGGCGCGGTGTGCAACGTGCGCAGTTTCGCACGTCGGTGATAACATGAATTATCACGAATGTATCTGCAAGACCGCCTAATGGCAATGAATCTCGCTGCCCGGTGCAAGCAGCTCAGCCGCACCGGCGCATTTCCCACAGATTGACCCGCATAGTCATGCCTTGGAAGCTGACCGGCTGGCAATCGAGCAGCCGGGTTTGCCAGCTGTGGCTGCGGAAAAAAGCCCAAGCCGAAGCGGACACGTCCCGGATGGGTTCGGTGATCCATACACATCCGCCGGGGGCCAGAAGCGCGTCAAACAATTGGGCCAACGGGGCGGTAAAACGGTGTTCATAGAGGATGTCCGCCCCCCAGATACAGGAAAAACGGCCGCTTTTAAGCGCTGGGCGCCGCCAATCCATGGCCAGCCAGCCGACCCCGCTGATGCCGTTTACCCGTTCGTTGTGCTGCGCGTAGTGGAGCGCTTCAGGGGCGTAATCCACGCCCACGACCTCGCCTCCAGCCGCCCGGGCGGCGCAGGTGCTCAAACCCAACCCGCACCCAAGGTCCAAACAGAGTCGCCCGGTGATCCTAGACCTGTTTTCAGTCAGCCATTGGGCCAGACGGATACCTGCCGGCCAAAGCTCTACCCAATACGGCAGGCGTTCGTCCTCGTCGAGGCTGAGATCCTGCATGGCGTCCCAATAGGATTCGAGATCACCCGGCCGGTGCAGGGTCCATTGGGCGTTGGCAGTAGAAAGGTGCAGCACAGAGGAGGGCATCAGGGCGCCATTCCGGCCATAAGCGGGCCGATATTGTCCATTTTTGTTCGATCCGCGGTCGGAAAAATATCCATAAACCGGCCCTGATAAAGGACAGCGATTCGGTCAGCGAGATTCGCGGCCTCGTTTAAGTCGCCGGTTATAAGCAGAACACCGGCTCGTTCCCGCGCCCGGAGCAAGTGCTGCCAAACCTCCTCGGTGGCGGAGATGTCCAGCCCCTGGGAGGGTTGTTCAGCAACGATAAGGCGGGGGCGGCGGTACAGTTCCCGGGCGAGGACCATTTTTTGCAAATTGCCGCCGGAGAGCTGGCGGGCCCGGGTGTGGGGCGTGGAGGGGTGGACGTTGAATTTTTCGGCCATTTCCTGGGTTGCCCGTTCCGCCTTGCTCCTATCGAGGAGGGAACCGCGGCAAAAGCCCTGCCGGGTGGTGAGAAGAAAATTGTCTACCAGGTCGAGAGCCGGACAGGTAGCCAACCCCAAGCGGTCCTCAGGAATATAACTCAGCGCCCCCTGCCACTCGAAACGGCTGTAGAATTCAGACCACGAGAGGCCGAGAATAGTTACTTCCCCGGACTCTGGGGAGCGGAGCCCGCAAATGGACTCTACCAGGGGCCGCTGGCCGTTTCCGGCCACGCCGACCACGGCTACGATTTCGCCCCGGTGCAGGGAGAACGAAACCTCCTGAACCGGCCCGACCTGGAGGTCGTTGATCTGGAGAACGGGGCGGCCCAAGGCCACATGGGCCCTATCCAAGGAGAGGATAACCTCTCTTCCGACCATGCGCCGGGCCAGCTCCGCCTGGGAATGGACCTCGCGGGCCGGTAGCTCGTCGGTAATGGTTCCTTGACGCAAAATGGCGATTTCATCAGCTACGTCCATTACTTCCGCCAATTTGTGGCTGATAAAGACCACGGCTTTGCCTTGGGCGGCAATGGTGCGCATGGCTTGGAACAGATGCTCGACCTCGTTTGGGGTTAAGACCGTGGTGGGTTCGTCGAGGATAAGGACGTTGTTGTCGCGGAATAAGAGCTTGAGAATCTCCACGCGTTGTTTTTCGCCCATGGACAGGGAATGGACCTTGGCCCCGGGATCGACCTCCAGGCCGTATTGATCCGCGAGTTGGCGAACCCGGGCCTCCATATGCGCCGGGGTGAGCCAGGTTCTGTTTTTTTGTCCTAAAAAAACATTTTCGGCCACAGTCATGGGTTCCACAAGCATGAAATGCTGGTAGACCATGCCGATGCCTGATTCCAGGGCCTCGGCGGTGGAGGCAAAAAGGCGTTGTACGCCTTGGATGCGGATCGTGCCGGCGTCGGGTTGGAAGCGGCCGGCCAAAATGGACATCAGGGTGGATTTCCCGGCCCCGTTTTCGCCGAGCAAGGCCTTAATAAAACCCGCTCGGATATCCAAAGTGATGTTGGCATTGGCTTTTACGGGGCCAAAGGATTTACTGATATCGTGGAGGCTGACGAGAGGGGGCACGCTCATGAGCGGTTTCCTGTCCTGTCGGCAATTGGGCGACAGAATTGGTGTTCGCTGTCCCAGGGAAAAAGTATCCAGGTGTCCTGGCTGACTTCGGTGATAAATGTATCCACACAAGGGCGGCCGGCCGGTTTGGCGTATACCGTGGCGAAATGGGCCTGAGGGAGCATTTCGCGCACCATTTGGGCTGTATTCCCGGTGTCCACGAGGTCGTCGATCAAAAGCCATCCGGAGCTGTCCATATGCAGTTTTTTGAGAATACGGCTCTGGCCCTGGGCCTGAAAATCGTAGCTGGAAATGCAGACGGTTTCTATGAGGCGAATTTCCAATTCCCGGGCGATAATGGCCGCTGGCACCAATCCGCCACGGGCGATGGTGACAATGCCGCTCCAGGGGCCGGAGCCCACAAGCCGCCAGGCCAGGGCTCTGGCATCTCGGTGGAGCTGTTCCCAGGTTACGGGAAACATTTTCGTGTAGCGGTCGGCGTCATGCATAGGCAATATACCCAAGCGGTTTGCAAAGGAACTTATTCCTCAGGTTCGATATTGGCGCCCAGGGAGCCCGGGGCGTCGGTGAAGCGCCCTTTCCAGGAGGTTAAGGCGAGAACAATGATGGTTAAGAGATACGGCAGCATCAATAAGAGCGAAGAGGGTAAGTCGGTGCCCATGGCCTGCAGGCGGAGCTGGAAGGCCATGACCCCGCCGAAGAGATAGGCGCCGAGAATGGCCCGTTCCGGCCGCCAAAAGGCGAAGATGACCAGGGCCACTGCGATCCACCCCCGGCCCGCGGTCAACCCATTGGTCCAAATATTGGTATAGGCCAAGGAGAGATAGGCCCCGCCCAGGCCAACGCAAAATCCCCCGGCCAGAATCCCGGCGGCTCGGTAGCGCAACACCGGTAAGCCAGCCGCGATTGCCGCTCGGGGGTGTTCTCCCACGCTGCGCAGTCCCAACCCCCAGCGGGTGCGCGTTAAAAACAGCCAGAGAAGCAGGGGGAGCAGTAAGGAAATATAGACCAGCAGGTCTTGCTGGAAAAAAATACGTCCCAATACGGGGATTTCGGCCAAAAACGGAACCTTGAGTGTGCCGAATCCCTCGGCTTTTTGTCCTATATACGGGGTTCCCCAAAAATCGGCCAAGCCGGTGCCAAAGATTGTCAGAGCTAGCCCGGAAACAACTTGGTTGCCCTGGAGAAGGAGGCAGACCACAGCATGGATACTGCTTAGCAACGCAGCGGCCGTTCCGCCGGCTATCAGGCCAAGCCAGGGCGAGCCTGTGGTGAGGCTGGTCCAGAATGCGGCCAAGGCGCCCACGAGCATCATCCCTTCCACGCCGAGATTCAACACCCCGGCGCGTTCGGTGAGCATTTCCCCCAAGGTGGCGTAGAGAATTGGGGTTCCGGCTTGGACTGTGGCCGCCAAAAGGGGTAAAAGAATTAAACCATCCATGTCTTTCTCTTCACACCCAGCGATCGGGCGCAGGGCGGGATTGCGATCAAACTTGGAAAAATTGGACCACGGGTCCAGCAGAGCAGGGGAGATTCTGGACCCGTGCGAGGTCTCGTACCAGATTCACGGATGCAGTTGCTTTATTTCTTGGTCAGCCGTTCAAAGTGGTAATGGGTAAAAAACTGGCTGGCGAGCACACTTATCAAGATCAAGCCTTCCATGATGGAGCTAAATGCTTCCGGGACTTGGAAATCGAGTTGCAATGTTTCCACCCCGACGCGAACGCCGGCCAAAAGAAAGGAAGCGATGCCGATGCGTAGCGGGCTGAGTTTAGCCAGCCAGGCCACAACAATGGCAGTGTAGCCGTATCCGGCCATAACGCTGGGTTGGAGGCGCCCCAGGGTGGCAGAGGTTTCCACAAATCCGGCCCAGCCCGCCAAAGCACCGCTAACGAGCATGACCAAGATAACCAGCTTGCCGTAAGGAATCCTGGCGTATTTAGCGGCCCGAACGCTCTCACCACTGATTTTGAGTTCATATCCGGTGCGGCTGAAGCGCAAAAACAGGGTCATAGCCACCCCGATGCCCACGCAAAGCACCAAACCCCAATGCACCCGAGACATTCCGAAGGCGGGAATGACAGCCGCGGGAGTGAATTCCGCGGTCATGGGGAACCCGAAACTCTGGGTGTCCTTCCAGATGCCGTAGACAAGGTATTCCAGTAGACGGATGCCGATATAATTCAGCATGAGCGAGACAATGATCTCATTGGCTCGCATCCGTAGTTTGAGAATGGCCGGAATAAATCCCCAGAGGCCGCCTGCGATTGTAGCGCAGACAAGCATAAGCGGGAGCAGCACTGCGCCGGGCAAATCGGGAAAGGTCAACGCCGCCCAGGTAGCACCGATGGCGCCTAAGGCATATTGCCCTTCGGCGCCGATGTTCCAGATTTGTAGCCGGAAGGCGATGCCCACGCCCAAGGAGCAGAGGTAGATGGGGACGGCTTTGACGAGGGAGTCTTCCAGGGCCCATTGGCTCCCGAATCCGCCCTGGAAAAAGGCCCGCATTCCTTCAACGGCGGGTTTGCCTTGGAGGGCGAGCATCCACCCGCAGACGAGGAGGGAAAACACCACGGCCCCCAGAAAAATGACCCAGGATTGCCAGCCCAGCGGTTCGGTGCGCTTGCGGATTGTGAAATGCAACATATCCTGATTTCCACCCCCCGGGAAAACTCAACAAATAACGGCCACCGCCAAAAAAGGCAGTGGCCGGCGTTGTCGTTTCCGGGCGTTCACGGGCCTTATCTTTCTATTCGGTGGTCCCGATTACGCCCTGCACAAACCAGGTCATCCCCAGCAGCTCTTGATCGGTCATGGTTTCGTCTTCAGGCACCCGCACCGTTCCCTCCTGGTCCTTGAGCGGTCCGGCAAAGACCTCAAGTTTATCGTTGCGGATAGCCTGTTTTGCCTCGGCCACCTCTTCTTGGACATTGTCAGGCACCATGGGCCCATAGGGAGCGAGCCCGATGATGCCGGCATCAAGTCCTTCCCAAATATCTTCGCTTTCCCAGCTCCCGTTTTGGACCTCTTCAACGATCTCCGGGTACAAATTTTCCCATTTCCACATGGCCGAAGTGAGATGCGCCTCTGGGGCGAATTCTGCCATGTCCGAATTATACCCGATGGAGTAGGCCCCTTTTTGTTCAGCGGCTTCTTGCGGCGCGGGCGAGTCGACATGCTGCGCAATGACGTCGGCGTCGACATCGAGCAGACTCAATGCGGCCTCTTTTTCCGTAGCGGGATCATACCAGCTTTTGGTCCAGACAACCCGGACCTTGGCATCCGGGTTCACGGCCTGCGCGCCCAGAGCAAACGCGTTGATGCCCCGGATGAGTTCCGGGATGGGGTAAGCAGCCACATAGCCGAGCACATCGCTCTTTGTCATCTGGCCGGCGACCATGCCGGTGAGGTACCTGGCTTGGTACATGCGGCCGAAATAGGTGCCCACGTTGGCGGCCTGTTTAAAACCAGAGCAATGCATGTACGTGGTATCGGGGAAACGTTTGGCGACTTTGATGACCGGGTCCATGTATCCGTAGCTGGTGGCGAAGATAAGATCGAAGCCTTTGCGGCTCATGTTGAGCAACACTCGTTCCGAATCCGGCCCTTCAGGCACAGATTCGACGTAGGAGGTGCTCACGCCGTCCATTTTTTCCACAGCCTGACGGCCCCGATCGTGGGCATAGGAATATCCGGCGTCTCCGACCGGTGAAACATAGATAAAGCCGACCTTGAAATCCTCTGCTGTTGCCGAACCCGGCAAGCTGAGCAGGGCAGCGGCTAATAGGGCGCAAAGAATGCTGATTTTTTGCATGAGTCCTCTCCTCCTGGCACAGGGTCGTAAAAGGAGTTCTTCTACCCCAGCCGTTGTCCGATGGCAAGCGTTGGTGGGGGCAGGCCTTTGCGGAAACAGGGATATTTCGTGACACTACGGGAGGGGGAACAGATTGGCATAGGGCTGTTTCTTGTTTACAGAACTTTTTTATAAATTCATCGGGGCAAGGAGTGTTGTATGCAGAGGTGGCTGGAACCTGTGGCTATGGTACGGGCTGTGCCTTTACCCGGTATACAGGCCCCGGCGGTGGAGGTGGCTCTGGAGATCGTCCCGGAGTACCGCTTCCTTTTTCAGGGCTTGCAACCCGGTCAGTTTTTAGTGGTGGTTGTTTGGTCGGAGCAAGAGGCGGCTTTCCCCGGAGTTGGAGGCAGCGCAAAAAGGGGGCGGCCCAACCCTGTGGTCGTGCATCGGGCAGTGCTCGAAAAGGTGTTGGACGAGAAACTGATTGTCAGTGGCATGGCGGGCGTCGACGGGGCATTGGTGCTGGATATCCACTCCGAGGCGCTGCCATCTGCCGAGGTGGAGGCGCGCATTTGCTCCGCTGGGCAGCGCTGCTGGAGGCGGGGGCTGACGCATGGGATCAGCGGCAATCTGAGCCTCAAGACGGCGCAGGGGATGCGCATTACCCGCTCCGGGGCGGGAAAGGGGCACTTACGGGCAGAGGATATCCTTTGCATCGATGCCCAGGGGCACTGCCTTCACGGGCAGGGGGTGCCCTCCTCGGAGTGGCCTTTGCACCAGGCGCTTTATCAGGCCCAGGGCGAGGCTTTGGCCATTGTGCATGTGCATCCGCCGGCCTGTTTGGCGCTTGCCTTGCGCGAACCGCTCCAAGCGGCCCTGGAGGATCTCCCGCTGTATGAAAGCGCGGTGGTCTGTTCCCAATTGGCTGTGGTGCCGGCCCTGAAGCCGGGGTCACCCGAATTGGCCGAAGCAGTCGCAGCGGCAGCGACCAGGGCGCGCGTGATTTTTTTAACCGCCCACGGTCTGGTCTGTTGGGGCACGTCGCTGGAGGAGGCCGTGGATCTCCTCGAAGAGGTCGAAACCCTGGCCCGGATCCGTTTGGACAGCACATTGCCCCAGTTGGGGGAGTAATTACTTTATCCCCCGCTCCACGCTGAAAAGGTTGGCTTTCCCGGGGTGCCGACGCCATTGCAGGGTGGGACTCATCCCGCTGCCTGGCTCTGCATCCGTCGGATGTAGGCATCGCGCGTATTTAACAAGAGCTGGGCGATGGTCATGGGACCGACCCCGCCAGGAACCGGGGTTATGGCCGCTACCTTGTCCTGCAATTCGTCAAAGGCCGCATCCCCTTTGAGCCCGTCGGCCGTGCGATTGATACCGACGTCCACCACCACAGCCCCTTCCCGGACCATTTCCGGGGTCAAAAACCCTGTTTTCCCTATGGCCACCACTACGATATCCCCTTGGCGGGTGATGGCCGGAAGATCGCGGGTGCGGGAATGGCAGACGGTGACCGTGCCGTGGCGCGCTAAAAGCAGTTGTGCCAAGGGCTTGCCTACGATGTTGCTCCGGCCGACCACAACACAGTGCTGGCCTGCGGGGGTGATTTCGTAGTGCTCGAGCAGGGTCAAGATCCCTGCTGGCGTGCATGGTGTGGGACCTGGGAGATTGAGGAGCATGCGCCCTATATTCATGGGATGGAAGCCGTCAACGTCTTTTTCTGGGGCAATGAGTTCAAGACAGCGCTGGCTGTCCAGACCGGAGGGCAGCGGAAGCTGGAGCAGAATGCCGTCGATGTCTTCTCTGGCGTTGAGTTCCAGGATATGCCCCTCAAGCTCGGACTGGGGAGTGTCAGGCGGCAGGCGAAATGTTTGCGAGGCGATGCCCACCTCGGCGCAGGCCCGTTCTTTATTGCGCACATAGACCTGGGAAGGGCCGTCCTCCCCGACAAGAATAAC
>JBNJGM010000016.1:0-34789 GCA_051747685.1 Thermodesulfobacteriota bacterium | reverse complement strand
CCCAGCCCCATTTCGTCGGCGAGGATACCGCCGAAATCGTATTCCTTTAAAAAGTTGAGGAAACTCACGCCCTGCAATTGGTAGGGGCGCAAGGTAGCGTTGAGGTGCTTAGGCGGGTCAACCTGCTCGACCTGTTCAAAGTTGTGGATTTTTTCGCGTAGCGCGTCCCAAAAGGAATCGGTTTCTGGTTCAGGGACCTCTTCCAGGATCTTGTCCAGGGCAGGGGCTTCGTATTTTTGGTATTTTTCCTTCGGCGGCTGACTGGGATCCATGCCCATGGCTTCCAATTTGTGCCCGAGTTTGCGCAGCCACGATTCCGGCAGGCTCGTATAGGAGCCGTCCTTGAGTTGTACATACCGTTTGCCCTGGGTCCAGGCGTTCCAGATTTTATCGATGGGCACCCGCACATCGTCGTATTCCACGGCCAGATCCAGGTCGAACCATTTTTCGTCCTCTTCGTCCTGCTCGACCGTGGCCACGATATTGGGTTGGCTGAGGCGGACTTTGTAGCGGGAGAGGTTTTTTTCGCCGTACATGCGGTAGGTTTCAATGAGTTTGGGATAGGCGTCGAGCAGAAAGCTGATGGCCTCCTCGGGCTCAAGAAACCAAATCGAATTCGACCGGGGCTGGAAATTGAGCTCCTGGAGGTCGTTGATCAATGCCGCTTCCTGCTCCTGGGCCCGGCGGACGAGAAACGATTCCGCATTCCATTGATAGCTGCCGGTCTGTAGGTCCTGGTTGGGCCCGGGCAGCGTGATCTCGCCGTGCTCTGTTTCGTAGATATTTTGGATTTCCAGGGTTAAGAGACTGCCTTCCTCGTCCATAAATAATTTCGGATTGTATTGGGCGGGGACAAAGATCGGCTGCATACGTTCCAAGAATGCATCCTGGCCGTGCAGATCCGAGGCCGGCAGTTGGGTCCAGACCCGGTCCAAAAATTCGGAAATATCGGCATGGGGAATACTTGTCCCCCCCATGACCAGCTCTTGGATCAATTTGGCGGAGAGACTGGTCTGCACCGGATAAAAGCTGTTGCGCCACATGACCCACAGCGGCATATCCCCATAAAAAAAGAGTTCCTGGCCTTTTATGGAGAAAGGCACTTTGCCCTCGCGCCCGAGCATGATGTCGAATTCTAGGCCGTGCTCTGAGAGCTGGGGGCTGAGTTGCAAGCGCATGGTCTGGGGTTCGATGCACACCGGCTGTTCGGAATCTTCCCAGAAAAGGTAGTATTCATTGCGCACCGACCATAAAAACCAGGTCAAAAGCCCGGAGGGGATTTCCACTACCTGGCCGAAATAGTCAAGGAATTCGCCAATTTGCCGACAAACGGTCGGCAGTTCCGAGCCCCCCTCGGACCAATCGGGATTGCGGATGACCTGTTCCAGGGTAACCGGGTTTTGTACTTTGGAAAGCCCGGATTTGTTTTGCCGGGCCCGGGAAAAGCCGACTTTTAACCGCCCTGGTTCCGGATAAAAGCGGAAGACCAGGTAATGGTTTCCGGGCTCGGGTTCTGGTTGGGTGGCAAAAAAACCGCGAAAGGTCTGCCGCCAATCGCTCCGCGGCGCGGCTACCTCCGGCTCTTTCTCGCCGTTGAACGATTTGAGCATCTTCAACATGGTCGCCCCGACGTGACGGCAGACTCCGGAAAAGGATTCCGGGCAGTTACAGAAAAAATTCAGGGCGCCGTCGTCGAGATTGATCCCGATTTCCGAATTATAGACCTGGAAATCGTCGGCCTGGATATGCCCGTCGATATCCCAATATTTTTCTCGCTTTTTGATGTCGATCTTCTGGACGCCCGCATCGGAAAGGATATCCTGCGCGCCCTCGAGGATATGCTCAGGGATCGAATCATCAACAAAGTCTTTGAGAATGCTTTGGACGGTGGTGTTCTCAGCAGTCATAGCTGCTCGTACTCCTTGACACAGGATTTTTTGCTCTTTTGTTATGATATTTAAAGGAGTTAGATAAAAAAACGTGAGAGCAAACGATATTTGTAACGAAAGTGTGTGACTTTGGCAACCCTTTGCAGGGAATCCGGCGGTCTCTTTTGCCCCGTTGCAAGCCAAGGCGGCCGGAATACTGGATTGTCTGCGGCGTCTCGTGTACTGTCTTGTCTGGTAACCCCTTTGGGTGCCATAAAAAAATGGATCTGAAGGGCAGGCGCCTGGATGACCTGCGCTGAGCCCAGTCTCGACATAGCAGTATAGCAAGAAATAGCGGAAAAAAGCAACACAGCCCGGAAAATAGGAGCCAGGATACTCAACGTATCCATTCTCCAGGGTTTTTGAGTCTTCCCCGCCCAACGAATAGGTGTGAATATATGATCCGCATTAACGATATTTTGGAAAAGGTTTCCACCTTTCTTCCGAAATCCGAACAGGCGCTGATCCAAAAAGCGTATGTGTTTTCTGCCTCCGCCCATGCCGGACAACGGCGGTTGTCCGGAGAACCGTATTTGTCGCACCCTTTGGAAGTGGCCTATATCCTAGCGGACTTGCGGCTGGATTCAGCGACCATTGCCTCTGGCCTGCTCCACGATACCCTTGAAGACACCCAGGCCAGTGTCAGTGATCTGCAAGAGCAATTCGGCGAGGAGGTGGCCCAGATCGTGGAGGGGGTCACCAAAATCGGCAAGGTGCGCTTTACTTCCAAGGAGGAAGCCCAGGCGGAAAATATCCGGAAAATGATTTTAGCCATGGCCGAGGATATCCGGGTTATTATCGTTAAGCTCGCGGATCGGCTGCATAATATGCGGACCCTGCAGCACCAGAAAGGGATTAAGCAGCGTCTTGTTTCTCAGGAAACCATGGAGATATACGCCCCGCTCGCCAATCGGTTGGGGTTGTACCGGGTTAAGATTCAGTTGGAGGACATCAGTTTCCAATATTTGCGCCCGGACGTATACTATCAGATCAAATCCGGGGTGGAGCAGCATCAGACACTGGGGCAGCAGTATATCGATCGGGTCACGGGGCTGATCCAATCCATTTTGGATGAAAATTCCATCCACGGCCACGTCTCCGGGCGCCAAAAGCACCTCTATTCCATCTTTCATAAGATGCAGCGCCAGGGGCTCTCGTTGGATCAAGTCCACGATTTGGTGGCGTTTCGCGTGGTGCTGTATTCGGTTCGGGACTGCTATGCGGTCCTTGGGTTGATCCACTCCATTTGGAAGCCGGTACCGGGGCGGTTCAAAGACTATATCTCCATGCCCAAGGCGAATATGTACCAGAGCCTGCACACCACCGTGATCGGGCCGGATGGAGAGCGCATTGAAATCCAGATTCGCACCGAAGAAATGCACGAAATCAATGAGTACGGCATAGCGGCGCACTGGAAATACAAGGAAGGCTCCAATGTGAGCACCCGGGACGCGGATCGGTTCCGCTGGTTGCGACAGATCCTTGATTGGCAAAAAGAACTCAAGGATCCCCGGGAATTTATGGCCTCTTTGCGTTTTGATCTCTTCCAGGACGAGGTCTATGTTTTTACCCCGCGCGGCGAAGTTCGGGAATTGCCGGACCAGGCCACCCCGGTGGATTTCGCCTATATGATCCACACGGAGGTGGGCAACCATTGCGCCGGCGCCAAGGTCAACGGCAAATTGGTGCCCTTGGATACGGCGCTGCAAAACGGGGATACCGTAGAGATCATTACCGACACCAAACGCGCGCCAAGCCGGGATTGGCTGCGGTTTGTCAAAACAGCCAAGGCTCGCACACGCATTAAGCATTGGATCCGCACGGAGGAACGTTCCCGGTCCATCGCTTTGGCCAAGGAGATGTTGGAAAAAGAAGGCCGGCGCATTGGAGTTAATTTTAAAAAATTGATCAAAGAGCGCAGCCTGGAACCCGTAGCCGAGGAATATTCCTTCCGCAACGTAGACGATCTGCTTTCCGCTGTAGGCTATGCCAAGATCACGCCGCGGCAGGTTTTGAACCGCTTTTTGCCCAAGCCCGAGCCAGAAAAAGTCTCGGAGCGGACTCGGGGCAAGAAAGAAGAGCAGGAGGCGCCGAAGAAAACCGAGGGCAAACCCCGGCAGGAGGGGGTGAGCCTGACCGGGGTCGACGATGTCCTGGTCCGTTTCGCCCAATGCTGCCAGCCGCTGCCGGGGGACCCGATTGTCGGCTATATCAGCCGCGGGCGCGGCGTGACGGTTCACAAATCGGACTGCCCGAATGTGCAGGGGTTGGAATCGGAGCGGTTGGTCAACGTCAATTGGGAAGGCGAGAAACAGGACTCGTTTCCGGCAACGATTCAATTGCTCTGTCGCAATGAAATGGGGGTGTTGCAGGCGATCACCAGTCTGCTGACGCAGCAGAAGGTGAATATCGACTCCGGTCATTTCCGTTCTGACGTGGAAGGCAATTCCGATGTGGTGCTCACTGTCCAGGTCCGGGATACGGAGCAGCTCTACGAGACCATTGACGCCATAACACAAATTCCGGCAGTAATAGAAGTGGTCCGGCAAAGCCGGCAAGATGGGGGCGCGGCCCCGCAACGCAGCAAAAAGGAGAGCGTATGACCTCGACGATGGCCCGTTACGAATGTCCGTGTGGGTACATATACGACCCGGCGGAAGGCGATTATGAACATGGGATAGAGCCGGGCACGCCGTTTGAGGAGTTGCCCGAAGAGTGGGTTTGCCCGGTCTGCGGTGCGGAGAAGGAGTACTTTGAACGCCTCGATGATTGAGGCGGGCAAGATCGAATAGGGCCGGCCGGAGAGCCCCGGTAGCGCCCGTGGGCGATAAAAAACGGGTTACGGTCATACCGTAACCCGTTTGTATAAGCGGTGGTCGGGATGGCAGGATTCGAACCTGCGGCCTCTGCGTCCCGAACGCAGCGCTCTAGCCAAGCTGAGCCACATCCCGATGCGTCAAGCACGTGGTTATAGAGAAAGTTCGGCTCTATGGCAAGCTTTTTTTTTGCGTTGCAGCACGTTGCGCCACACGACTGTTTCTTCTACAACCATCTCCCACAATGCGCTTCGGCTGATGGGGCCGCAATCCCTGCTGGATTGTTTGGCCGCATCCTCAGGACGTCCCGGCGGGCCCTTGGTTTTCAAGAAGGGGAAAAGACAATGGAACGAGGCAGGGCATGGAAATAGGGCAGCATCTGGAGCAAGAGACCATCCTGGTGGTTGATGATGAACAGAGTCTGCGGGAAATCTGTCAAGACGCCCTTGAGGATGCGGGGTATAAAGTTCTTCACGCCAGGCAGGGCCGGGAGGCCATGCAGGTGTTGCACAGCGATACCGATGGAGTGGATCTGGTGGTCTCTGATCTCCGCATGCCCGAACTCAACGGCATGGAGCTTTTGCAGCGCATCCGCCAAGAGCAGATAGATGTCGATTTTTTGATCATGACCGGCTACGGCACCATTGAGACCGCGGTGGAGAGCATGAAGCTCGGGGCTGCGGATTATTTGCCAAAGCCGTTTAATATCAACCATTTATTGTTAAAAGTGGAAAAAGTGCTCCAAGAGCGCCGGGACCGCAAGGAACGGCACAATCTGAGCAATTTGGTCCGCTTGCTCAAGCTCAGCCGGGACATTAACAGCCAATTGGACCTGCCCTCCCTGTTGAAAGAGTTCGTCTACCATTTGGAGCGTAACTTTGCCCCCCAAGGGATAGGGTTGTTTCTCAAAAACGATTCCGGACAGTTAGAGCTGACCCAGGAATCTGGGGGGGTGGTGACGGAGGACCCGTGGGTGGTGCCTGTGTGTAAGCGTTTGGCCGCTCAGGTTCTCCAGGCGCGGGAGCCGAAACTCGCGGATAAATATTTGGTCCAGGCGGACCCGGACCTTGAAGGGTTGAGCGCCAATGAACCACTGCCGTATTCGATCATGGCTACCCCCTTACTGACCCAGCAAGGGGCCACTGGGGTGGTTACCCTGCTCCGCAACGGGCATGATGCCAACCTCTATTCTCTTGACGATCTGCAATTGTTGACTGTCTTCGCTTCCCAGACCAGTTCTTCCATTGTCAATGCCAAGCTCTATGGCCGCATGCGCCAGATGAATTTGGAAGTGATACGCTCCTACGCCCAAGCCGTGGAAGCCAAGGATATCTATACCCGGGGGCATTCAGACCGCGTGGCCCAATACGCAGTGCACCTTGGCCAGGCCATTGGTCTGGGCAACGGTGAGCTGGATCAATTGCACACTGCCGGTTTGTTGCATGATATCGGCAAGATCGGGATTCCGGATCGGATTTTAAACAAGCCCTCCGGGCTCAGCGCAGAGGAATACGGGGTTATGAAGCGCCACCCGGAAGTGGGGTACTCCATTTTATCGCAAGTCGGTACCTTGCAAGAGGTCTTGCCCATTATCTCCCACCACCATGAGCGCGTGGACGGGCAAGGGTACCCCAACGGCCTGCGGGGGACAGATATCCCCTTTTTGGCACGTTTGGTCAGCGTCGTGGACAGCTACGAGGCCATGACCTCGGACCGCGCCTACCGCAATTCCCTGTCCCAGGAAAAGGTGGTCTCCATTATGGAACAAAATGCCGGGACCCAATGGGACGAGGAGTTGGTTTACCAATGGTTGCGGTATTTGGACGAAAAGGGCGCGCCAGCGGCCCAGAGTAATATCTTGGGGTCATGACCTTCAGATTCCAGAAGTTTTTTTCCGGCCGGTACAGAGAATACCGGTGTTGGCCCTGCGTAGCAGCAACGCGTAGCCGCGAGGGGGGCGCACAAAAATTGTGTCTACCAGATCCGAGGGACACAAACCTGAAAGCGGGTTTTGTGCGAGATTGTAACGGATTTTGGGGCGTTTTGCCGCAAACAAGACGTCCCCCGTATCGTGGATGGTGCGGGGGCGGTTTAATCTGCGAAGGCGGGGCTGGGCGCTAATCGCCAGGTGAGAAGGGGGGCGAGCGGTGGTGGAAACGGGGGTGTGTGGAACACATCCCGGGTTGCTATATATGCAACAGTTTTTCCAGAGCCGGCCACAAGACAAGCCCCGCACTTAAGGCGGCGACGAGACTCAGCCAAGTAAAAAGCGGCGCTACGACCATGGTTATTTTATGCCGCATGGGGGTTTGGCTGCGGCGAAGGCGCCAGGGAAGCCCGATGGCCAGCAAAAGAGAGACGATCGCCGCGAGGCAACTGCTCAGAAAAACGGTATCTTGTAGCGTGGGCACTGCGGACTGGTCCAGGGCCCAGAATCCCAAGGAAAGAGCCACGGCTTGCCCGAGTAGAAAAAGGGAGCCCGGAACGCAGCGCGGCGCAGCATAGCGGTAATAGTCGCGGCCGAAATCATCTGTATTGCGCCGCCACAGCAGATAGGCCAAGCCAAGGGTTGCCGGGGCGCCGAGGCCCACCGCGGCGGTCAAAACCCCTGTAGCGCTGGTTAAGCGCGGGAAATGCGGAATAAATGGATCCAGCCAAGGCGAGGCGGCAACAGGTGGCACCTCTGCAAGGGCAAAAAAGAGACTGTTCAGGGCCGTGTACAACCCGCCTGCCAGAAACACGGCGCCCAACAGGCTCCAAAGCACCCGCAGAATGCGGTAATTTTTGGACCCTTTCCAGGTCAGACTGGCCAGTACCAAAATGAGCAGGCCAATACTGTACACCAGAAGCGGACCCCCATAATAGGCCGGCAACGGCCACAAGGCGGTGGTCGTGAGGGACTCTGGGTTGAGGCCGATCCAGACACTCACGGTAATCGCGGGCGCGAGCAGGGAGAAGAGCCCCAGGGCTAAGGCGAGGTTGAGGTATTGGCGGCCCAGTTTGCTCAAAAACGCCTTTTTTTTCCGCCAGCCGGCAGCCTCGTACCCCGCTGCGTAGAGGGCGGTTCCACATGTCGCCGCCGGAAAAAACAGCAGAAGTGCCGTGAGCGGCACGGTCCAGATCCAGGGAAGCGTTGTTTGTAGTGGTGGCATAGTGACAGTATTTCGGGGTTGGAGATGTCCGCGGGTTTGTGTACAAGGGGTTGAGTTTGCCGGGAGAACGGCATTCGGTCAACCCCGGGCTTGGAGCCGGACCGAGGTGGACCAAAGCGGTGTTTGGCACTTTGCGTGTTGCGAGCCGTAGTCTTCTGTGGGGAAAAAAGGAGCGAGGATGCAGGGCCAGGGGGCGATGCGAAATCCAAAACCACGGTTTTTCCCGCGCTGTTTTGGGGCCAAAGGCACGAGAGGGCGGTATGTCCTTCAAGGTGGCGGGATACTCTTTCTCGCAGTCGCGCTGCTCTTTGCCGCGCATGGGTTTTTGGCCGCGCAAAAGGGCAATGGGACGGAGGGGAATAATGCGACGCTGGCGGCAGAAGTTCCCCGGGCCGCGGAATTGCCGCCCATGCAGCGCTTTCCAGTCACGCGGACATTTCGCAGCGCCGATGCCTTCGGCCGCGAGGAGCCGACCCCATCTGCCCCGATTCCAGGACAAAGCACGCAGGCATTGCCCTTCACCCCGTTGCCCGAGCGCTGTGCAAACGTGCCGTTGGTCCCTGGCCCCCCTGAACACCTCTATGATGCTGGCTTGCGGGTGCTGCGCCAAAAAAAGCCAGAAGAGGCCCGGCAGCGCTTGCACGCCTTTGCTCAGAGCTATCCCGACCATCCGCTGGCGGATAACGCCCGGTATTGGATAGGCGAAACCTGGTACACTCAGGGGGCGTATACCCAGGCCATTGCGGTTTGGTTGGACGCGGCAGCGCACACCCCCTCTTCTCCGAAGACCCCCGCGGCCTTGCTCAAAATCGGCTATGCCCGGTTCGCCCTCGGGCAACCCCAAAAAGGGCGGCATTGTTTGCAATGTCTGTTACGGACATCACCGCCCGAACGTATCGCCACCTTGGCGCGGAAGAAATTGCGGGAGGAGTCTTGACGTGTTTACGCCTGTGTCCTTGAGCGGTGCGGAGCGGGCTGAAGAATTGTGGGCGTGTTTGGCCTTGCGCTATACCCCCCGCTTAGGGGCAAAGACCGAACGCCGGCTGTGCGAGGCCTATGGTTCGGCGCGGGAGGCAGTGGCTGACGCGGACAATTGGGCGAAGCAGGGTCTGGTTTCGGTGCGCGTCGCCCGGGCCTTTGCCTCCCGCATCTGGGAGCAAGAAGCGCGTCAGGAATGGGATGCGGCGCAACGTTTGGACATGCGGGTGCTTTTGTGGAGTGAACCGCATTACCCCGCCCGTTTGCGGGAGATTGAGGCCGCGCCCTCGTTTTTGTACGCCTACGGGGATACCAGCCTGGTCCATGCCCCAAGTGTGGCCGTGGTCGGTTCCCGGCAATGCAGCACCTATGGCAAGCAGGTGGCCTTTACCTTTGCTGAGGAATTGGCCCACGCCGGCATCACCGTGGTTTCCGGATTCGCCCAGGGCATTGATTCCCATGCCCATAACGGCGCCCTCGAGGGTATCGGCAGTACAATGGCGGTTATGGGCACCGGTCTGGATATTGTGTACCCGGCCCGGCAGCAATCGTTGTGGCAAAAGCTGGCCCGAACCGGCTGTCTGCTTTCGGAATTCGCCCCGGGCACGCCCCCGGATGGCAAGAATTTTCCCCGTCGCAACCGGATTATTAGTGGCTTGAGTTTAGCGGTGGTGGTTGTGGAAGCGGCGTTACAAAGCGGCAGCCTTATCACTGCGAGCCTGGCGTTGGAGCAAAACAGAGAGGTCTTTGTCGTACCGGGGTCTATCTTTGAGCCCAATTTCGCCGGGGGCCACGCCCTGCTGCGAGACGGCGCGCGTGTGGTGCGCAGCAGCGAGGATGTTCTTCAAGATTTGGAACTCTCCGCTGCCCCCCTGCGGCATCGGCACGGTGAAACAGGCGCTGCGGCGGCTCCCCCCGAAAAGCAGGCCGGAACCGTGTGGAGCGGCGGCACGGAATTGGAAGATGCTGTGGTCCGGTATTTGACCCAGCAAAACCGGGTACATGTGGATGTTTTTTTGCGGGAATTGCCGGGCAGCAGCCAGGCCATAAACCATGCGCTGTTGATGCTCGAGATGCAGGAAATTGTGGAAAAATTTCCCGGTATGTATTACGGACTCGCGCCCCATGTGCGGGTGGAGGGAGAGTAGGGGCCTATGACCACCGGTGCGACGGTACCGCACACAGTGCAAACATTCTTGGACTATCTGGAAGGCCAGCGCGGTGTCGCGTTGGCGACGCTCCGCGGATATCGCCGCGATCTGGAGCAATTCGAACAGCTTTTACAACGCCGAGGCCTGGGCCTGGAAGACCCGAAACAAATAGGCCGGGAGGCCGTGCAGGCCTATGCGGCGGATCTGCACCGGCAGGGCCTGAAGCCGAGTAGTATCAGCCGCAAATTGTCCGCGGTGCGCCGATTTTTCCGATTTTGTCTGCAACACGAGTGGATCGTCAATAATCCCGCCCAGGACATGGCCAACCCCAAGCAGTCCGTGCGCCGCCCCAAGGTGCTCACCGTGGAACAGGCCCTGGAACTTTTGGATACCGCCCTGCCCAATGACCCCAAAAGCTGCCGCGATTTGGCCCTGGCCGAGCTTTTGTACGGCTCCGGCCTGCGCATCAGTGAAGCGTTGCAACTCGATATCGATGATGTGGAACCCGGCAGGGGCATCGTGCGCGTGGAGGGGAAAGGCGGCAAGGCGCGCCTGGCGCCTCTGACTGAACCGGGGCAGATTCGGCTGCGCCGTTATCTCGAGCAGCGGCGGGCCTTTGTCCTGGATCCCCAACAGCAGGCCTTTTTTTTGGGCCTGCGGGGGGGGCGCCTCCAGCGCCGCGAAGCCAATCGTATTTTGGCCCGTCTCTGCCAAGCGGCCGGGCTACCGGAGGAGATCAGCCCCCATGTGCTGCGGCACAGTTTCGCCACCCATCTGTTGCGCTCCGGCGCGGACCTGCGCACTGTGCAGGAGCTATTGGGCCATTCCCGCCTGAGTACCACCCAACGCTATACCCACCTCAGCCTAGAGGGCCTGATGCAGGTCTATGACCAGGCCCATCCCAAAGCCAAGAACTCTACATAGGCGCTTTTGAATTCCTATCAGTGGCGCATGAGGCAAGCGCCTCACGTTCCGAGCAGGGCCGTGAGGCGCAGGTCGCGCTGCATGGTATCGATGAGCTTGCGGTGCGCGGCCGGAAAGGCATAGGCGCCAAGGGTGTCCGGCGTGGCCCACCGCGCTTCCTGTGCGGCGTGCAACACCGGTTTCGGCAGGGTCTGCCCCCTGTTTTCCAGGGTGCAGAAAAAACAGTGCAGGGTGACCTTGTAGGTCGTGTAGCCGTGGCGGATGACGGTGATTTTGTCCGCGACCCGGACCGTGAATTCGGTTTCCTCCCCAAATTCCCGCACCACGGCCTGTTCCGGGGCTTCCCCGGTTTCAACCCGCCCGCCGGGAAATTCCCACAAATTGGCCCAGACCGAATCGCTGCGCCGCTTCTGGATAAAAAGCCGCCCCTGGTGGACCAGGACCCCGGCCACGATTTCCAGGGGCGTGATTGTCGGGCGTTTGCCGGGCACCGGCCGCTGGTCGGTTATGCCCAGTCGGTGGGCCTCGCAGAAACCGGCCACCGGGCAGGCAACGCACCCGGGAGTGCGGGCGCGGCAAATCATCCCGCCGAGTTCCATAAGCGCCTGGTTGAACTCCCGGCAGCGCCCGGGCGGCAATAGCGCACGGGCCGCGTTCTGGATGGCCTGTTGGGCCGGTTTGGTCTTGACCGGGGTGTCGATGTCCGTCAGGCGGGCCAGGATCCGTTCGACATTGGCGTCGATGGCTGGTTCGTCCTGGCCGAAACCGATGCTGAGCACGGCCCCGGCGGTATAGGGGCCGATGCCGGGCAAGGCCAGCAGCTCGTGGCGGGTGCGGGGAAAACCGCCCGCATGCTCCTGGACGAGGATGCGGGCGGTCTTGTGGATATTCCGAGCCCGGTTATAATAGCCGAGCCCCTCCCAATAGGTCAAAAGTTCGTCCTCAGAGGCCGCAGCAACACTGCGTATATCCGGAAAACGGTGGAGCCAGCGCTGGAAATAGCCCACGGCGCGATCCATCTGGGTCTGTTGGAGCATGATCTCCGAGATCCAGACTTCATACGGGGCATAGCTGCGGCGCCAGGGCAGGTCCCGCTGGTGGGCGGAAAACCAGTGCAAAAGCGCTGTTTGGAAATCGCTGCGCGGCTCGGGGAGTTGGGGCATAGGGACTTCGCTGGGCTGGGCGGGCCAATATTGTAGAGGGGGCGCTGCCGCAGGGGGGTTGGAGTGACCAGCGGCAGCGCCCCTTTTTTTTCAGGACACCGGTTTAGCGGGTCAGACGGCGGTAGCGGATGCGCCGCGGGATTTCCGCGTCCTTGCCCAGCCGCTTGCGCCGGTCCTGTTCGTATTCGGAGTAGTTGCCCTCGCGCCAGACGACCTGGCTGTCGCCCTCGAAGGCCAGGATGTGCGTGGCCACGCGGTCCAAAAACCAGCGGTCGTGGGAGATGATCATGGCGCAGCCGGCAAAGTGTTCCAGGCCCTCTTCCAGGGTGCGCATGGTGTTCACGTCCAAGTCGTTGGTCGGCTCGTCCAAGAGCAGGACATTGGCTTCCTGTTTGAGCATCAGGGCCAGGTGGACCCGGTTGCGCTCCCCGCCGGAGAGCACCCCGACCTTTTTCTGCTGGTCACCGCCGGTGAAGTTGAATTTGCCGACGTAGGCCCGGGAGTTGATGTCCCGGCCACCGAGGCGGATGGTGTCGGAGCCGTCAGAGACCATTTCCCAGACGGTTTTCTCCGGGTCGAGTGTCTCGCGTTCTTGGTCGACATAGGCGAGTTTGACCGTGTCCCCGAGGCGGATATGGCCGTCATCAGGCTCCTCGCGTCCGGTAATGAGATCGAACAGGGTCGATTTGCCGGCGCCATTCGGGCCGATGACCCCGACGATGCCGCCGGGGGGCAAAAGAAAACTCATGTCTTCGATCAGCAAGCGCTCTCCGTAGCCCTTGCGCACGTGGTCGGCCTCGATGACCACATCGCCCAACCGGGGCCCGGGGGGAATGTAGAGTTCCATCTCTTTGATTTTTTCCGACGGACCCTGGTTGCGCAGGCTCTCGTAGGCGCTGATTCGGGCTTTGGATTTGGAGCGCTTGCCCTTGGGAGACATGCGGATCCATTCCAATTCGTTTTGCAGGGTCTTTTGCCGGGCGGTTTCCTGCTTTTCTTCTTGGGCCAGGCGCTGCTGCTTTTGCTCCAGCCAGGAGGAGTAGTTGCCCTGCCAGGGAATGCCCCGGCCGCGATCCAACTCCAGAATCCAACCGGCCACGTTGTCCAGGAAATAGCGGTCGTGGGTCACGGCGATGACCGTGCCCTCGTATTGCTGGAGGTGGTGCTCCAGCCAGGCCACGGACTCGGCGTCGAGGTGGTTGGTGGGCTCGTCCAAAAGCAAAATGTCCGGTTTTTGCAAAAGCAACCGGCACAGCGCCACCCGGCGTTTCTCACCACCGGAGAGGATGTTTACCGGGTTGTGTCCCTCGGGACAGCGCAGGGCGTCCATGGCCATTTCCAGGCGCGACTCCAGGTCCCAAGCGTCGTGGGCGTCCAACAGTTCCTGGACTTCGCCCTGGCGTTCGATCAGGGCCTGCATGGCGTCGTCGGACATGGGTTCGGCGAAACGGGCGTTGATGTCGTTGAATTCATTGAGCAGGGCTGCGGTCTCGGCCACGCCCTCCTCCACGACTTCGCGCACGGTTTTATCGGGGTCCAGCTGGGGCTCTTGCTCCAAAAGGCCGATGCTATACCCGGGCGAGGCCACGATCTCCCCGTTATAGTCGGTGTCCACCCCGGCCATGATGCGCAAAAGGGAACTCTTGCCCGAGCCGTTGAGGCCCAAAACGCCGATCTTGGCGCCGTAGAAAAAGGACAGGGAGATGTCCTGCAAGACCGCGCGGCGATTGTGGTATTTGCTCACGCGGACCATGGAATAGATAACTTTGTTCGGTTCGTCGCTCATACTCGCGTCTCCACACACAGGTGGTGGTTAGAGGTTTGCCACGGGCTGGCGGTTTGTTCTCCGCGGGAGGCTCTGGGCCCGGCGGAGCAGCGAAGGGCAACCTACAGATTTGTTGCCCCGCTGTCTAACCGCCCTTGGGGGTGCGGGGGCGCAGCACCGGCACGAGCCAGATCAAGCAGGCCAGGATCCAGACCAGGCTCCCGGCGAGGGTCAGCAGATCACCGCTTTTCAGGCCAGCGGCGGTGAAAAAAACGCCGGAGAGGATAAAGCCGAGCAGGCCGAGGAGTTGGAAGGTCCGCTCTTGCACGCCGTTCTCCTTGGTTGGGTAGTGCATGGGAAAGATGCTGGGTCGTTTCGGGTCCAGCTCAAGATAACGTCCAAGTAAAGCTGAGCCAGTACATATTGTCAAATCGAACAGGTTGGCTCAGCGGACCTGGGGCAACTCCTCCCAGGCGGTGGTATAGCGCGGAGAGAGCTGGTTTTGACGCATATGCCAGGACCGGGGGCCGAGACCGGAGGAGGCCCATTTGACGGTGCCCCGCCCGTAGGCGGCGTTGAGGTGGTCTATGGTGCGCATCAGCGCGCGCTGCCGGTGTTGCCGGGCCTTTTCAGGAGCGAAGAAATGGCCCTGATACCGAGTTCTTGGGGCCAATCCAAGGAGGGTGACGCCGATTTTTTGATAGGCAAAACCGGATTGGAAAAGGTGGTCCAACACGCTTTGGGCGGCCTGCTGCAATTCCGGGGTGGTGTCTGTGGGGTAGGGCAATGCCTGGGCCTGGTCAACAGCGTATTGGGGACCGGGACGAAAGCGATTGGTTTCCAGATGCACGCGCACGCTCGCAGCCAGGAGGCCGTGTTGACGCAAGCGCTCCCCGGCGCGCTGGATGTGGCAAGACAACGCCTCACGCAGAACAGTCTTGTCCCGGACGCGGCGGCCAAAGGAGCGCGAACAGACGATACTCTTGGGCGGCGCTGGCATCGGTTCCAGCGGGAAACACGGCCGGCCGTTGAGTTCGAGTACGGTCTGCAAGCCGACCACGGTCAGGTGGCTGCGGACCCAGTCCTGGGGCATATGTACAAGGTCCAGCCCAGTTTCCACCCCGCGGGTGTGCAGGAAATGGGCGTAGCGTCGGCCGATGCCCCAGATATCTTCCACAGCGGTCCGGGCCAGGGTCTGCTCAATGGCTGCGGTGTCCCCAAGCAGGCAGACACCCTCGGTGGCCGGGTCTTTTTTGGCCCGGCGGTTGGCGATTTTGGCCAGGGTTTTGGTCGGGCCAAGCCCGATGGAAACCGGGATCCCGGTCCATTGCCGCACCGTGCGCCGGATGCGCCGGGCCGTGTTCAGCAGTTCCGCGGGCGGGGCCGCAAAATACAGAAAACATTCGTCGATGGAATAGACCTCCTGGTCCGGGGTAAACCGGGAGAGCGCCCGCATGACCCGGGCGGACATATCCCCATAGAGGGGATAGTTGGAGGAAAAGACGCACACGCCGTGGCGGCGCAAAAACGGCAGCCGCTTGTGGGCCGGTTCACCCATCTCTATGCCCAGAGCCTTGGCCTCGTTGGAGCGGGCGATTATGCAGCCGTCGTTGTTGGAAAGCACGACCACCGGTCGCCCTTCGAGGCGGGGGGCAAAGACCCGTTCGCAGGAGACGTAGAAATTGTTGCAGTCCACCAAGGCGTAGCAGGGCGGGAATTGGGACCCTGCGGCCCGGGAGGTGCAGGCGGTGCTGGACATGTTTCGCGGCTCCTTAGACCCGGCGGACCACGCCGGTGACCACGCCCCAGACTGTGAGGTCCTGGTCTTCCCCCACGCGCAGCGGCGGGTAGTCGGGATGGGCCGCTTCCAGGCGCCAGGCATTGCCGTGTCGGGTGAGGTGCTTGACGGTAAGTTCGCCGTCGAGCACGGCGACGACGATATGTCCGGGCTGTGGGGAGAGGGAGCGGTCCACGACCAGGACGTCGCCGTCAAGGATACCGGCATTGGTCATGGAATCGCCGCTGACCCGAACCATAAAGGTAGCGGCCTCGTTGGCGACCAGGTATTCGTGGAGGTTCAACGGCGCATCCAGGTGGTCGTCAGCCGGGGAGGGGAACCCGGCTGCTACGCGGGCCAGATACAGCGGGAGATGGGGCGTGTTTTGCACCTGGGCCCCTGCCGGCCCGAGAACACGGGTGCGGCAGGGAGATGGGGGGCGGGCTTTGAATGCGAAAGCGGACATGGGACCTCCGTTGGGAATGGGTCTTGTTTATATATATAAACAGGCCCCTGTCAACAGAGCGCATTCACCCGAAGAAGGACACGGCGACAGGGAGGAGACTATTTTGCCTGGCAGAGTCTCTTGTGGGCGCTTGAGCCGGCCGGAGTGGAGGCTGCCGAACTCATTCAAACAGCTTCCAGGCCGGGTTTAAAAACCCCAGAAGCACGGCTTCGATCTACCCCACGGTGTTAATTGTGGGTACAGGGCAGCCGACAGGGGGCACGGGTTCAGGGAGGCGGCGAAAAGGGGGATCGGAAATGGGATTGCCAGAAATAAACGCTTCAGGCATGGCTGGATAATAGAGGCCGGGTCCATTTTGGCTTTCGAGTCGTTTCCCCCGGGTAATAGGGATTGGGCCGAAAAAAACGGCGCCTGCACCGCGGCGCCACAGCACAAGGAGAGATTCCTATGGCAGTTTGGAGATGTTCGCATTGCGGCTATACCGTGGAACACACCGAGCCTCCGGAGCCGTGCCCCTCGTGCAGCAGCGAGTGTACCTTTGTGGACGCGAGTTGTTACACGCCGGAGTGTGGTGGTCCGGACGGCGAAAATATCAATCCGGACGTGGGCCATAAGGGCAAGGATATGCCTTAGGCAGAGGGGCGTTCGTGCACATGCCTAGCGCAGCAGGATAGCTTCCTCAGCGGCAGCGGGGCGGCCGAAATAAAAGCCCTGGGCCAGGTCGCAGCCGTAGCCGATGAGGATGTCCCGCTGCGCGCGCTTTTCGACCCCTTCGGCCAGGACCCGTTTGCCGAGATCGTGGGAGAGGTTGATCAAGGCCCGCAGGAATTCGGGGTTGAAATCAGGGTTCTCTACGCCGGTGATAAAGGTCTTGTCGATTTTGACCACGCTTATGGGCAACTCCCGCAGGGCCAAAAGCGAGGAGTATCCGGTGCCGAAATCGTCGAGCCAGATCTCCACGCCAAGCTCGGCGAATTCGTTGAGAACCTTTTGGGCGTGGTCGATGTTTTCGATGACCGCGGTTTCGGTCACTTCGAAGATAATGCGCTGGGCGGCCAAGCGATAGGCCTCGAAGAGGCTCTGGGCTTCGTAGGGAAAATTCTGCGAGGCGAGTTGGTTGGCGGAAATATTCACACTGAGTTTGAAGGTGTGCTGCGCGGCAAGCATGGTCAGCCAATCATTCAGCTGCTCACAGGCGGTACTCAGGACAAAATCCCCGATTTCGTGCATGATTTCTGTGTTTTCAATAACCGGCAAAAAGGCGCCGGGCGGAATCATCCGGTCCGGTTTTTGCCACCGCAGAAGGCCTTCGTAGGCCATGGTTTCGGCGGTTTTAAGATCCACAATGGGTTGGTAGTGCAGGAGGAATTCCTCCTGGCGCAATGCCTTTTTGGTTTCCTGGATGATACCGAAGGTGTCGGTGCTGGTGTCCTGGGCTGGGTTGTAGGCGTGTATTTTGTGCTCACGCGCCCCTTTGGCATTTGACAAAGCCACCCGGGCCTGCCGTGAGAGTTCCCGCCAATCCTCCGCCCAATCCGGAAAGATACTAAAGCCGAGGCAAAAATTGAGCAGGAGTTCGGTACGCTCGGTTTGAAACGGCTTGTGCAGGGTTTCCTGGATGGCGGCTAATAGGCTGTATACGGAGTCGTGGCCCTGGATATTGAGTTGCAAAACGATGAATTCGTCGCCGGCCAGCCGGGCTACCGTATCCCCGGCACCAGTGATCGCGCACAGGCGTTGCCCGATTTCTTTGAGCACGCAGTCGCCGTATTCATACCCAAAGGCATTATTAATGGCCTTGAAATCAACCAAATCAAGGTACAAAAGGGCGACTTTGCCCTTTTCAAGCCGGGCTTTTTCTGTAGCTTGCTCCAAGCGGCGCAGAGCCAGCTCTCTATTGGCCAGTCCGGTGAGTGTGTCGAATTGGGTGACGAGGTGGAGCTGGCGCTCTGCCTCTTTGCGTCGGCGCACTTCGCGTCGGAAGGCCTGTTTCAATAGTGTTTCGTTTTGCGAGGCAGCCGGAGCGGCGGAGCCATTGTCCTGGAGCGGAGCCTCCGGGGATGGGGAGCGGTGGCGTGAATCCATAGGTGCTCGTTCCTGTGGTCTCTGTGGTGGAATGTGGGCAGCGTCTTGATAGTTAACGCATCAGCAGCAGGCTAAAGGCCATAACAGCCATGCCGGCAATGAGCCCGAACAAGCTGTCATGCCCTTTGCCATAGGCCTGGCTGGTGGGCAAGAGTTCATCCAGGCTGATGTAGACCATAATCCCGGCCACGCCCCCAAATAAGATCCCCATTATTTGCGGCGGCAAAAGGCCGGCCTCGTCACCGACGATAAGGCGCAGGACTATATAGGCCAGCGCCGCGCCCACGGGTTCGGCCATTCCGCTTAAGACCGAAAGCGTAAAGGCTTTTTTCCGTTTGCCGGTGGCATAGAAAATAGGCACGGAAACGCTGATGCCTTCGGGAATATTGTGCAGGGCCACGGCCAGAGCGATGGCGACACCGATTTTGGGGTCTTCCAGGGCGGCTAAAAAGGTGGCCAACCCTTCTGGGAAGTTGTGGATAGCGATGGCCAGGGCGGTAAACATACCCATGCGCATGAGTTTGTGCGTGTGCGCGGCGTGGGCCTGATCAGACCCAACAGCGGATTGGGGTGGCTGCGGATACTCGGGCACCGGCGCTGCAGGATCGTGGAGCGGTGCGGTTTCCACTTCGGAATGGGTTTCGTGGGGGTTTTCTGCGGAGGGAATAAGATTGTCGATAAGGCCGATGAGCAGGATGCCGCCGAAAAAAGAGGCCACATTGACCCAATGCCCCATATTGGCCCCATAGGCTTTGACCATGGCTTCCTGACCTTTGATGAATATCTCCACAAAGGCTACATAGAGCATGACCCCGGCGGAAAACCCTGTGGCAATGGACAAAAAGCGGTAGCTGGTCCGGTTGGCGAAAAAGGCGATACCGCTGCCAATACCGGTGGCCATGCCAGCGAACAGGGTCAGCCCGAAGGCGAACCAGATTTGACTCTCCATAGTGCTGTACCTGTGTCTTTGAGGTGTCGCAGGGGTTGGGGGTGTTTTTTTTGTGCGCTACCAGGGAAACGCAGTAGAAGGTTCAGTCTGCGCCGCCTTCTGCTGCGTTGGGCTAGCGCTTTTCCGGCCAGGAGGCAAGAACACTTCCCCGAGGGGCTATGATCTGCCTGTTGGCTCCGTGGTTTTTCGGGCTGTGCTAGGGAAAGACAACCGTCTGCAATAAAAAGGGCAGGGTATGATTGATGCCGGAGGCGAATTGTCCCATTTGGTTTTATTGACCGGTGGGGCTGTTGTTTTGACCATGCTCATCAAAGGGGGCATGGAACGCACGGTTGTTCCCCCTTTGGTTGGGTTTTTGGTCCTCGGGGCGGCTTTGCGTTGGGGAGAGACCCAATGGCCGGGGATGTTTGAGGGCGGCGCGGGAGCGATCGCGTTTCTCTCAAAGCTCGGATTGGTGACTCTGCTTTTCCGGGTGGGGTTGAAAAGCGATATTACCGTTTTGGCCGGCCAACTCAAAAACGCCAGTTTGGCCTGGGTGTCGAATGTGGTGCTCGCTGGGTTGGCTGGCTACTTCAGTGCTTCTTTGCTTTTGGGGCAGGGGCCGATCCCAAGTTTGATAGTGGCGGTGGCCTTTACCGCCACCAGTGTCGGGGTTTCGGTGAAAGTATGGGAGGACCAGAACGCTTTGAAGTCCAACAATGGCGGCCTCTTGGTCGATTTAGCCGAACTCGATGATGTGACGGCCATATTGTTGATGGGGCTGCTTTTCGCGGTGGTCCCCTATCTCCAGACCGAGACGGTTCCAGGGTCATTGTGGACTGTTTTGGGCTGGCATACGCTGGGGTTTCTGGTCAAGTTGGTGCTTTTTGCCGGAGGATGCTTTGTTTTTGCCCTTTTTTTAGAGCGGCCCATGACGCGGTTTTTACAACGCGTGGAGCACACTCCGGATTCTACATTAACCATCGTCGGAATCGGGTTTATTATCGCTGCCCTAGCCGGGCAACTGGGTTTTTCCCTGGCCATAGGGGCCTTTTTCGCTGGCTTGACCTTTAGCCGCGACCCCCAATGCTTGAACCTGAACGCCTCCTTTACCCCGCTTTTTGATTTTTTCAGCCCCTTTTTCTTTGTTGGTATCGGTTTTGAATTTGAATGGGCGGCCCTGGGGCCTTCCTTGAGCATGGGCCTCTTTTTGGCCCTCATAGCCGTGGTGGCCAAACTTATCGCCAACGGCCTGCCGGTGGCCTGGATGGCGGGGTGGCCGAGTGGGGCGCTGATCGGTGCCAGTATGATGCCTCGGGCAGAGATTGCCTTGGTGGTCATGCAAAAGGGGCTGCATTTGGGGAAAAATAGTGTCAGCGCCCAGCTTTTTGGGGCCATGATTGTCGCCAGCGCCGTGAGTTGTATTCTTGCGCCAATACTGGTCAGAGGGTTGTTACGCCGGTGGCCGCAAGCGGAAAATGGGCCTACAGAGGAAAAAAAACACGTTTGAAGCCGTTTTTCGTTCTTTGGGCCGGCTGAGGCGGGTTCTCTCGGGCTCAGGGCCTGCAGCCGGCTACAAAGCGGTACAAAGCGATTTGCTATTTGAGGGTATACCGACCATAGTGCGCATTATCAGACGTTGCCCCGCGTTCACCCTGCGGGGCGCGTTATCTATTCACCCAACCTGAGGAGGCTCCATTGCAAAAGATGGTAAAAGTTTTCGCATTTGTCTTGCTGTTCTCGTTCCTTGCTGTCCCCGGTTTCGCCAAAGGGGAAAAAGTAGAGATCGCCTATGTTGAATGGGCCTGTGCCACCGCGAGCAGCAACGTGGTTAAAGCGGTATTAAATGAAGAAATGGGTTATGACGCCGATGTGGTTTCCGTGACCGCTGCGGCCATGTGGGAAGCGACTGCTTCCGGTGATGTGGACGCGTTCGTTACCGCTTGGCTGCCGGTCACCCACGGGAATTATTACGAAAAGGTCAAAGACGAGGTGGTCAACCTCGGTCCTCTGGCCAAAGGCGCCAAGATCGGTTTGGTGGTTCCCGAGTATGTGGAGATCGATTCCATTGAGGAACTCAATGCCCATGCCGATAAGTTCGATGGAACCATCGTGGGCATTGATCCCGGCGCGGGCATCATGTCCAAGACCGAGGAAGCCCTGGATGTTTACAATCTGGACAATATGTCCTTGAGTGAAGGCAGCGGCGCGACCATGACCGCCATGATCGACGAAGCCGTGGACAATAACGAATGGGTGGTGGTCACTGGCTGGAGCCCCCACTGGAAATTCGGACGTTGGGACCTCAAGTACTTGGAAGATCCGGAAAACGTGTATGGCGGCTCTGAAGACATCGTGACTATTGCGCGCCAGAATCTGGAAGAGGATATGCCCGAAGTCTATGACTTCCTGGATCGCTTCTCCTGGGATTTGAGCACCATGCAGGGCTTGATGGCCAAGAATGAGGAAAATGGTAAGCCGTATGAAAACGCCAAGGAGTTCGTTAAGAACCATCCGGAATTGGTGGACAAATGGCTCGGCCGTAACTAGTTCTACAGACCATAGGTCTATGGGCTAAAAAGGCTGTTGTGCGGCCCTGCCTCTGAAATTTCAGGGGCAGGGCCCTTTTACGTTGCGGCATTGGAGTATTGTGTCAGCGAGGTGGCGGAATAGAAATGGCCACCGGAATATCTTTATTTTCTTTTTTTTGTGTGCCATTATATATACTTGTTTTCCGTGAGCTTGCCTCAAACGAGTCACTCGGGGAATCTCGAGTTTCCGTGACGAGCCGCTTTGACCTCTAGGTCTTATCGCAGTGCAGGAGAATGTTGTATGAAAGTTTGGCCTGGTTTCCCGTATCCCCTTGGCGCGACGTATGATGGGACGGGAACGAATTTTGCCCTGTTTTCCGAGATTGCTGAACGGGTCGAACTGTGTCTGTTCGATGAGCAGGACCAGGAGACCCGGGTGGCATTACCCGAAGTAACCGGCTATTGCTGGCACGGATATTTCCCGGGCATAGAACCGGGGCAGCGGTATGGATTCCGGGTCCATGGGCCGTGGCGCCCGGAGCAGGGCCACCGGTGTAACCCCGCAAAATTGCTGCTCGATCCCTACGCCAAGACCATTGATGGCCAGATCCGTTGGGATGACGCGGTCTTTCCCTATGAATTCCAAAAGGGGCCGGAAATAGCGAGTACGACGGACAGCGCTCCGTTTGTCCCGCGTTGTATCGTGCATCAGCCCCATTTCGATTGGGAAGGGGATCGTCGTTTGCATTTGCCCTGGCACGAGACGATCATCTACGAAACCCATCTGAAGGGGTTTACCGCGATGCATCCGGACGTCCCCGAAGAGATCCGCGGCACCTATGCGGGGCTCGCCCATCCGGTGGTCATTCAGTATTTCAAAGAGCTCGGGATAACCGCGGTGGAATTGATGCCTATCCACCAGTTTGTGCATGATAAGCATCTTATAGACAAAGGATTGCGCAACTATTGGGGATACAATTCCATCGGCTATTTTGCGCCGCATAATGAATATGCGGCTGATGCCCGTCCAGGGGCTGTGGTGGCTGAATTTAAGCAAATGGTGAAGGCATTGCATCAGGCGGGAATAGAAGTCATTCTTGACGTTGTGTACAATCACACCGGAGAGGGCAACCACCTCGGACCGATGCTCTGCTTTAAAGGTATTGATAATGCGTACTATTACCGGACTGTTTTTGACAATCCGTTTTATTATATGGATTATACCGGTACCGGAAACAGTTTGAATATGCGCCATCCCCATGTGTTGCAGCTTCTTATGGACTCGTTGCGCTACTGGGTGCAGGAAATGCATGTGGACGGGTTTCGTTTCGATCTGGCCGCCACCTTGGCCCGGGAACTGCATGATGTGGATAAATTGTCCGCATTTTTTGATATCATTCAGCAAGACCCGGTATTAAGTCAGGTCAAACTCATTGCCGAGCCCTGGGATGTCGGCGAGGGCGGCTATCAGGTCGGCAATTTTCCCCCGGTGTGGTCGGAATGGAATGGCAAATACCGGGATTGCGTCCGTGATTTTTGGCCGGGCCGCGATGAAATGCTGGGGGAATTTGCGGCCCGTTTTACCGGCAGTTCGGATTTGTATGAAAATACCAGCCGTCTGCCCTTTGCCAGCATCAATTTTGTGACCGCCCATGACGGTTTTACCTTGCGCGATCTGGTCTCCTACAATCAAAAGCACAACGAGGCCAATAAAGAAGACAACCGTGACGGCACTGATGACAACGCCTCCTGGAACTGCGGGGTGGAAGGGACAACAGAGGACCCCGAGGTTTTGGCCCTGCGCGCTCGCCAGCAACGCAATTTCCTCGCCACCCTGTTTCTTTCCCAGGGGGTGCCCATGCTTTTGGGCGGCGACGAGATGGGACGTAGCCAAAATGGCAACAATAATGCCTATTGTCAGGATAATCCGTTGTCCTGGTTTGATTGGCAAGGCGCAGACAGCGAGCTGCTCGATTTTTGCCGCAAATTGATTGATTTTCGGAATAAACACCCGGTTTTCCGGCGCCGGCGTTGGTTTCAGGGACGTGCGATTCATGGTCCGGAGGTGACCGATATCGCGTGGTTTACCCATGAAGGACAGCAAATGCAGCAACGGGATTGGGAAGAAGGGCATGCCAAATCGTTGGGCGTGTACCTTAACGGCGAGGCTATTCCCAACCCGTTTCCCAAAGGCGATCCGATTACTGACGCCAGTTTTTATGTCATTTTCAACGCCCATTACGAGGCCTTGGCCTTTCGGCTGCCTGAGGCGTGGTGGAGCGAGGCGTGGTTGTTGGAATTCGATACCTTTTCGGGGTGGGCGGAGGAAACCGAGATCTATGCCGCACAGGAAAAACGAAAGGTCCAAGCCCGTTCCCTCGTGGTATTGCGGCAATATACGCCGGAAGAGGACTAGTGTGCACTGTATACCGAAAACACGTTTTTGTGTGCCGGCTGTTTGAGTCCGTCAGCATACAAATCCCCCAATAGCATGGGGTTCCTTGACGGAGCCCTTTTTATGCATGCCGGGGATAATTTATTACGACCCGTAACGGGTTTTGCGCATACGGGTTGCGAGAGAGGGAGTGAATCCTCTGCTTTCTGGGGCAGCACGGAAAAGGGGGCATTCTGTGCGCATCGGATTGGGGCAAAAAAAATTGCTGCACCCCCTTGCGTTACTCAAAAAAGGGTTTTATAGACTCTGTAGCGTGGTACCGATATATTGTTGACTTGCTTTTTGTATAACATTTGCGTACAACCCAACTCTTCTTGAGCAATCCACGCGTAGAAGCGGGTTGTTTGTTTTTGGCAACCATGTTTGGGGTTACGAAAAACCGTACCCGGTTGCCAAGCGAAGATGTCGCAAAGGCGGTGCAGCGCCGCATTTGTTGGTCGTGTCCGAAGAATTGTGGTAGAGAGAATATGTAAAGGAGTAGGGATATGGAAGATCACATGAAGCAGGCTTTGGAAATTGTGAAGGCCCAAGCCGGGGTCCGGAATATGTCCGAAGAAGAAATCACCTCTATGGTCAATGCGCTCTCCCAGAAGCTGAAGAGCATGGAAGAGGGCACCCAAGAGCAGGAAGAGCAGCAAGAACAGCAGCCGGCTGTGGACCCGAAAAAGGCTATTCGGGAAAAAAGCGTGATCTGCCTGGAATGTGGGAAACAATTCAAGGTGTTGACCAAAAAGCATCTGGCCACCCACGGCCTGACCCCGGAAGAGTACAAAGCGAAGTGGGGCTTTAAGAAAACTCAGGCCCTTATCGCCAAGTCCTTGGCTCGGGAACGCAAGAAAAAGATGCAGGAAATGCAGCTTTGGGAAAGAAGAAAGAAAAAATCCACCGGCGAATAAGAGGGCCTCGCCCTGTCCACTGTCGGCCTTCCTACAAAGCCGTCCGGCGTCTGCCGGGCGGCTTTTTTCCTTGAAAGCACAGGGGCGGCAAGAGGCGTTGCCTTGCCAGCCAGCGGACGATCTATCGCAGGCACGACAGGATTGTGCAGGCGTTGTGCACGCCCCCCACCCCGGGCGCTTGCGTTGCCCAGCGATTTGGGAGAGCATTACTACTTTGCTGGATTCCTCGCCGATCCGGGGCTGTGAAGCACGGTGGTTCCGGGGGCCGAAATTTGGCGTCAGACAAAGGCAAGGAGAACGGGACATGGCGCACCCAAGCGAATGGGCCCAGTTGGCCGCTGAACTGCTTGGTGTGGAGGACTGTGCCGTGGACATGGAAATCCGCTACGGCTACTACCGGATGATGCAGTTGCACCATCCGGACAAAAATTCCGGGGATCCACAGGCCACGCGCGTGGCCGCGCTGATCAACGAGGCCAAAAACGTCCTGCTGGGCCAGGAGACCAGTCCGGTTCTGCTCAAGGACGCCGCGTTGGTGGCTGAGGTTATGCAACGTCCGGTGGCGCAGGAAGAAGTCTTGAGTTATGCCGAATGGCTGCAGCAGCGTTTCTACAATATGGAGCAATGCTCCATCTGGCCCTGCTAGGCTGCGTGGTGGCTCCGGGGTGTTGGTTCCTTGGAAGTCGCCTTGCGCATAGCGCAAGGCGAAGTGTATCTCCAGCCCGGCCGGTAGCGCAGACGAGGCCCATTAGCACGGTGGCAGGCGAAATACTGGCCGGTCCTGCGCCAGCTGGGCAGCCGACAGGCTCTGACCAAAACAACAGGAGTGCAAATGGCGTTTTCAGAACGCGATTGGGACGAGATCACTGATGTTATTGTCGTTGGCAGCGGGTTTGCCGGGTTGGCCGCGGCCATTGAAGCTCAGATGGCTGGGGCCCGGGTGGTGGTGCTGGAAAAAATGCCGGTTCCCGGCGGCAATTCCCGCATCAGCGACGGCGCCCTGTGCGCCCCGGGCAATTTTCTACAACGCGCCCACAACGTCGAGGATTCGCCGCAGCGCTTTTACGAGGACATCCTGCGGGCCGGGCGCACACGCAACCACCCTCGGCTGGTGCGTGTGCTTGCCGAGCAGGCCGCCGCGGCCGTGGATTGGACCCGGGATTTCCTCGGTGTGCCGTACAAGGATCGGTTGGATCGCTTTGGCGGACACAGCGCGGCCCGGGGCGTGACCTTCGCCTGCCACAGCGGCCTGGACTGCATCCGGGCCATGGTGGTCAAATTCGAAGAGCTGGGTGGGGTCCTGCGCACCAGTTGTCGGCTGGATGCTTTGCTTGCCGGGCAGGAACACAGGATAGGCGGGGTTGGCGTGCGGGAGGGATTTTCCCATACCCGAGGGGAATCCGGCGTTAGTAAACGCATAGGCGCGAACAAGGCCGTAATCCTGGCCACGGGCGGGTTCGGCAACGATATCTTTTTTCGCACCATGCAGGATCCGCAACTCGGCGAGGAAATAGCCAGTACCAACCATAAAGGGGCTACCGCGGACGGGCTCCGGGCCGCCTTGGGCATTGGGGCCGTTCCGGTGCAATTGGCGCATATCCAACTCGGCCCCTGGGGGTGTCCGGATGAGAAAGGCTACGGTACGGCCGCGCGCTTTGCTTCCTATAGCGTGTTCCCCACGGGCATCTTGGTGGATCCGGAAACCGGCCAGCGGTTCGTCAATGAGTGGGGGGATCGGAAGGTGCGCACCGATGCCATTTTGGCCCTAGGGCACCCTGCTCTCGGCATTGTTGATGCCCAAGGGGCGCAGATGGATACGAACAGCCTGCGTCATGGGGTACAAACCGGGAAAATCCAGTCCTATGACAGCCTGGAGGAACTGGCTGCGGCCCACAGCGTACCGGAGGCGGCACTGGCGGCCACGATCGAACAGTACCACGCGGCCATCGAGCGCGGCGGGGAAGACGCCTTTGGCAAGCCGTTGACCCCAGAAACCGCCAAGCTGGTAACCCCGCCCTTTGCCGCAGTACGGCTGTGGCCCAAGGTGCACCATACCATGGGGGGCATCGGGATCGACGAACAGGCCCGGGTGCTGGACACCAGTGGCCGGATCGTTTCCCGGCTGTACGCCGCCGGGGAGGTCTGCGGCGGGGTGCACGGCGAGAGCCGGCTGGGCGGCTGCGCCCTGACGGAGTGCATCGTCTTCGGCCGCATCGCCGGCCGCAATGCCGTCGGGGCATAGCTTCAATCACCACAGAAACGGTGGCGTATGGCCGGGCTGTTTTGTGCGTGGAAGCTTTGTTTTTGACCGGGTTTGCGAAACGGCCCGCGAGTATGTATGCAGAAGCCTCCTGCCCTGCGGATATATTGCAAGGAGAACCTGAGGGCCTTAAGCGCTTACCAACACCATTTGTGCCAGACGAGTTCCCGGGATTTTTCCGGGCTCAAGGAGGCTGGGGGCATCCCCGCCCATGGCAACCAGCGCTCTGAGTGCGAGGCTGGCTGCCGGGCAGACCATCCCAATCCGGAATACCGGTAGCCCGGGTCGCTGGCAGACCTTGGGAAACAGCCACCCGAAACCAGACGAGGAAATTATGTCCAGATATTGTATTTTTGTGCTCGCCGCCGCATGCCTTGCCCTAGTCGGCCTGAATCAGCCCCTTGATGCGGCCGCGGAAGAAGAACCGATCATCGTGGGATCGAAAATCGATACCGAAGGTTCGCTGCTGGGACAGATGATCCTGTTGGTATTGGAAGATGAGGGATTAAACGTCACCGACAAAACCGAATTTGGTCCCACCCCGATTGTGCGTAAGGCCATTAACGCTGGGGAGATTGATATTTACCCGGAATACACCGGCAACGGCGCCATTTTTTTCGAAGACACGGATACTCCGGTTTGGCAGAACCGCGAGCAGGGGTACGAACGGGTCAAATCCCTTGATTATGAAGAAAACAATCTGGTTTGGCTCACCCCGGCTCCGGCGGACAACAGCTGGGCGTTGGCGGTGCGGCGCGATTTCGCCCTGGGCAACGGGCTGCGTACCCTCGATGACCTGGCCCAGTTCATTGAAACTGGCGGTGAGATTAAGCTGGCCGCGTGCGAGGAATTCGTGACCCGTGAAGACGCCCTGCCTGCATTCGAACAGGCCTATGATTTTTCCCTATCCGAGGACAAGATGGTCGTTTTTTCCGGCTGCAATACGGCCCAGACCGAAAAGGCCGCAGCCCGCGGTACCAGCGGAGTGAACACCGCCATGGCCTTTGGTACCGACGGGTCGCTCTCCGCACTTGACCTGCGGGTCCTTGAAGATACTAAAGGGGTGCAGCCGGTATATGCGCCCACGCCAGTGGTCCGGGAAGACGCGCTTGAGGCCCATCCACAGATTGAGGAGATTCTGGCCCCGGTTTTTGAATCCCTTTCTCAGGAGACCCTGCAGGAATTGAATTCTAAGATCGCTGTAGGTGGCCAAAATCCCGGAAAGGTGGCTAAGACCTACCTCCAAGACAACGATTTTCTCTAATCGGGTACTGCGGTGCGCCTGCATCAGGTATCACGGCCCGGTCTGCTTGGGGCCTTATTAGGGCTTGCCGGGCTTGGCCTCGGGGATTTCGTCATCCTGAGGGCAAACCGGTTGGCTGCGGGCGAGGGGCTTTCGCTTTTCGAGGCGCTGCCTGTCTGGCACTGGGGGCTGCTGCTCGGCGGTTTTTGCTGCCTGGCCGGGGCGGCCCTTTTTCCCAGGCGTAGCCTAGTGGCCCCGGCCGCGGTGCTTGCCGCGTTCGGGGCCTTGGCCTTGCTCTGGACCCAGGGCGCGGTCGCCGCGAGGTTGATCGAGGCCGGAACCGCGTTTACCCGGGTTTCCCTTGGTTCGAGCCTGTGGATTGCCGTGCTGGGGCTTTGTATCGTGTTTACGGATATGCAGCAGCGCCTGGGCCGCGTCCTGCTCTTTCGCACGGCCCTGGCCGCGGCGTGGATTGGGGCCTTGCTCGGGCTGGTTTTGAGCGGGGCCCTGGACGAATTGTCCTTGGTGCAGGAGTTTGCCAGTCGCAGCAAACGGTTCGCGGCCGAATTCCAGGCCCATCTTTTTATAACCGGCATGTCCGTGGCCGGTGCCACCCTATTGGGCGTGCCCTTGGGCGTGCTGTTGTACAAGTACAGTAGATTGCGTCTGGGGGCCTTTTCCGCCCTGAATATCTTGCAGACCATCCCCAGCCTGGCCTTGTTCGGCCTGCTTATCGCCCCCCTGGCCTTATTGGCGGCGCGGTTTCCGTTTTTGCGCGAATTCCAGATCGGCGGGATCGGCTGGGCTCCGGCGGTTATCGCCTTGACTCTGTATTCTCTGCTGCCGGTGGTGCGTAATACCTTTACCGGATTCGACACCCTGGACGCCGGGGTGCTTGAGGCCGGGCAGGGCATGGGGATGGGGCGAACAGCCATGTTTTTGCGTGTGGAATTGCCCATTGCCGCCCCGGTCATTCTCAATGGGTTGCGCATCGCCAGTGTGCAGAATATCGGGAATACTGCGGTGGCCGCGCTTATCGGTGCCGGCGGTTTCGGGGTCTTTATTTTCCAGGGTCTGGGCCAGGCCGCCGCCGACCTGGTCCTGCTGGGCGCTGTCCCGACCATCCTTTTGGCCGTTTGCGCGGATCAGCTTTTACAACTGGTCATTCACCTTCTCCAGGCGCACGTACAACGATGATTGTTTTGGAGCATATCAACAAGCTGTTCGGCGAAACCTACGCCGTGCGCGATCTGCATTTGCGTATAGAACAGGGTGAATTCTGCTGTCTCATCGGCCCTTCCGGGTGCGGCAAAAGTACCACCCTGAAAATGATCAACCGCATGGTCGAACCCAGCAGCGGCCGTATCGAGGTCAAGGGGCGTGACATCCGCAGTCTCCCCCCGGAACAGCTCCGCCGCAGCATGGGCTACGTCATCCAGAGTATCGGCCTTTTCCCCCACATGAGTGTTGTGGAGAATATCAAGGTGGTCCCTCGGCTGTTACGCTGGGACGGCCGCAAGGCCACGGCGCGGGCCAAGGATCTGTTGCAGCGCCTCGGGTTGGCCCCGGACGACTACGCCGCCAAAAAGCCAGCCCAACTTTCCGGCGGGGAAGCCCAGCGCGTCGGTGTGGCCCGGGCCCTAGCCGCTGACCCAGATATTTTGCTCATGGACGAGCCCTTCGGCGCCCTGGACCCCATCAGCCGGGAACATCTCCAGAATCAATTCCTGGATATCCAACGCGAACTGCACAAAACCGTGGTTTTTGTCACCCATGATATCGACGAGGCCGTGCGTCTGGCCTCCAAAGTGGCGCTCATGCGCGAGGGGAGCCTGGTGCAGTACGCGACTCCGGAGACGCTCCTGTCCGCCCCGGCAGACGGATTCGTCAAGAAATTTGTTGGGCTGGACAGGGCCCTGAAACGCCTCTCCCGGCTTTCTGCTGCGGATTTTGTCCACCCCGCCCCTTGGGTGCGGCGCCAGGCATCTGGCGATGTTGTGGAACAGGAGTTCAAGCGGATGGAAGGCCGTGACTGCGCCAGGTATTTGTGGGTCACGGAATCCGACGGGCGGCTTGTCGGATGGATCGACGCCACGTCCATGCAGGGGGGCAGGGTCAGCCTGGAACAAGACCTCGTGGATATTGATCCTGCGGATTTTTCAGTTTTTTCCCACTCGAGTCTCAAACAGGCCTTGTCCCTATTTGTGCAGCAGGGCGTGGTTTGTCTGCCGGTGGTGGATCGGGAATACCGGATACAGGGGGAGATCCGTCTTGCCGATGTCCTGCAATCGTGAACCCAGCGGGAGGGTGGATGGTTGCCGGGGGTAAATCCAGCCTGCGGCTTGTGCTTCCAGTGGTGGCCCTGAGCCTGTTGGCCTCCTGGGAGGGGGCCTGGCAATGGTTTTTGACCCCGGTATACCCCGGCCTTGACGAGTATTTGTACACCAGAGTCGGGTTGTGGCGCCTTATTTGGCAGCATCTGGTGCTGGTGAGCGTTTCCAGCGCCTTGTCCGTGGGTATCGGGGTGGTGTTGGCCGTATTCGTGACCCGCAGCGCCGGGCGCGATTTTTTGCCTGCTGTGAACAGTCTGGTTTCGGTGGGGCAGACCTTTCCGCCCGTGGCCGTGTTGGCCCTGGCGGTGCCGGCCGTGGGCTTTGGCGCGCAACCGACCATCATCGCGCTTTTTCTCTACGGCCTTTTACCTGTGGTGCGCAATACTATCACCGGCCTGCAATCCGTGGCCCCGGAAGTGCGCGAATCCGCCACAGGAATGGGGATGACGGAAGGCCAGCGGCTGTGGAGGGTGGAATTTCCCTTGGCGTTGCCGGTGATCATGGCGGGGATCAAGATCTCGGTGGTCATCAATATTGGCACGGCCACCATCGGCGCGACCATCGGGGCCGGGGGGCTGGGGGCGCCGATCATTACCGGCCTGGCCGCGGACAATCCGGCCTTTATCCTGCAAGGCTCCGTGCTCGCGGCCCTTTTTGCCATCATTGCCGATGCGGCCCTGGAATGGGTCGAAACGAGGCTGCGCACGGTGTTTACTGCCGTAGGGCAGGGCTGACTCGGACCGAAGGGCGCATCTGGTTGTGCGGCGCCGGGACGGGCGTCGTGGCCTCGTGGCAGGGGCGCAATGGTTTGCTACGGCTGCGGGTCCCAGCCCCTATTGTGGATACATCCAAGTTGCAAGGAGAGACGTATGGCGCAACGCATAACCATCATCGGCGGGGGGCCGGGGGGATATACGGCCGCATTTGAAGCCGCTGAAGCCGGGGCTGAAGTGACCTTAGTGGAAGCGGCCCATATGGGCGGGACGTGTCTGAACTGGGGATGTATCCCCACCAAGGCCTTTAAGACCTCGGCTGAGGCCTTGGAAACCGCCCAGCGGCTCAACGAATTCGGCATTGTCGGGCAGTGTGACGTTGCTGCGGATATGGCGGCGATTGTGGCCCGCAAAGACAGGATTGTCGCAACCTTGCGCGGGGGGCTGGAAAAAACCAGGGCCAAACTGAAGATTGCCTTTGTTTCCGGGCGGGCCCAAGTGGTTAACGCGCAATTGGTCCGGGTCCAGACCAACGAGGGAGAACTCCGGGAAATACCCGGGGACAAGGTGATTATCGCCACCGGCTCTAGTGACGCCCACCTGCCGGAGCTTCCTGTGGACCATGCCACCATCCTTACCAGCGAGGATATTTTACAGCTGGAGTATGTTCCGCAGCGTCTGCTGGTCGTCGGCGGCGGCATTATCGGCAGCGAGATGGCCTGCATATTCCACGGCTTTGGCAGTCGAGTGACCATCGTCGAAGGAAAAGAGCGGATATTACCGTTGCCCTCGATTGATGGGGATATAAGCAAGCTTGTGCAACGGGAGATGAAAAAGCGAAAGATCGCCTGCGAACTCGCCCGGACCGTGGTGGCGAGCGAGATGACAGCCAGCGGCGTGGCCGTGACATTGGGGCCCTCGCCGTTTCTGGAGTCCGTGCCCGCCTCGGCCCAAAAGGAGAAGGTCGTGGAAGCGGATGCGGTGTTGCTGGCCGTGGGGCGGGTGCCGAATACTGCCGGATTGGGGCTCGCTGAAGCCGGGATCGAGACGGACCAGCAGGGCTGGATTGTGGCCGACGCCTCCTGCCAGACCTCACAGCCGGGAATCTATGCCATTGGCGATGTGCTGGGCCCGGAGAAGGGAATGCTGGCCCATGTGGCGGCTATGGAAGGGCTCGTGGCGGCTGGGAATTGCCTTGGCCGCGAGGAGCGTATGGCCTATGATGCGGTGCCTGCGGCGGTGTTTACCTCGCCTGAGGTGGCGGCAGTGGGGCTCACCCAAGAGCAGGCCGAAAAACAGGGGTACAGTGTGACCTGCACCCAGCGCCAGGTCCGGGAATTGGGCAAAGCCCAGGCCATGGGGGCCTTGCCTGGCCTGTTCAAGCTGGTGGTTGACGCGCACAGCGGCACCCTCTTGGGCGCGCACCTTGCCGGGGCCCATGTTTCAGATATCATAGCCGAACCGACCTTGGCGCTGTCCTTGGGGGCGACGGGCAAGGATATTGCCCGGACTATCCACGCCCACCCCACCTTGGCCGAAGGGGTGTTTGAAGCGGCCCGGGACCTCTAGCGCCCAGCCTAGGAGGGGGTGCCTTTTGCCCCAGCAGGGGTGGGAAGGGGACAGGCCCAGGTGGGGTGTTCAGCCTCGTCCTGTTCAGCTCGAGGGGCTTCGTCGGGAAAAGATTCGAGTATTGGGCCCTGCTGGGCCTCCAAAAGGTGCAAGGCGGCCAAGGCGACCCGGGTCTGAAACTGCGGATGGTCAGGTGGTCCCAGGGGCCGCCCGAGTTCGAAGGGAACCCACAACGCCCGGGGCGGCTTGATGGTTTGGGTGTGCTCGGCGATGAGGCTGATCTGTGTGGTGGGGATGCCTTTTTCTTCCAGGTAGTGTCCCAACGCGCCCACGGCGCGGGTGCAAAACGGTCAGACCGGGATCAGGAAGGCGGCGTCCACCTGGTCCTCACGCAGGGCCTGGGCCAGGTTGTCTGCCGGAGCGGCCATGGCCTCTGGCGTGGCCGCGCCCATAAAGGAATAGTGGGAAGCGGCCACGCTGCCGATGGTCCCTTCCCGGGCCAACTGGTGCAAGCGGTCCAGGGGGAAGACCACGTTCCAGTCCTGGGCGAATCCGGTGCGGTCGAAGTGCGAGGAGACATGGGTCATGATCAGCTCTTGGGCCGGGGTGTTGCCGGGAATGACTCGGTAGTCGCCTTCCGTGCCGGAAAAAGGCCGGTCGTCGCGGCAATGCACCCCAGCGGTGGAGACGATGGCCACCCGGCGCTGGGCAAGCTCCGGGCCCGAGACCCACGGGGTCCGGGCAAAGCTCGGGCAGGACAGCTTAGCCAAATAGGAATGCATTGGTTCGGGGAGTTGGTCCAGTCTGGCCATGATTTCCTCCAATCGGTTAGACGATGGCCTGCAGCGGAAGCGGAAGCGTGTCCCGGCCCATGAGCACCGGGCAGGCCAGGCAAGTTTCCCGGCTCGGTCGCTGCGGGCAGGCGCGGCATTGTTCGGCCAGGTCGATGGCGGCCTCGATTTCGCTATGCAGTTTTTGGTAGTCTCGGATCTTTTGTTCCAGAAGGGCTTTTTCCCGCTGCAGGGAATCCACGACCGTAGCTGAGGCCTCGGCTCCGGTGGCGCTTTGGGCTCTCGCCCGGTAGAGGGGTTCGAGATCCTTGAGGGGCAGCCCGGCGTCTTTGAGTTTTTGGATGTAAAAGACCGTGTCCACGGCCTGGGGTGAAAAGAGGTAAAACCCGCCCGGGCTGCGATCGGCAGCCTGGATAAAGCCTTTTTCCAGGTAATAGCGCACTGTTCTGACAGTGACCCCGGCCTTGGCGGCCACCTCGCCGATTTGGAGGAATTGGGTGGTGGGTGAAGAGGACATGCTGCTTTCAACCATACAATTACGTAACTGTCAAGTTGCGGCGGCGCAAAATTACTCAAAAGAGGACCGGCTGGTTTGGGGGGGGTACTGGTTCGGGGCATTTGTCTGGGGGGCGCCAACCTTTGCCGTTAGGGGCCTGAGTCGTTGGTGGGGGGTATAGGTTATAGGTAATAGGTGATAGGTGATGGGAAAGGCACGGGAAGGCAGGAAGGCATGGGAGTACCGTTTGGGAAATCAGCAATCGTCTCGAAGTGGGCAACACACCCCGGCGACCGCCACCGGTAAATATCTCTACGCCACTGCCCATCCCATGTCGGCTTCAGTTCGCGCCGGAGCCGACCTACGCGA
>JBNJGM010000015.1:0-36376 GCA_051747685.1 Thermodesulfobacteriota bacterium | reverse complement strand
TAGGTTTCACTGAGTTTGTTGATGAGAAACAAGAAAATGTACCCTGTTTGCAGGGCGTCGGTAGCGGCGTTGTGGGCGGGGAAACTGGGAAGGTTATAGGCTGAGGCCAATTCTTGGAGTTGAAACGAGACCCTGAGGGTGAAGCGGTCATAATACGATTCCCAGCGGCTTTCTTCGTACACCCGGGCCAGTCGCAAGGTGTCCACACAGGGGTGTACCAGGCGGTGGCCCAAGTGCTTTTTGCAGGCGCGTTGGAGAAATTGCATATCAAGGGCGACGTTATGGCCGATAATGAGGGATTGGCCCAGGTAGGTGATGAGTTCAGGCAAAACCTCCCCGATACCCGGTGCCCCTCGGCATTGTTCAGGGGTGATTCGGTGGATCAAGGTGGCGGTTTTGGTCCATTTTTTGGTTTGAACTTCGGTGTAAAAGGTGTCCAACGGTTTGAGTTTCAGATTTTCTATGCGAACAGCGCCAATGGAAACGATTTCATGGCGCTTTTTTAGACCTGTCAATTCGGTGTCAAGGACGCAAAAATCGTACTCCCGCAATGGTTTGCTGGTATCAAAGCGTGAAAAATATTCAGCGTCCTCGCGCAATTTCGCTGCTGCTTCCAATTGGGGCAGGGAAAAAAATTTCATCATTCGACCTTTGTGGGGCTAGATCCGGAGGCGAAATCTGTCCCGGGTAAATTGCTGTTGCCGTCGTATGATCGTAAAAGCTTCCTTTAACGTCCTTTTTTCTAGAGAAGTCAGCGCCTCAGGCGCAATCCAATTGTCGAAGTCCATGCCGTGCTCCCATTGGTACAATTGGTGAGTTGTGCGTATTTGGGTTAAAAATTCAAATGTTTCGGTGAGTTCAGAGCAGAACTCTTCAGAAATTGTGCCCTGAGCCTGGAGATTTTCAAGCCGCTGCACGGTGTTCGTCCCTTCTATGCCCGCAGCCAGGCTCAGCACGCGGACGCCATCGATAAGGGGCACAAGTCCCCGGCCTTTTATATCTAAACGGTTTTTGGCTTCGCCATTTTTTTCCATGACAAATTGTTTGAAAAAGGTCAGCGGTGGCCGCGAGGCGAGGCTGTCCTCGGCAAGGTGTCGCAAAAAAATTTCTTCCCGGGGGACTTTGCTGCGGATGTGCCCGCGCAGTTTTTCACCAAGGGCGATATGCCCGACCACGGGCCGCAAATCGAAAAAAATAGTGGCCAGCATGATTTCCGTAGAGCTTGGTTCGCGCAGCCAACGGGTGAACGCGTTTTCCCAAGAGGCCAAGGAACGGTTCCATTGTTCAGTGGCAGCGGTCATTTGACCGGGACAAGGTGGGAATCCGCAATCGACAAGGGCGTTGACCATGGCCTGCCCGAATTCTCGGAAGTAGGTTGGGGCCTCGGAAAGAGTCTCTTGGGGCACAGGCCCGTACACAAGGCAGTTGTCTTGGTCAGTGGGCAAGATTTGTTCCAGACGGCCTTCGCTGCCCATACACATCCAACACAGGGGTGCTGGCGGCGGGCCGAGACGTTCTTGAAGCAGGGTCAACAGGCGTTCGGTGAGCAGATCGTACAAGGCCGCGTTTAGGTGCCCCAGGTGGGTTATCTTGGCGCCCTGTCTGAATAAGCTGGCCATAAGCCGAGTTTGCTTCTCTGCCACGCCGTGGAGTTGGGACAGGTGCGTGGCTTGCTGTATTTCTTTGAACAGGGAAAATGGGGATTGTCCTTGCAAGAGCATAAAATCATGGGAGGAGATAAGGCCCACCGGCTTCGCCTCCGGGTCCTGCACGAGAAGGTGGTGGATGTGCTTGTGCATCATGGTAACCAAGGCGTCCATACTGCTCGTGCCGGGAGCAACGGTTTCCACCGGCGCACTCATTATCGTAGATACGGGGGCTGAACCATCAAGGCGTTGCGCGACGACCTTGTCCCGAAAGTCCTTGTCCGTGACAATTCCTATGGGGGTGGTTTCGGCATAAAGGATCAAGGCCCCCACACCTTCGCGACTCATCTTTTCCGCTCCTTGCCAGAGGGGTACGTGGCTGGGTAGCCCCACTAAGGGGCGGCTCACGAGCTCCTCCACACGGGTGGTGAACAGGGGCAACGGTGTGTGGGCCTGGCTGTGGAAACTGCTTTGCCGTAAGCTCTCCAGAGCGCGGTCAAGAAACTCGCCGGAAAAGCGATGGATAAAATGTTTGGCCACCGTAGGGTTGGCATTGAGGAGTTGGTGGAATTGTTTGGCTGGGATGGCCAAAAAAAAGGTGTCCTCTACTGTTTCGGCGTTCATTGTTGCCTTGCTGCCGCGCAAAAGGGCCAAGCCACCAAGCGTGTCCCCTTCGCCGCGGTAGTCGGTTAAAATGGGAACTCCGGTGTGGTCATGGATAAAAAGCCGAACCCCTCCTTGTTGTATAAGCAGCAACGCCGTCACTTCTGTTTCGTTGGCCTTAAAAAGCAGGGTTCCCTGGGGGACGAAATCAATGGCGCAGTTATGCGCCAGTGTAGTGACGGTGGATGGCGGTAAATCTGCAAAGGGCAGGGTTTGTCCCAAAAACTCTAGGACAGATTGGTGATTTTGCAGCTTGGGCTGGTGGTTTCTAGGCATTGCTCGCTCCTATGTCCCCCGCGGGAGAACAAGCTCCCGCGGGGCATTCGGAATTAGTGGTCCACCGCCATGCCCGCGCCGCGCGGGGTGCGCACATTTTCCACCAGTTCTTGGATTTCCGGCGGGGGCGGGGGGGTAAACATGGAGACAGTCAGGGTGGTCGCGAAATTGAGCAACATGCCTATACTTCCTATTCCTTCAGGGCTGATTCCGAAAAACCAGGGGTCAAAGCCCAGGAATTTGGTTTGCACAATGTAGAGGATGGTAAATCCGATCCCGACGATCATACCTGAGATGGCCCCTTGCTTGGTCACCCGTTTGGAAAAAATACCGAGTACTAAAATGGGGAAGAACGAGGAGCAGGCCAGGCCAAAGGCCAAAGCAACGACCTGGGCCACGAATCCCGGGGGATTGATTCCGAAATAGCCGGCGACAACCACGGCGATGCCGATCATAATCCGCCCCAGGCGTAAACGCTGTTTTTCCGTAGCTTGTCGGTTGAGCACCCTGTAGTACAGATCGTGGGATATTGAGGAAGCGATGACCAAAAGTAGCCCTGAGGCGGTGGAAAGGGCCGCAGCGAGCCCGCCGGCAACAACCAAGGCCACGACCCAGGGCGGCAGATTGGCGATTTCCGGATTGGCTAAAACCATAATATCCCTGTCGACATAGAGTTCGTTGGTATTGGCGGTGGGCGTGTTGCTGAGCAGGCGCTGGTCGGAGGTGCCGCGGGCGGGCTTGAATTCCGGTTTGCCCTCAAACGCTTTTCCGGCGCGATACTGGATGCGACCGTCATTGTTTTTATCCAACCAGGCCACCAACCCGGAGTCCTCCCAATTTGCAAACCAGCCCGGGGCTTCGGTGTAGGGGGTTCCGTTTAGGGCATTGATCATATTGTACCGGGCAAAGGCGGATACGGCCGGGGCTGTGGTGTACAAAAGGGCGATAAACAGCAGGGCGTAACCGGCGGAGAGGCGAGCGGCCCGAACCGAGGGCACGGTGTAAAATCGGACAATAACATGGGGCAAGCCGGCCGTGCCCACCATCAGCGCTAAGGCGATGGCGGTGACGTCGAGCATGGATTTGTTCCCCGTCCCAAAGGCAGAGGTGTATTCGCGAAATCCGAGATCAGTGCTTATTTGGTCCAGGGTGTGCAAAAGGTATTCGCCGGCGTGGCTGCCGGAGCTGATCGTACTCCCAAAACCTATCTGGGGTATAGGTTGTCCGGTGATTTTCAGGGAAATGGCCACGGCTGGAATAATAAAGGCCACGATCATGACGCAGTATTGGGCTACCTGGGTCCAGGTGATGCCCTTCATGCCGCCGAGACTGGCGTAAAAAAAGACGATGGCCATCCCGATCACCACACCGGTGGTGACTTCCACCTCCAGGAAACGGCTAAAGACAATGCCCACCCCGCGCATCTGGCCCGCCACGTAGGTCAAGGAGGCAAAAATGGCGCAGATCAGGGCCACGATCCGCGCTGTGGTTGAATAGTACCTATCGCCGACAAAATCGGGGACCGTGAATTTGCCGAATTTGCGCAAATACGGGGCCAAGAACAGGGCCAGCAAAACATATCCCCCTGTCCAGCCCATGAGGTAGATACACCCCTCGTAGCCCATAAACGAGATCAAGCCGGCCATGGAAATAAAGGAGGCCGCGCTCATCCAGTCCGCGCCCGTGGCCATGCCGTTGGCCAAAGCTGGCACCCCTCCTCCGGCAACGTAAAATCCTTTGGTGTCTTTCACTCGCGAGCGCCAGGCTATATATAAATAGAGACCAAAGGTACAAAAGACAAAAATAAAGGTCCACATTTTCACCGAATTCATGGCCATCCTCCTGCTTGGGCGTCTGTCGTGGAAAAGCGCGCTTCTGTCGGTCCTATTCGTTCCCCGGGCTTTTCTCGTGTGAGATAAGCGCAGCGATTATTCATGGACGTCGTAGCGTCGGTCGAGGTGATTCATGCGCCAGGCATAGACAAAGATGAGAACGACAAAGACAAGGATGGACCCTTGCTGGGCGAACCAGAATCCCAAAGGGAAGCCGCCCAGCATTATGGTATTTAGGGGAACGACGAAGAAAATGCCGAAACCGTAAGAAACAGTGCCCCAGACAAAGAGCAGTCCGGCCATCAGGCGAAGGTTTTTTTGCCAGTAGGTAGATTTTGGTCTGGTCATGGTTGGCCTCCTGGAGTTCATGAAGAAAAAGAATCGAAAAAGGTGCCTTCAGAACTCAAGTTGGCCAAGGTGGGAAAAAAGAGCAGTTTTTTTTCGGTAAACGGTCGGTAGGCTCCGGTGAACGGTGGAGAAAGGAAAAAACCTTTTTACTGACTAGAAACGAGGTCCCGGGATCCGTGTACTTCTTTCCTCCATTTTTTTAGGAATTGGAACATGCGATTGCTGTCTCCTGTGCGGCGGTGTTGTGTCAGCCGGTGTTGCACGGATAGAGGCCTTTGAATGCGCCGGGCCAAGGGTCTGGCTGTTGTAATACCCTCAAAATTAAGTTTACGGCGACAATCGGGTTCCTGCCTCGGCCTGTTCGCGCAGTGTACGGCGCAGGATTTTCCCGGAATCGGTTTTCGGCAATGCGTCCACTAAAGAGATGGATTTTACAAGGGCTACTGGGCCGAGTTCTTGGCGCACGAGTGCAGTCAACTCCGTAGGCAAATCCTCGCTGTACGGGGCCTGTTCTTTGAGCACGACAAAGGCTTGTGCGGCTTGACCGCGGATTTTGTCCGCGATGGGAACCACAGCGGCCTCATGTACGTGGGGATGCCGCAGCAGGGCGTTTTCGAATTCAGCGGCGCCGAGAATATGTCCGGCGATATTCAAGACATCATCCGCCCGGCCCAGTATCCACAAATACCCGTCTTCGTCTTGGCGTGCCAAATCTCCGGTCCAATAGAGCTGTGTTTCCGGAGACCAGTAGGTGGGGAAACGCGTGGCGTTTTCGCGGAAAAGTCCTTTGAAAAAACTGGGCCAATTTCCGGACAGCACCAGGTGGCCGCTTTCATTGGCCGGTAGGGGGTGGCCCTGCGTATCAACTACTTCGGCTTTGATCCCCGGCAGGGGCCGGCCCACGGAGCCGGGTTTGAGGGTGTTCGCTGGTAAGGACGAGATGACAATAGTGCCGGTTTCGGTTTGCCACCAAGTATTGAGAAGAGGGCAATGATTGCCGCCGATATGTTCATGCCACCAAAGCCAGATCTCTGGGGCTAAGGGTTCGCCCACTGAAGCGAGCAGGCGCAATGTCCCGAGGTTGTGCTCTTCAGGGAAACGGCGCCCATACCGTTTAACCATGCGCATGAGGGTGGGCGTTGTATAGAGGACACTGATGCCGCTGGTTTCGACAATCCGCCACAGACGGTCGGCCTTGGGGTACAAGGGATGGCCTTCGTAGAGAAAGGTAGTGGAGCCCGCCAATAAAGGCCCCCAGAGGGCGTAGCTTTGACCGGTTATCCAGCCAAGATCGGCTTGGCACCAGATGATGTCAGTGGCTTTGCTGTCCAATACCCATTGCATGGTGCGGTTCAGGGCGACCATATACCCGCCGTGGGTGTGGACTACGCCTTTGGGATCCCCTGTGGTGCCGGAAGTATATTGGACAAAGAGGATATGGTCGCTGGGAAGGTTTTGTGTTGGTTCCGGGCCGCCATGGCCGAAGAGGACGTCCTCATACAGCAGATCACGGTCAGCGCGCAGCGAGGGCTGCAGCCCCAAACGGGGGACAACGATATTGATGTCAACGCTATCGCAGTCGGGGTGGGTGAGGGCATCATCCACGAGATCCTTCAAAGCGACGATGTGGCCGTTGCGGGAAAAACCGTCGGCGCACAGCACACAGTCGGCTTGCAGGTCGGCTATCCGGGAGCGCAGGATTTTTGCGGAAAAGCCGACAAAAATATGGCTTTGAATACCCCCAATTTTCGCTATGGCCAGACTTGCGGCAACGGTTTCGGGGATCGAGGGCAGGCAGAGGACAAAGACCGAACCAGCTTGAAAGCCCAAGCGGCGCAGGCCCGCCGCCAAGCGGTTTACCTCCCGGGCGAGTTCAAAATAGGTCCATTTTCGGGTCTCTCCGGTCTCGCTTTCCCACAGCAGGGCGAGTTTGTTCCGGTTGGCGGAACAAACATGGCGGTCCAGGCAATTGTGGACGATGTTACAGCGTGCGCCTGGAAACCATGTCGCCGGCGCGGCGTTATCATAGACCTGCTGCCACGGAGCGTACCACTCTAACTCTTTGGCGGCGTGCTCCCAAAACGCCGTAGGGTACTCTTCGGACCAGGCCCGGGTCGGTTCGATTTCCTGCTGAGCGAGATTGGCTTCCAGGCGCACCTGGGCCGCTGGCCGGAACAGATGGTCGTCGTGTTGAAAAGGGGGTGTGGGCATAGGATCGTTTCCTTTGACGAAGCGTTTTTCACGGTTATCCAGGACCTTCCACAAGGATTTTGCTCTGATGTTCTTCCTTGCTTGGAGCTGAGCCAGCAGGAATCTGGGCTGCCCCATTCTGGAGCCGTGAAACAGAGTGGTACGAGGTCCCGTTTATAGATTTAGGTGCCGTATTCCCGCAGACAGCTTCCAGACCATGCGTAAAAAAACCAGAACCGGCTTCGGTGCTGCTATCTGTTGTGGCTAGAAGGCCAGGCTGCCTTGGGCGAGGCGAGCAAGAAACACAAACAGGGCCCTCATTGGTTCGCGCCAGGGTCTTTTCAGGGTTACAGGCCCAAGACGGTTTTTAAGTCTTGGATACGGCGCCGGCTCACGGGGAGTTCCATGCGCGGTGATCCCGCTGTTCGCAGCATGAGATTGGAGCCGGGCATGGCGTTGACCTCAGTGACCATGTCTAGATTAACGAGGTATTTTCTGTGAATACGAAAAAAACGGTATCGAGCGAGTCGGTTTTCCAGGTCTTTGAGTCTGGAGGCGCTCAGGTATTGTTGGGACGTGGTGTGCACGAAGGAATAGTCGTCTTCTGCGGCAATATAGACGATATGGGCGAAGGGGATGAGCAGGGTTCGCCCTTCAGATTGGACCGGAAGTTTTTTCGGCGCTTGGGGAGCGACACGGGGGGGGGGGTCCGTCCAGGCCGCTTCCAGGGCTTTGACGAAGTCGTCTTCGGTGCTGTTTTCCATAGCGATATGTACGGTGTTTTGGGGAGCAGCCGTGGGGGCTGTGCCCGAAAAACCTGCGCGCGGTGCGCCCAAGGAGGATGTGGGGGTATGGGCTTGAAGTTTGCGTAACGATTGGAGAAGGCGCTCGCTGGAGGCGGGCCATAGAAAATAGTCCACAGCACCGATGTCAAAGGCAGCCAAGGCCAAGTCCTGGGTCTGGGCGATGAACAGAAGGGCCGGGGGGATGGGTCGTTCTCGTAAAACACGCGCCAATTCTAAACCGGAACAATCCCCCATGGGGCCAGGATCCAAAAAAAGGGCACCGTATTCGATATGTTCGGCCAGTTCTAAGGCCTCGGCGGCTTGGCTCGCCTCTCCCAGGACACGCACCCAAGCGGCGCTGTCGCAATGCGAGCGCAATATATGCCGGATGTGTGGATCCGGATGGGCGAGAAGGCAGCGTAAGGGGTACATGCATCCCTATCCTGATGTTTGTGGGCTTTTTGTTCCTACCGCGAAGCAGACAATGGAGCAAGTCGGATCAGTTTGTCCGCTGTATATTTCTTGACTGATCGCCTCCCTCCCCGGCAATGTTCCGAGCTGGCGAGTTTCTTTGATTCGTTACCACTGCGGGCGCAATCGTTTACTGATGCGGCTCGTGTATTGTTCTATCCTGAACCAGGAGCGCGATTATGGCCTTTTCCGGTGGCAGTTGGGAGAGCATCCCTGATAAGCGGAGTTTATTGCAAAGTACCCGTAAGCTGACCTGGGTCACCTATATTTTATATGCGGCCTCCCCGGTTTTCGGTATTACAGCGATTGTCGCGATTGTCTTGAATTATATCAAAAGGGAGGATGCCCGCGGAACATGGCTGGAAAGCCATTTCCGCTGGCAAATCCGCACTTTTTGGTGGGGGTTGCTGTGGCTGTCGGTGGGCTCTGTCACTGCGGTTGTGCTTATCGGTATCCCGATTGTATTTGTGGCCACCGTGTGGTTGGTGTATAGAGTGGTCAAGGGTATGTTGTTTCTCTATGAAGAACGGTCCCTGCCCATGGGTTAAGTGGTTTGGGGCATGTTGGCCACGCTTGTCAGCCGTACACAACACCGAGAGGAGGGTCTATGCAGATAGGGATGGTAGGTCTTGGGCGCATGGGCTGGAATATGGCCCGGCGTCTGCTAAGTGCAGGGCATGAAGTGGTGGCCTATAACCGGAGCTATGAGCGCACCCAGGCCCTAGCCGAACACGGGGCCGTGGCCTGCTCAAGCCTCGCCGAATGTGTGCAGCAACTGGAGCCGCCTCGGGTGTTGTGGTGTATGTTGCCAGCGGGTGCTGTATTGGGTGAGTACCTCACGGAACTCGAGTCATTGACCGCTGCTGGGGACATCGTCATCGATGGGGGCAATAGCGATTATCGCGAGGCCGAGGGACGCAAAGCTCGTTTCCAGGCACTTGGGGTTGAGTTTTTGGACGTTGGTGTTAGTGGCGGTATTTGGGGTCTGGAAAAGGGGTTTTGTCTTATGGTGGGGGGCGCTCCGAAGGCCTATGCGCATGTTGAGCCGTTGTTGCGTTCCCTGGCCCCGGACCAAGGGTTTTTGTATTGCGGGCCAACCGGGGCCGGGCATTTTGTGAAAATGGTCCATAACGGTATTGAATACGGCCTGATGCAGGCCTATGCGGAAGGATTTGCCCTGTTGGAAAATTCCCCCTATGGGGCGGATTTGGACCATGCCGCCGTGAGCCGGCTGTGGCAAAACGGAAGTGTTATCCGTTCCTGGTTGTTGGAATTGGCTGGACGGGCCTTTACCCAAGATCCGCGCCTCAGCGAGGTGGTTGGCTATGTCGAGGATTCTGGAGAAGGTCGCTGGTGCGTGGAGGAGGCGGTTCGCTCTGCAACCAGTGCCCCGGTATTGACCTTGGCCTTGATGCAACGGTTTCGTTCCCGGGATGAGGACAATTTTGCCGACAAATTGTTGGCTGCCCTGCGGGAGCAATTCGGGGGGCATGCTGTGCGCCGCATTTCCTGAAAACGGACTTTGTTAACCCGGCTTAATGTTGGCGCGCGCCCTGTCACCCAGAAGGAGGCACGTATGCCCGAAATCCCCCCACCACAAACCGAGTTCCATTCTGAAACCCCGCAGTATGGCTCCTGCCGTCCGGATCCGCTGCAAGAGCCCGCGGCAATCGTCATTTTCGGGGCCACTGGCGATTTGACCTCCCGCAAGCTCTTCCCGGCCTTGTTTTCGTTATTCGCGGGGGGGATTTTACCGCCGCGTTTTGCCATTGTGGGGGTCGGTCGGAGCCCCTGGACCGACGAACAATTCCGGCGGACCATGCAGGATCAGGTTCGGGCAACCCCGCAGTTCACGCTGTCGCTTTGGGAGGATTTGGCGCCTCGATTGCGGTATGTGCAACAGGCGTATGACCAGGACTTTACGCCCCTGGCCCGGGACCTTGAAAAAATCGATACCGCCTTTGGCTTGCAGGGCAATCGCCTTTTGTATTTGGCCGTACCACCTGATGCCTATACAGCCATTGCTCAGGGCTTGGGTGATAGCGGATTGGCCTCTGAGAAGCGGGGGTGGAGTCGTTTTGTTGTTGAAAAGCCCTTCGGTCGCGATTTGGCCTCGGCCGAAGCCCTTGATGCCAGTCTGCATACCTCGTTTGCCGAGCACCAAATCTTTCGCATCGATCATTATCTGGCTAAAGAGACGGTTCAAAATATCCTTATGCTCCGTTTTGCGAATACGATTTTTGAGCCGGTCTGGAACCGACGGTATGTGGATTCCGTGCAGATCGTAGCGGCGGAATCATTGGGTGTCGGGCATCGCGCCGGGTATTATGACCGCTTTGGGGTGCTGCGGGATATGTTTCAAAACCATATGCTGCAGCTTTTGTCCTTGAGCGGTATGGAACCCCCTTCGCATTTTGAGGCGGATCGTATCCGTGATGAAAAGACGAAAATCTATCGCTGCTTGCGCCCTTTTGATCCCCAGCGCGTAGAGTCTGATTTGGTACTCGGCCAATACACCGCCGGCAGTATCGGAGGGGATCCTGTTGGAGGCTATCGGGAGGAGCTTGGTGTGCCTCAGGATTCCCTTACGCCAACCTTTGCTGCTATGCGGGTTTATGTGGATAATTGGCGCTGGCAGGGCGTCCCATTTTATCTTGTTTCGGGGAAGCGTTTGGCAGCCAAGCGAACGGAGATACGCATCCAATTCAAGCATGTGCCGTATTCCCTTTTTCGAGGCGTTTTGAGCGAGGATATTGCTGCAAATACGCTTGTGTTAGGGATCCAGCCGCGCGAAGAAGTCAGCTTGGAATTCCAAACCAAGGTCCCTGGGGGGAAGGTCTGCCTCCGGCCGGTGCGCATGCACTTTGACTACCACCAAGGCACCTCGGGCTCGGTGTTGGAGGCCTATGAGAAGGTCCTTTTGGATTGCCTCTTGGGCGACCAAACCCTGTTTTGGCGCCAAGACGGTGTGGAGCTGTGTTGGGGGTTTTTGACCCCGATTTTGCAAGAAAGTGAGAGCGAGCAATCGGAAAAACGGTTGCACATGTACGAGGCTGGTTCGTGGGGTCCTGACGCGGCTCGCCGTTTTTTACCCCCTTTATAAAAATCCTTGCAGTGCCCCAACGGCCAGGGGAACTTTAAATATACGGCTCCATGGACCTGATTCCAGAATTTTTTTCGGTTTGCTCTTGCGGTTTGCCGTCAACGTGAACAGATAGGGCTCCCTGAATCCTTGCATTAATGGTGTACAGGCCCGGTTCCGAGATGTTCCCGCTTCCGGCCTGGAAAAGGTCGTTGGGGTCAGTTGCCAGGAGGGTTCGATCTCCCGCTTGGGCGTGACACGATGGTTTGGGCCGCAAACGGCCGCAGAGATGTTTCCAGGCCGGGTTCAAAACCCAGGATCCGGCTTCACCCAATCAAGGCGGTATACTCGGAATTGGGTGCTGGGCTGTCCTTTCTCTGTTTGCGGAACAAAAAAATTCAACTGTTCCTTGCAAGGTGTGGTGTTCGATGTCCGGATATCGGCAGCTTTTTCTCCCCGGACGCTCAGGAGCGACATGGGGGCACGTTGTGCCTTTTGCTGCGCAATTGGCCCCGAAGGTGGCTGAATTTTTGGTCCAGTGCGCCAATGAAGCGGTCCGAGCCCGGGGTTTTTTTACCCTCGGCGTTTCTGGGGGCAATACCCCGTTGGCCCTTTTTGCTCTTTTGGCCCAGTCTGAATGGGTCCAGCGTTTGCCGTGGGCGCAGATGTGTGTTTTTTGGGTTGATGAACGCTGGGTTCCGTATTCCCATACAAACAGCAATTTTGGTCAATTTTCCAGCCGGTTTTTAGACCGGGCTGGGCAACTTCCGGTGCGGTGTTATCCTATGCCGGTGCAGGGGATGTCTCCGGCTTCGGACGCCCAGGCGTATGCAGACGAACTAGCCCTTTTTTTTGGCTCCCAGACAGCACCGGTTTTTGACTGTTTTTTGCTGGGACTTGGCAGTGACGGCCATACGGCTTCTTTATTTCCGCACTCCCCGTTACTTGAATGCCAAGAAAAGTGGGTGGCCGCGCTTGATTCTCCTCCGGCCGGGGTCGATCCGGCCTTGCCCCGCCTGAGTTTGACGTTGCCGGTATTGAATGCGGCTCGAAATGTCGCCTTTCTTGTTTCCGGCGCCCAAAAAGCTGATGTGACCAAAGCGGTGCTGCAATCTGTACCAAGCCCCCGTTTACCGGCCACGCTCGTCCGGCCACAGGGGGCACTGTATTGGTTTGTGGCCGAGATATCTGTCCCATACGGTTGCTGTTGACTGTTCATGGGCCTGGGAAGCTTCGCTACAGATGCCCTTATTGCGAGATAGGGCTTTTGACATTGACGGCGAGACCCCCTTGGGTCACCGTGAAAGGGATCTCGGCAAGTTGAGCCGGTCAAAAGTGGTTTTGAGCTTTCCTGGTGGTTTTTTGCATCTCTTCGATGCTGCCTTCCCGGTCTGGGACCGGGTGTTCACAGATGGTGATCGTTTACAGATTTCGAGACACATATAAACGACAGGAGTTTTGGGTATGATGAAGCATATTGTTATGTGGACCCTGAAAGAGGAGGCCAATGGCCAAAGCGCGTCCGCCAATGCCAAGGTGATGACGGATATGCTCCAGGCCTTGCCCGGCCTTATTCCTGAATTGCGGTATCTGGAAGTAAGCACTCGGATAGCCCAAGCCAGTCCGGCCTGTGATATAGTGTTGTATACTGAGTTCGATACCCAAGAAGATCTTGACGCCTATCAGATCCACCCCGAGCATCAGAAATGTGTGGCTTTTATTAAGGACGTGGTCGCTGACCGCCGGGTTGTGGATTACTGGGCATGATTGCTGCCGTGTAGGACGGTCGGCGTATAGGTAGGGCAATGCTGCAGACTCGCGTTCACAAGACGTGGGAAAAGGGTCTGTTTTTGGCACCCGCTTTACAGGCCTTGGCTGGTGCTGAACGCAGATTGGATTGTGCTCGCTGTATCCGGAATGCGTCCCCATTTGTATAAGTAAGGAGAGTGTCCGTATGGCAAAGGCAACCCACTACGATGCTTGGCGGCGTTTACAGGAGCATTTCGACGAAACGAAACACCTGCATATGCGCCAGCTTTTTGATGAAGATCCAGACCGTTTCCCCCGTTTTACGTTGCAAGCGGGAGATATTTTTCTTGATTATTCCAAAAATCGGATCACCGAAACAACCCTTGATCTCCTGCTGGCCCTGGCGGAAGAGGCAGATGTGGGAGCAAAGCGACAGGCGCTTTTCAGTGGCGAGCGGATCAATGTGACTGAAGAGAGGGCGGTTTTACACCCTGCACTCCGGCACGCTCCAGGGGAAAACTATACCGCAGACGGCCAGGAGGTCACGGCTGATGTGGATGCTGTGTTGGAGAAGATGGACGCCTTTGTGCATGCCGTGCACAGCGGTGACTGGACTGGATATTCGGGCAAGCCGGTCCGCGATATTGTTAATCTCGGGATTGGCGGTTCAGATTTGGGGCCGCGCATGGTTTGTCATGCCTTAGAACCCTATGGACGGGAAAACCTCCGGGTGCATTTTGTGTCCAACATTGACGGGACCCACCTGCACAGCACCCTCAACGGACTTGATCCGGAGACGACCCTGTTTATAGTCGCTTCGAAAAGTTTCACCACCCAGGAAACATTGGTCAATGCCAATTCGGCTAAGAAGTGGCTCCTCAACTATTACGGGGATCGGGACGCCGTGGCCCGGCACTTTGTGGCCTTGTCCACCAATACCGAAGCGGTGGAAGCGTTCGGTATTGATTCACGCAACATGTTTGTTTTTTGGGACTGGGTCGGAGGCCGTTATTCCCTCTGGTCGGCCATAGGTTTGTCCATTGCCTTGTATGTGGGCATGGATCATTTCAGAGCGCTTTTGCACGGCGCCCAGCGCATGGACCGGCACTTCCAGCGCGCCCCCCTTGGTAGTAATATGCCAGTGATCCTGGCCTTGCTCGGCATTTGGTACCATGATTTTTTTCGGGCTCCGACCCAGGCGATACTGCCGTATGATCAGTCCTTGGGCCTTTTGCCGCGCTATTTGCAGCAATTGGATATGGAAAGCAATGGGAAGCGGATAACCCTGGACGGTGAGGTGGTTGACTATCCCACGGGCCCGATTGTCTGGGGTGAGGCGGGCACGGACGGGCAGCACGCTTTTTATCAGCTCCTGCACCAGGGAACGCATCTGGTCCCCTGTGATTTCCTTGCCCCGGCACGGCCGCAGCATCCGTTAGACGAGCACCATGCTATTTTATTGGCCAATTTTTTGGCCCAGCCGGAGGCCCTTATGACCGGCCGAACTCTGGGTGAGGCGCAAGCGCATTTACAAGACCAGGGCCTTGAGCCACAGAATGCAGCCGAATTGGCTGTACACAAGACGTTTCCTGGAAATGTGCCCACGAATGCGCTTCTTTTTGAACAGCTCACCCCAGAAGTCTTGGGGGCCCTTATTGCCCTGTATGAACACAAAGTGTTTGTGCAGGGAGTGGTTTGGAATATCAATTCCTTTGACCAGATGGGCGTTGAACTGGGCAAACAATTGGCAAAGGCTATTTTACCCGAACTGACCGGCTCGGAAACAGGTCACGGCCATGATTCCTCCACGGCGGGCCTGATTAAGCGTTTGCGGCGTATGCAAGTACAGCACCGCTAACGTTGCCAGCGCCCTCTTGATCTGTGCTGGCTTTTTCACTCGTATATGAGGGGGCTTGCTGTTGGTCCCCGCAAACTCTTGGGTGTTTTTTGAAAACCCTGAAGGGCGCTCTTAAATCCCTGAAAACCCCATGTTAGGACAATCCAAATCGGGATCGCTATCGGGATCGAAGCAATATGGCGCTTGGACACGAGAAACGGGTCAAGATGTGCTGGTTGTTGGCAAGGCGCTGGGCAAGATGGAAAACTGGAAGCGAAAGGATGACCTCGACCGGATGGCCGCGATGCGCAGCCGTCTCGGCGGGCTCCCACGTTCGAGAGGATCAAGCGGCCTCCAGCGTCGATTCCGAGCCCGATAGCGATTTCGATCCCGAAGAAAGAAAATCACAACAAGCGGATGCACTGGACGCTCATTCTTCGCGCCAGTGATCCTAAGCGTTTATCCCCCCAGGAATCGGGTGTACAAGCACGGCTTGCCGGATCCCTGGGGGCGAGAGGTGTGTATTTGGTTTCCTGAACCCGCGCCTGGCACCGCATCTGTACTTCCTCCAGGGAGGCTCAGGCGGGGCTGTTTGCCAACGCAGTGACTCGTTGTTCCAGTTGGGGCAGGATCTCTTCGGCCCGAGCGTCGAAGCGGATGGAGGTTATGGCCGAATACGCGGTGGGGCCCATATTGCATTCAATCACAGTACCACCCCGCGCCGCTACTTCCTGGGGGAGGATATTGGCCGGAGCCACCGTTCCCGAAGTGCCGACAATAAGCATGACATCTGCCCGACGCGCCAAATCGCTGCTACGCTGTACAGCGTCTCCGGGTATGGCCTCACCGAAAAACACGACATCAGGGCGCACAATGTGTTGGCAGTCTGGGCATAAAAGGGGAAGAGCGGATTGCAACTGGGCGTAGATGTCCTGGCAGGGGTAGCCCCGGCCGCACCCGTGGCAGTAAAAGCGTTGGCAATTCCCGTGATATTCCACAACGCTTTGTGATCCCGCTTCTTGGTGCAGGTTGTCGATGTTTTGGGTGATGACCGCCTCTAAAGCCCCACTTTTTTCCATTGCGGCCAAGGCGTAGTGCGCTGGGTTGGGGCGAGCCTTTTCAAAAAGGGCGAGGGCGTCTTGCAAAAATTCCCACACCCCCTCGGGATTCATGCGCAGTGCCCATTCTGAGCACACACGTTCCGGATCATATTTGGACCATAATCCACCGGGACTTCGAAAGTCCGGAACGCCGCTGGGCACAGAGATTCCCGCCCCGGTAAAGGCTATTGCGCAATTGGCGCTGTGAATGGCATGGGCAGCCGCTGTGAGGCTGTTGAAATGTTCTGCGGACATACTATTTCTCCTTAAAGATGTTTCCGGGACCAAGGGTATCGGGTAGATTTTCTGGAGCCATGTCCCGCGGGGGCCCTGGAAAAAGAACAATGTTTTTGCTCCGGCAATGTCTTTGAGCCGGAGCGCGGTCATCAGATTTCCGGTGGGTGCGCTACGAGCATGTTGCGCTTGGCGGATCCTTTGGGTATATGAGGAAAAACATCCTGCTTTGACTTTTGAGCTGAGATCGCCGTTTAGGCGGGAGGAAAAATGCCACGTTTATTCTTGATTGCCGCGTTGTTGTTCGTGCTGATGGGGTGTGCCAGTACCCAGAAAGGCTCTTCGTCAGGAAATCCTGGAAACGGTACCTTTTCCCAGGGCCAGGAAGCCTCCCAAGAACAGGACAATCTTTATTATGATTTTGAAGATGTGCTCGTGCCTAAAGAAATGGAGCTTCTTCCTGATGAATCTTTACTTTTTGAAACCCCGGCCGTCAAAATAGGGGTATTGGTTTTTAAGGGTCGAGTCGACACGGTATCGCTTTTTGATTTTTTTATGACTAATATGCCTAAGGATAATTGGCAACTTCGGAGCTATTTCAAGTATGGACGGTATATTTTGGTCTATGAAAAACCCGACAAAGATTGTATAATAAGTTTGACGGAGCATTCTCTCTCCACCAAGCTCCAAGTCTGGGTCACGCCTCGGGCTACTTCAGAGGAAAAAACCAGCGGCCTGCGTGATAATGAGATGATTATTCAAGATTAACACCTGCGGCGCCTAGGGGCGCCATTCCATGGATTTTCCGTATCAATTTTCAATGTGTCGCCATAAGCGTCTCCATCTTGGCGTTTGTGGGAGTGTAGCAGCTTACAAGGCTCTGGATCTTGTGCGCATGTGGCGGCGTATGGGGATGTTTGTCGGCGTCACCTTGACTGACGCGGCTCAGCGTTTCATCGCCCCGCTCTCATTTGAAGCCCTCGACGCCCACCCGGTCTACGGAAAACTTTTTGCCGGCCACGAAGCACTCTATGGCCACCTTGAGCCCGGGCAAACCAGTGATGTCTTTGTCGTTGCCCCGGCTACAGCCAATACCCTGGCCAAATTGGCCCAGGGAGTAGCGGACGCTATGCTTCCCTGCCAAGCCCTTTCCTTTCCCGGTCCTTTTGTCCTCGCCCCAGCCATGAATCCGAAATTGTGGTCGGCTCAAGCAACCCAAGCCAATGTGTCCTGTTTACAAAAGCGGGGTACAGTGCTTGTGCCCCCGGATACCGGCCTTGTTGCCTGTGGTGAGCAGGGAACTGGAAAGTTGGCCGATCCCTTGGCTATTACCGCTTTTGTGCTCAACGCCCTAACCTCCCAAGATTTAGCTGGACTGGACATTCTTATTACCCTTGGGCCAACCCGGGAATTTTGGGATCCAGTGCGTTTTTGGTCCAATCCATCCACTGGGAGGATGGGCGGGGCCATAGCAACGGCCGCTTGGTTGCGTGGAGCTCGGGTACATGTGGTCAAGGGGCCGTGTGACGCCTGGTTACCCCCGGATGTCGAGGTCCATGAAGTTGTTTCGGCCCAAGAAATGTACGACCGCTGCCTTAGTCTGTGGCCGACTATGGATATGGCGTGCTTGACTGCGGCGGTCTGCGATTTCCGGCCTGATGCTCGCAGTGAGGAAAAGTTCAAAAAATCTTCCGTGGCCGACGGGATGGATATTTCGTATGTTCCCAACCCGGATATTTTATGGAACTTGGGCGCACAAAAAACAGCCCAGCAACGGGTGATTGGATTTGCCGCTGAAACCAGTGCGGAAATTGTACGCCTTGCCGAGGAAAAATTAGAGCGCAAGGGCGCTGATCTTATTGTGGCCAACCGTATTGGCCAAGTGGACACAGGTTTTGGCTCAGCAACAAATCAGGTTTGGGTGATTGATGTCACCGGCAAACAGGAAGAATGGCCGGTTTTGGATAAAGGTGAGTTGGCCTGGAGGGTCTGGGATTGGATTTTGGGGATGTGAACTTAGGGGAACCTTGGGGAACCTGGTACCGCCTCGGCTTGCGCTATCTTTTTCGCCCAACTCCTTCTGCCTCTCAGAATGCCTCTTTTGCCTTACCGGCCCAAGAGTTTCCTGAGCCGTGGCAGCGCATATTGTCCGGGCTTGAGCCACCAGTTCCGCTGGTGTGGACCTATTGGCGTTTGGCCCAAGATCTTGGGCCAAACCCTGATCCGCTGCGGCGGACCTTGTGGAAAAACATCCTCGATTCGTGCGCTTGGCCTCCGGGCACCCTCGCCTTTTGGCCCATGTCCATGTTGGAAGAGGATCGTATTCTTCCCGCTCCTGCCTATTTCCATAAGGGGTTGCCCCAGATACAGCCCCGCCTCGTGGTTTGTTTCGGACAACGGGCATTTGAGGTCTTGTATCCCGAATCCCCGTTTCAATATGGCCTGCATGAATCCATTGCCACCATTCCTGTCCTCGCTTTGCCGGGAGCCCAGGATATGCTCCCGGATAATCGGCGGGCTAAGGCACTTGTTTGGCGTTGGCTGCAAACCGTTTCCCAGCGCTGGATTGACGCTTCCTGAGAGGCCCTTGTTCAACCAAGTCTAGTGTGAGCAAAAGGAGTGATTTGAATGCGTGTTTTGGTAACCGGGGCAGCCGGTTTTATAGGCTCCCATCTGTGCCGACGTCTGCTTGATGCTGGCTATATTGTGGTGGGTCTGGACAACTTGAATGCCTATTATTCCCCTGAACTCAAGGAAGCGCGGCTCAACTTGCTCCGGGAGTATGACGGCTTTGAATTCGTCATGCTCGACTTGCTTGAAGAGGAGGAACTTGATCGTGTTTTTGCAGAGTACGGTTTCACCCATGTAGTGAATTTGGCGGCCCAGGCTGGGGTTCGCTACAGCCTTGAGAATCCAAAAGCGTATATCGATAGCAATATTAATGGCTTTGCCCACTTATTAGAATGCTGTCGCCATCACCATATCCAGCATCTGGTTTTTGCCTCCTCAAGTTCGGTCTATGGGCTTAATACCGCTATGCCCTTTAGTGTTCACGACAACGTAGATCATCCCATCAGTCTGTACGCGGCCAGCAAAAAGTCCAATGAACTTATGGCCCATACCTATAGCTATCTCTACGGCCTTCCTACAACCGGGCTGCGGTTTTTCACCGTTTATGGTCCATGGGGCCGTCCGGATATGGCCCTTTTCCTGTTCACGAAGGCGATCTTGGCTGGCAAACCGATACAGGTTTTTAATCATGGCAAAATGCAGAGGGATTTTACCTATATAGATGACATCATTGAAGGTGTCTTCCGGGTCTTGCTCCGCCCGGCACAGCCGAATGTCAACTGGGACGGGGCCAAACCAGACCCCGGTAGTAGCCCTGCGCCGTATAAGCTGTATAATATTGGCAATAATAACAGCGTCGAGCTTGAGCGCTTTATTGAAGTGGTGGAATCCTGTTTAGGCAAAAAGGCCCGGAAAGAATATTTGCCCCTGCAACCTGGTGACGTGCCCGCTACCTACGCTGATGTTGACGACCTTATGACGGATGTCGGCTTTCGTCCGGACACCCCGATAGAAGAAGGGGTGGCCAGTTTTATTCGTTGGTATTCCTGGTATTATCAAGTGTAATACCGAACAGTTTTGGATATGAGGTACTACTCCAGCGACTGTGTGGCCATGGCTAACGCCTCCAAAGAGCCAGGCATGCCTCTGGTGGTCTTTAGGGCAAGTTTTGGGGAACACTATGTGTCGCTGAGGGGTTAATCAGATGAGGAAAAGAGAGAAGGGTGGAGTTCATGCATCTGAAAAAAGTCAAATCGTCAATGGAACCCCTGTTTGAACGGATGAAGGATGAGGTGGCGTCCGGAGAGCTTCCGCGCCAAGAGGATGTTTCGCAATTTGTGCGGCTGTGCCGTCAAATGTACGATTTTGCAGACGATCCATGGCTAGTAGAAGCTGAGGATTTTTTGCATCTTGCCAACCAGCTCACTGGGGCTGTTAAAAACGAGTCCTTGCCGGAGGTAATTCTCCTAATCGATTCCCTTGATGATGCGTGTGCCTATTGCCATCGTACCTTTCGCGACATAACCTAGTGCTGCACATTGTTAGCCCCGGGGCGCTGGGGTGTTGCGTTACTTATTGCGTTTGTGGCTATTCAAAACAGCCCTCCCCCTCCCTATGGATTCTACTCCGCTAGTTTGTCCTCACCCGTGCGTCAATACCGTTTGAATCACGGTTTTGACGCACGGGGTATTATTTTAACATCCATGGGACCGTTAAAACCAAAATGTGTATTTTGCCTAGAGTCTCGGGGGCATGAGTGTGTGCTCAGCTTCTTAGCACAGAGGGTTCCTCCAAGCGGGAACATGGCAGAATGGCCTCGCTCCCTTGTTTTTTGGAAATGGCGGTTTCGGGGAAGGACTCGTTTTCGATATAAGGCCTAGTTGCGACAAGTGTTGCGTTGTTGCGTTAACCGGCTTGCGTGTTCGCGCTGAATGCCGTACATCCAGCCGAGATGTCTTCAGGACTGTTTGGGGGTCTTGAAATGCTCCGATCCTTGGAGGCAGAGCCCAAAGGCTCCTTCCCGCAGCAGGCCTTTTCTGCGCCCTGGGCCTAACCAGGGGAGCGAGCCGCTTGGGGCGGCTTTAAACCGGCAAGCAAGCGAGGCACAACCATGCAGCAAATTATTGTTCTGGCTAATCAAAAAGGAGGGGTGGGAAAGACAACTACAGCTATTAATTTAGCGGCCTCTCTTGCCGTAATGGAAAAACGAGTACTCGTGGTGGATTGCGATCCCCAGGCCAATGCTTCAAGTGGTTTGGGGATCGAAGCCGATACGGCAAAGGGGAGTGTGTATCAAGCCCTTTTTGATCCTGAACAGATCCGGGGCGCTATTTACCCGACTCAGCTTGAGTATTTGGACGTAGTTCCCTCTACTCCGGATTTGGTCGGGGCTGAGCTCGAGCTCGTGGACCGCATCGGCCGTGAATTTTATCTTCGCGAGGCTTTGCAAAATATCGGTGACGAGTATGAATATATCCTTTTGGATTGCCCCCCTTCCCTGGGCTTGGTGACGGTGAACGCCCTGTGCGCGGCAAACGCGTTGTTGGTGCCTTTACAATGCGAGTATTATGCCCTTGAGGGTATTGCGCATTTAATGCGGACGTACGATTTGGTTCGGCGGCGATTGAACCCGGAACTCGCCTTTTTGGGCGTTGTGATGACCATGTTTGATCGCCGGAACCGCCTTTCAACACAAGTGCGCAATGAAGTGCGCAATTATTTTGCCGGCAAGGCCTTTGAATCCATTATCCCGCGCAATGTTCGGTTGTCGGAAGCGCCAAGTTATGGAAAACCCGCATTGTGCTATGACCACCGGTCAAAAGGGACCCAGGCCTACCTCGCCCTCGCCTCTGAACTCACGCGGCGGTATGCTGCAGCAGAAGAGCAAACAGCCTAGCCCATTTGCGCCTTTTCCAGAAGCACCCCTTATCTCTCCCCATTTGCTTTGTTTGTGACCGGGAGAGGTCGTTTGATTGGGTGTATATGAGCGGCTCTTCCCCTTGTACAGCGGAGGGCCTAGCAATACCTGGCCGGGGTCAGATGTTTTGTGGTCCGTGAGCAATCCTCAGGTTTTTGTTTTTTGGTTTTGGGCCCTTTACAATACACGAACGCTCATATCTAGCGGCTATCTCCGCATGGATATGAGCGTTCGTGTTTGAACAACCACCTGTGTTGCTCTCCTGCTCGGGCTCTGTTGTTTCCTGGCTCCGTACATCAGAGTTGATACCGACACAGGTTACTTGGGCAGTTTTAGGGTATCACAATCAGGTATGGGGAGGGGACGTTTCTACCGCGATATGGTCTTTGAAATGACGCTTCGTGATCCGGGCTTGGCATTGGCAGCATTCAAATGCCGCCAGTCCGCCGAGGTTGGCCGTTTTCAGGAGAAATTTGCGCGGTTCATCTGCTTCCCAATTTTCTGTACTATTACCGCATTGCTCGCAATGCACTGATTTGTCCACAGGATACCGGAAATCCCAGAATTGGAGCAGGGTGTTCCAGTCTTCCAACGGTTCTTTTTTTGGTTTTTGTTTTTTGGGGCGCTCGTTTCGGGCTAAGGCGTCTTCCAAGATCGGCTTGACCTCGCTGTCCACCTGCTCCCAAACAGAAGCGCTGATAAACAACCCCAAAAATCGTCCATTTCCATCATAGAAGGGCTGGACTGGCTCAAACATATCGGACATACGGAACTCCTTGCTTCGTTTTTGGCTACGGGCTATGCAAACAGACACGTCAAACGTGTCCAGCCTTGCTCCCCCTGGAACCGTGAATTCGATCCCATAATTTTTCCTACGCCTGTAAAGCCCACGTGGATGATTACCCTGGGCACGAGCGCCAGGACGCGGACAACGGCATCGCCCCCTGGGCGCTGTGAGGGCGTACATTCCGGGTTCAAAATCCCAGAATCTGGTTTTGGGAGAAGGTGCATGGTTTCAGGCCCCTTTTGGGTCTTGGGATGTGGACTATAGATTTTTCTGTAGCCAGCGTCTATACGCTTCTTAGGATACTCCAGATCGAAATCGGGATCGGTATCGAAGAGATATGGCGCTTGGACACGAGAAACTGGTCAAGATGTGCTGGTTGTCGGCAAGGGGCTGGACAAGATGGAAAACTGGAAGCGAAAGGATGAACTCGACCGGATGGCCGCGATGCTCAGCCGTCTCGGCGGGCCACCACGTTCGAGAGGATCAAGCGGCCTGCAGCGTCGATTCCGAACCCGATAGCGATTTCGTTCCCGAAGAAAGAAAATCCCAACAAACGGAAGCACTTAGCGCGCATTCTTCGCGCCAGTGATCCTGACGTTATGCGGGATTTTTGCAAGAGTTTTGATGGCCGTGGACCTGCTTGCTGTTGACGGGTGCGAGTCTGTGCTGCATTGCGATGTGGCCAGCGTACTTGGTGTGTGGTGCGTCCGTTCCGTGTTGCCGTTTTTTTCTACACATTTTGGCGGGCCGGATGAGGACACCGTGAGCAATACCCCATGGAGCAAGAACCGCAGCCCCCCTATATAAAGCGCTTTGAAGGAGAAAAAGAGATGACCAATACGTCACGCGGCCTTGGGAAGGGCTTGAATGCCTTATTGACCCAGAGTGCCCCGGACCAGACACACGATATGCCTGGTAGTGGGACAAGTTCCTCTGATGTCCAGCATATCAGTCTTTCCGCTATCCGCCCCAATCCACACCAACCCCGGCGCACTTTTACCGAGGAAAGCCTTGCGGAACTCGCCCAATCCATCACCGAACAAGGTGTGTTGCAGCCTGTTTTGCTCCGTCCGGCCCCTGAAGGCTATGAACTTGTGGCTGGGGAGCGACGGTGGCGGGCATCTCAAACGGCAGGTTTGGAGACAATCCCGGCCATAGTTCGGGAGCTCAGTGACAGGGAATCCCTTGTTCTCGCCTTGCTGGAGAACCTGCAACGCGAAGATCTCAACCCCCTTGAAGAGGCCCAGGCTTTGGAGCGTTTGCAGGGAGAAATGGGTGTTTCCCAAGCTGAATTAGCTAAGCAGGTGTGTAAGAGTCGCTCGGCAGTGGCTAATAGTTTACGGCTTTTACAATTGGATGAACCGATCCGCCAGGCGGTTTTGGATGCCGAGCTTTCCGCCGGCAATGCGCGCACATTGATGGGGATTTCGAATACCGAGGCCCGTCTGGAACTCTTTGAAATTGTCCTGGGCCAGGCATTGACCGTTCGTCAGACAGAGAAGATTGTCGCCTATTGGAAAGAGCACGGGGCCTTTCCGGCTCCTTTTGCGCGCAAGGCGGCGACGCTTCCCGGCTCCCAAAAACAGCCTGACCGTTTTTTGCAGGATGTTCAGGATGTACTGCGGCAGCGTCTGCCGGCCAAGATTCACCTCCGCGGTGGCCGGGAAAAGGGGAAAATTTCTTTGCAATACGAATCCCCGGAGCAACTCGAGCAAATTTTGGCCGTGTTGGGGATTGAGGACGGCAGCGTTTCACGTGAAACATCGTAACCCGGGTAAGCGTGCTCGGATAGTCTGAAACCGCGCCCCCGCTGCCAAGGGGCAGCGGTTTGTGCGAATAGCTAGCCTGCTTGCTCGAGGTTCAGTCATCAGAGGATGGACAGGAGCAGGGCTGACCCTCGGCTCTGAGGACGGTGGCCGCCCCGGGGAGGCAAAAAGCTCGCGCACTCGGGCTCATCGTAGTGTTGGGATCGATTCAGACGCTTGTTTGCCACAGAGCCGCAGTGCTTCGCTAAGACGGCCCGGCATTGCTGGGTCAGCCCGGATGCATATACGGTAGGGCGATGAAGCAAACGTCCAGATGCGTACTTGGGTTTGTGAAAGGATACGGCTCGTGGTGTATTGACGATCAATGATGGAGCAGTACATGCCAGACCAATTAACCCCCTCCCTGTTAGAAGGGGCGATCCCCCAACTTGCCGGCAAAAAGGTGCTCGTGGTCGGTGATGTCATGTTGGACCACTACCAGCAGGGACGTGTGGAGAGGATATCTCCAGAGGCGCCTGTGCCCGTGGTGCACGTAGAAGCTGAAGAATATCGGCTTGGGGGGGCGGGAAATGTAGCGCGCAATATCCGTAGTCTCGGCGGCGAGCCTGTCCTGATCAGCTGCGTTGGGCGCGATTTGGCCCGGGAACGCTTGCGGGAATTATTTGATCAGGAGGGTATCCGGCACACGTTTATAAGTGACCCCTTGTGGCAAACAACCCGCAAAACGCGCGTTATGGCTGCGGGGCAGCAAATTGTACGTATCGACCATGAAAATATGGATGGGACGCCGTGTAAAAGCCGAGAGCGGTTTGCCAAGGTGGTCGCTGAACAGATTCGGGACTTTGATGTGGTGATAGTCTCTGACTACGGCAAGGGGACTTTAAATCACGCTTTGCTGGAAACACTCCAAGAGTACGCCCAACACTCGGGCTGCAAGGTTCTTATTGATCCGAAAATCCGAAATTTCCATTTGTATGCCGGGCCCTATCTTATTACACCCAACCGCAAAGAAACGGGAGAGGGAGCACGGATGCGGGTGCAGACGCGAGATGAGGTTCTTGCGGCCGGGTGGCATTTGCTCAAAGCGCACCAGTGCGCCAATGTGCTGGTGACGCTAGGCGCTGAAGGGATGGTCCTGTTTTTGGATTCCGGGGATGTCTGGCATTTGCCAACCAGCGGGCAGCATGTATTTGATGTTACTGGTGCAGGGGATACCGTTATTGGGGTCACCGGGCTCGGGCTGGCTGCCGGATTGGAACTTCCCCATGCCTGCGCCCTCGCCAATCTGGCGGCCGGGGTCGTTGTGGCCCAAGTCGGGGCAGCCAGCGTTACGGCTGAAGACCTTCGTGAGCGTGTTTGTCAAGGCCAAGGCGTGGCCTTTACCCGCTGGGCGTAACGGCGTTGGGCACTGGACTAGCGGCAATGGCGCGCTACACGGGTACATTTCTTCCCCTCGCGCGAGTTTAGGGGGCGTTTACCCCGTGTCCAAGCGAGATGAGCGATTTGCATGAATACCCTGGAAGCGTACAAATTCCACGCACAACACGAAGTCAGGATTGTGGTCCTTGGCTCGCAACGCTTTCCTCGCAAAGAGAGGCGCCCCCTTTTTCCGCGCTTGTGTGTTTTTGTGCATAGAGCGAATACCCACTATGGCTTAACAGATCGGGCAAGAAATTTTGGAATCGATATCACGGCCGTGCAGAGACGCATCGCCTTTGCCAGGAGCCAAGGCTACTACCGGTCGGAACGAACCAAGGCGGCTTTGGACCGCTTGATACGCAAAAAAAGGAACATGCACTATGCAGCTACCGGATGATCTCCCCGCCCTTGCCCTGAGTGCGAATGCGGAATTGGTTCTGCGCAAACGTTATGTGCGCAAGGGGCCGCAGGGTGAAGAAATGGAAACGCCACAAGAGCTGTTTTGGCGGGTGGCTTCGGCTATAGCCGAGGTTGAAGGCGCATACCCTCATTCCCCGTACGCCAAGGAAGTATTGGCACGCCGATTTTATGATTTGATGGCCACTGGTTCGTTTTTCCCAAATTCTCCGACGCTTATGAACGCTGGGACGGAATTGGGCCAATTGGCCGCTTGTTTTGTCCTGCCGGTCGGGGACTCCATGGAAGAGATTTTCGACGCTATCAAATATGCCGCTTTGATTCATAAGTCCGGTGGAGGTACGGGGTTTGCCTTTTCGAGGCTTCGTGCTGCGAGCAGTCGGGTGGGGTCCACCGGGGGGGTGGCTTCTGGTCCGGTTTCCTTTTTGCGTATATTCAACACCGCCACGGAGCAGGTCAAACAGGGCGGGACACGTCGCGGCGCGAATATGGGTATCCTGCGCGTGGACCATCCAGATATTTTGGAGTTTATCCGGGTCAAAGAGCGTGAAGGGGAGTTGAACAATTTTAACCTCTCTGTGGCCCTGACAGAAGATTTCATGCACCGGGTCGAGGCGGATACCGATTATCCCTTGATCGCCCCGCAAAGCGGGAAAGAAGTTGGTCGCCTGCGGGCCAGAGAGGTCTTTAGCCTGTTGGTCCAAAAGGCCTGGGAGAGCGGTGACCCAGGGATTATCTTCCTGGATCGCATCAATCGGGACAATCCGACCCCGCATCTTGGGGAGATCGAAGCCACCAATCCCTGTGGTGAACAACCACTGCTTCCCTATGAGGCGTGTAATCTTGGCTCCGTCAATCTCAGCCGGTTCGCCGATGTAGCGCAGCAATCCCTTGACTGGGAAGGACTCCAAGCCACCGTGCACCTGGCGGTCCGATTTTTGGACAATGTTATTGATGCCTCGACCTATCCCCTGTCGCAGATTACACAGCAAGTTCAAACCAACCGGAAAATTGGCTTGGGGATTATGGGGTGGGCGGATCTGCTCTATCAATTGCGGATAGGATACGATAGCCGCCAGGCCTTATCCTTGGGGGAAGCGGTTATGGACTTTATCCACAAGGAATCGCGTGCAGCCTCCAAGCAATTGGCAAAGGAACGTGGCCCATTTCCGGCCTATGGAGAGTCAGTGTATGCCAGCCACGATCTGGGGCCGTATCGCAATGCCACAACCACAACAATTGCGCCCACGGGAACCTTATCCATTTTGGCCGGATGTTCTTCGGGAATTGAGCCGCTGTTTGCGCTGAGCTTTGTCCGGGAAGTGATGGACGGGGAGCGGTTGGTGGAAACCAATCCCTACATCCAAGAAGCCTTGGAGGCGGCGGGGTGTGCCAGTAAACGGTTGTTGGAGGAAGTGGCCCGCAGGGGGACGGTCCGGGATATGGACTTGGTCCCTGAGGAGGTCCGGCGGGTTTTTGTGACCGCAATGGATATTGATGGCGAAGCCCACTTACGCATGCAGGCCGCCTTTCAAAAGTACACCGACAATGCTGTTTCCAAGACGGTGAATTTGGCCCATGATGCCTCTGAAGACGATATTCGCCATATTTATTGGTTGGCCTATGAGCTTGGATGTAAGGGCGTAACCGTGTACCGCGACGGGTGCAAGTCGGTACAGGTCTTAAGCACCGAAGAACGGCGGACGCAACAGGGAACTGAAGCCAATGGTACCGCCCCTGTGCGCCAGCGGCCGGACGTGGTGTACGGCTTTACCCAAAAGGTCAAAACAGGCCTTGGGGAGTTGTACCTGACAGTGAACGAGGTGGATGGCCGACCTTTTGAGGTCTTCGCCACAATCGGCCGCTCCGGGCGATCCATCACCGCGAAAGCCGAGGCCATTGGGCGCCTTGTTTCCCTGGCGTTGCGTTCCGGAGTTCCGGTGCGGGAAGTGGTTAAGCAACTCAAGGGGATTGGTGGGGAGCACCCGGTTTTTCAAAAGAAAGGGCTCTTGCTGTCCATTCCCGATGCTGTGGGTCGGGTTTTGGAACAGCGTTATCTGCAGCAGGACCTGGCAGTGCGCGACGGGGAGCAGGGTTTGAAAAACAACTCGTGTCCGGAATGCGGGGAGGAGCTTGTGTTCCAAGAGGGGTGTCTGCTGTGCCGTGCCTGTGGGTACACGAAGTGTGAATAAATAATACAGCGAAGGGGCGCGACGAGTGGTCCATATTGAGCATCTTTCCTATGCCTTTGGCCGGAGTTGGGCGCTTCAGGATGTGTCGTTCCGTATCGAATCTGGCGATTTTTTGTTTCTCACCGGGCCTTCCGGTGCGGGCAAGACAACGCTTTTGCGCATATTGCACGGTTCACTTCCGGTTCAAAGGGGGCGAGCCCATATAGCAGGGTTCCATCTCAATGAACTCAAGCGTCGCCATGTGCCCAAATTGCGCCGCAATGTGAGCGTCGTATTTCAGGATTTCAAGGTTCTGCCGCAACGCAGCGTATTTGCCAATGTGGCACTGGCCCTTGAGGTTCGCGGGATGCAACGAAGCCAGATAAAACGCCGCGTACGTGCTGTGTTGCGCAGCCTAGGACTGGAGGCAAAACAGGCCCAGGCGTGTGGTGAACTTTCCGGTGGAGAACAGCAACGTGTGGCCATCGCCAGAGCGGTGGTAGTCAATCCCCAAGTGCTCCTTGCTGATGAACCCACAGGAAATTTGGACGCCCGTTTGGCCGCTCGGCTCTTGGAAGTCTTTCGGCGTTTCCACGCCCATGGGACGACAGTGGTTTTGGCTACCCACAATCGGCAGGTGCTGGAGAGCGAGCCTGAGGCAAAGATCCTCTGTCTCAAAGAAGGCAAGGTGGTTGGAGAGAATTTTAGCTCCTCCATGGGGCCGGAGGCGTCGTTGTGATGGCAGTATTGTGGCGGCTTCTCGTGCGCGGAGTGCGCGATATCGGTCTGGATACTTGGGTTCAACTTTTTACCCTGGCTGCGGTGACATTGGTCACCTTTTTGGCGGCCAGTTTTCTTTTGTTCGTGCACAATATCGATACCCAGATACTCAAGCCCCAGGGCAGGGTTCAATTTCAAGTGTATTGGGAACAAAACGCCACAGATCAGGCAGTGCAAGAGGATTGGAAAGACTTGCAATCCTGGTCGCGTTTGGAGTCCAAGAAAACGTTTACCCCACAGCAGGCCGCTCGGTCGCTGGGCGCGGCTATAGGGCGGGAGGCAACGGATCTTAAGCCAGAGCAAGAGGCAATCCTGCCCCCCACAGCGCTTTTGCAATTTCGCTTGCCAGCAGAAGCATCGCAACAATGGGCCCAAGAGCGGCTGCAACGTTTGCAGGAATTGCCGCAGGTGGCAAAAGTCCATTATAATCCACTCCAGATGCAAACCGCCGGATCGTGGCTTGCTATCAGCCAAAATTTGGTTTGGCCGGTGATCGGGTTTTTCATGCTCGTTCTCGCCTTAGTCGTGGGTAACACGTTTCGCCTTGCCCTTTTACACCGCCGTGAGGAAGTGGAACTGCTCCAACTTGTCGGTGCCGGGCGGTGGTATATCCAAATGCCGTTACTCGTTGGTGGTGCGCTTCAAGGGTGTATCGGGTCGGGGCTGGCCTTGGGACTTTTGAAGTTGACCCAAATGAGTTTGGAAAGCGCGCTTCATACCGCGCCGTTATGGATACGGATCAATTTTTTGCCCTGGGAACTCACCACGGGGTTGATCGCTGGGGTGACCGTGGTGGGCGCGGTAAGCAGTTGGATTGCGGTAAAAGAGAAATGACTCTGACGAGTCGGCTTTAGGCCGGGCTGCCTTTTGGTTGCCTTTTACTCACCCCAGCGCGTATGCAGGAAACGCATGCGACATGAGTACAACGCATTTGGCGCAGAGGAGGTTACATGCGCAGTAAGAAAATGACCCAAGGCCTGGAACGGGCCCCGCACCGCTCGCTTTTATATGCCACCGGAATGACCCGCGAAGAAATGGATCGGCCGCTCATAGGCGTGGTCAATGCCGCCAATGATATCGTTCCAGGGCATATCCATCTGGGTACCATAGCCCAGGCGGTGAAGGACGGTGTACGCATGGGGGGCGGCACGCCGCTGGCTTTTCCGGCCATCGGCGTGTGTGACGGTTTGGCAATGGGGCATGAGGGTATGCGTATGAGTCTGCCCAGCCGGGAACTCATTGCCGATTCCATCGAACTCATGGCTACGGCCCACCCCTTTGACGGGCTCGTACTTATTCCGAATTGCGATAAGATTGTTCCCGGGATGCTCATGGCCATGCTGCGGTTGAATATACCGGCGGTTCTTGTCAGCGGAGGCCCGATGTTGGCCGGGAAAACGCAAGGACAGGCAACGGATTTGATCAAGGTTTTCGAAGGCGTGGGTCAGGTGAAGCGGGGCAGTATGAGCTCCGAGGAGCTCGATGGACTGGAAAAGTCTGCGTGCCCTGGCTGCGGGTCGTGTTCAGGGATGTTCACTGCGAATTCGATGAATTGCCTGGCCGAGGCCATCGGCTTGGCCCTGCCCGGAAACGGGACCATCCCGGCGGTGGCCGCTGACCGTGTGCGTCTGGCCAAGACGGCTGGTCAGCAGGTTCTGACGTTGGTCGAGAAGCAGATTACCCCGCGCTCTATTGTTACCGCTGACAGCGTGGCCAATGCCGTGACCGTGGATATGGCATTGGGGTGTTCGACGAATACCGTGCTCCACCTCCCAGCGATATTTCGCGAAGCCCAATTAGAACTTGGCTTGGATATATTCGATGCCATAAGCCGGAAAACGCCCAATCTCTGCCGGCTGTCCCCGGCCGGACCGGATCATATCGAAGATTTACACCAGGCCGGAGGAATCCCCGCGGTTATGCAAGAATTAGCCAGCGCAGGGCTTTTGCATACCACGGTTGCGACGGCTACGGGGATGCGTTTGGGGGAAAATCTGCAGTATGTGTCGCGCCCCCAGGATTCTACGGTTATCAAGCCTTTCCATACCCCGTATTCTGAGCAGGGCGGGATCGCCATTTTACGGGGCAACCTCGCCCCAGACGGAGCAGTGGTCAAGCAGTCAGCGGTCCATGCGGATATGATGGTCAGCACCGGCCCGGCCCGCGTTTTTGACAGTGAAGAGGCGGCGGTAGAGGCCATTTGGGACAATGCCATTGTTCCGGGGGACATGATCGTTATTCGTTATGAAGGTCCGAAAGGTGGCCCCGGCATGCGGGAGATGCTCTCCCCGACCTCGGCCATTGCCGGCATGGGCTTGGACGCGCAGGTGGGGTTGATAACCGATGGCCGCTTCAGCGGGGGGACTCGGGGCGCTGCAATCGGACACGTTTCGCCGGAGGCGGCTGAAGGCGGTGTGATTGGTCTCATCGAAGACGGCGACACCCTCCATATCAATATCCCGGAGCGCCAGCTCAATGTCGATCTAGACGAGAACGAGTTGCAGCGGCGTCGCCAAGCGTGGCAGCCGGTGCATAAAGATGTCCAATCCCCGGTTTTGCGCCGTTACCGCCAATTGGCCACTTCGGCGGCACAGGGTGCTGTGTACCGCGACGAGTGATGTACTGTAGCATCCAGTGGAGCTCAGATCTTTGACCCCAATGCAGGATTTTTATTTTCGACCTGACACAAGGGCGTGCGCCACACGCTTTTCCAAGCGGTAGCCTTGACTCCTGATCAGCCGCGCCTGCTCCCTCTCTTGCATGGGCGCTCTCTGCGAGGCGACTTTTTTGTTTCCTGTAGGCGCAACTCCAAGCGGCCGAGCGCAGAAATCGTGCGCAGGCCGTGGCCAAAAAAGAAAACGGATGAGCCAAACATGCGACGATGTACGCATGTGGGAGAAGCGGTATGGGATTGTGGGGGAAGGCAGAACGCGAACGGATGCAGAAATGGGAACAAAGCCATACAGGCCGTTACGCCCTGGAGATGGAACGTTTGCTGCTCTTTAGGCTCATGTCCGCATGGCCCCGACGCCGCCAACGTCTGCTTGAAGTCGGCTGTGGAACAGGATTTTTTCTGGAAGCGGCTTGGGAATCGGGCTTTTCGGTTTCCGGGTTGGATGCGTCACCGGCCATGTTGGAGGCGACCCGCGAGCGCCTCGGTTGTCGGGCGGACCTGCATCTTGGTAGTGCGGAGCACTTACCGTTTCGAGACAAGGAATATGATTTCGTGATGGCCCTGACGGTGCTGGAATGTCTTGAGGATGCCCAAGCAGCCCTTTCCGAAGCGTGTCGCGTAGCGCGCAAAGGGCTTTTGATTGGTTTTTTGAATCCGATTTCTGTGTACTATCTCACCCACGGCCTGCCCTGGCCCGGGGTGAGAAAAAGCCTGCTTCGCAAGGCCCGCTGGATCAGCTGGCCGCGATTGCGGTGTATGTTGCTCCGGGAGGTAGGGCCCCATCCTGTGCTCAGCCGATCGGTTTTGCCAGGCCCTGTGTCGACGTGGCGCAATACCCGGCTGTGCAATGCTGTAAACGCACGGGTCTATCCCCCGTATTTCGGAGCCTATCAGGGAGTGCGGGTGGATTTCGTTGGCCAGCCGGTGGGAACGCCGCTTTTGGGGTGGGCCCGTCAGCCCGCGGCGTAGAATTGGACTCCAGGGCCGCTGCCCTGCCCGATCCGCTCGCTGGGTATCCCGGGAAATCAAAAGAGGCGTACGGTCACGGTTTGTCCTTCCTGAAAACCTTCAGAATGGGCGGGGATGCGGATGTAGCCGTTGGCCTGGAGCAGGGATTTTAACAGTCCGGATTTGCCAAGCACAGGGGTCGCCAGGGGCGTTTTGGCAGTCCCGGCGGGCTCCAGGCGCGCTCGCACATAATCCTCTCGTCCCTGTTTGGAGGCGATATTGCGGGTGAGGGTGGCGGGCAGCCCGGCTGCATATGGCGACAGGGCGGGATCCTCACCACCGAGGTGTTTCAGGAGCGGAAGGCCGAGGACCTCCATGACCATTTGGGCCGAGGTCACCTGTCCAGGCAACCCCAAAACTACTTTTTCCCCCACTTGGGCCACAATGGTGGGTTTTCCCGGGCTCATGGCCACACCATGGGCCCGGATAGCACATTCGGGCAGTTCGGTGAGCGCGGTTAAGGTATGATCTCGGACCCCTACGGAACTGCCCCCGGAGATGAGCACAAGGTCAGCCGCGTCCAGCGCAAAATGCAGGGCCTGGGAAATGGCCTGGAGGTCATCCGGGACACGGTCTGAGGTGACCACTTCCGCACCGGCGCGTTGGACCATGGCGCCAAGGGTGGAGGTGTTGACGTCCCGGATTTGTCCCGGGTGCGGGGTGGTTGTAACGTCTACGACTTCGTCGCCGGTGGAAATAAGCCCGACCCGTAAAGGAGCGACAACGGGAAAAGTAGTTATACCGAGTGCGGCCAAAAGGCCCACATCCTGAGCTCGCAGCCGGCGTCCGGCGCACAGGGCTGTTTCCCCGGCAGCGTGGTCTTCGCCGCGGAGCATGATATTTTCGCCGGGAGCCACAGTGCGCCGGATTTCTATTGTGCCGGTGCCCATCTCTTGGGTGTATTCGACCATGACCACGCTGTCCGCACCAGCGGGCAGGCCGGCACCGGTCACTATCGCGGCGCATTGACCGGGGTGCAGGGTAAAGTCGGGCAACTCGTCGATGGCTATTTCTCGAACGCATTCAAGGTAACCGGGGTTGGATTCACTGGCCCCAAAGGTGTCTTGGGCATTGACCGCGAAACCATCCATGCTGGAGCGGGTAAAGGGGGGGAGGTCTTCATTGGAAACGAGATCCTGGGCTAAAACGCGGCCCACCCCCGCGGGGAGCGAACAGGTTTGCTGCTCGGAAATACGGGGGAAGCGTTTGAACTCACTAAGCAGCCAATCGACGCTGACGACCTGAAAAAAACCGTGGGACATAGCCTTAGACCTCCAGTGTGATGGCTATGGTACCTGGAGCGTATCCTTTTAATTGGGAGAGCATGCCCCGGATAGACCCGCCGATGATATCTCGGACAAAGGGGTTAAGGCCGAGTTCTTGGCCGTTGACGGTAACCCGCAAATCCGCCTTCCGCGCTTGGCATGCGGCCGGGGTGACCTTGCCAGCGATAATATCTTGGAGCAGGCCGGCGCAATCCTCTCTGCCACAGGCGCCGCAATCCAGTCCCGGCAACAAAAAACCATGTTCTAGGATGTGCTGGGCAAGGCTGGGAACATCGGAAAAGAGCGGCAGCCCAGCGGGACCGGTTTCGCCCCACGCCCCTAAGGCGAGTTCGGGCTCTAGAGCGGTATCTGCGGGCTGTTCTGGCGAGCTGACGAGGATTCGGGGCAACCACTTTTGATTTTTACATCCCTCGACCAGGAGAACATCGGCTTGTAGCAGGGGGAGCAAATCCGCCAGGTATTGTTCGGTGGGCCAGGAGACGAGTGTTTCCGAGGGACCCAACCCGGCGACAACATTACAGACCGCATGGAGTTTGGCGGTGTCTGTGCCAGGCATATCAAGGGTGTTGTGCGAGCATTTGGCGGCGGCGACGGTGTAGCCTTGCCGGCGTAATTCCTGCGCCAAGGCAACGGCAAGGGAGGTCTTGCCGCTTTTTTTGTACCCCACAAGGGCGACGGCAGCTTGCATGGGATGACTCCTTTCCAAAGCGTTTGAACCAGGGGGGCTTCGCCGGGATACATGGTACGTATCCTGGGAGCAGACACAAATTAGGCATAGGGCCAAGCAAGTGCAAGGGAAAAGAACAGGAACCGTTGTCATGGGGGCGCTGACAGCGCTAGCATTTCCACGGTCAAAAATCAGCGGTCCTGGCAACCCAAGGACACCGGGATGGCGCCTTTGACAGGGGGGGCGTTTTCGAATAACTTTTTTCTTTTTTCCGAAAATTAAACAATGGACGCGGCTGGCCCTCACGGTGGCGTCGCTTGAGCAGGATCAGTTCAGACCAATTCCGAACGCGCAATTTCGGGAAGGCGCATACGCCTGTTGCTTGCAGCCTGTGGGGGCGCTTCCCGCCGCTTCGGCCCCTTTGGCGCCTGTATACTCCCTCCAATCTTACCCCTATATGTTGAAAATCAATGAGTACTATCAAAAAAATCAAAGGCTTTTCCGATCTCTTTCCGCCCTTGAGTGATATTTATAGTCGCATGGAGCAAACCGCCCGAGAGGTGTTTACCCGCTATGGATATTATGAAGTGCGGATCCCGTTGCTGGAAAAAACCGAACTCTTTTCCCGTTCCATTGGTGATGAAACCGATGTGGTGCAAAAAGAGATGTACACCTTTGCGGATCGTAAAGGGCGTTCGATCACACTGCGTCCGGAAGCAACGGCCGGTGTGCTGCGAGCCTATATTGAAAACAACCGGCAGGCCAGTGAAGCGGTGAGCAAGATGTTCACCTTTGGCCCGATGTTTCGATATGAGCGGCCGCAAAAGGGGCGCCAGCGGCAATTCCACCAGATCAATTGTGAAATGCTGGGCGCTGAGGCGCCGCAAGCAGACGCCGAATTGATCCTTATGCTCTGGCGTTTTTTGAGCGAGTTGGACCTCAGCGGCCTCCACCTGGACCTCAACTCGCTGGGTTGCCGGGAATGCCGACCCGCGTACCACGAGGTTCTCAGCGGGTATCTGACCGGGGTTGATGCCACGCAACTCTGCGAGGATTGCCAGCGGCGGATGACGACAAATCCGTTACGGGTTCTCGATTGTAAGTTGCCGGAATGTCAGCAAGTTTTAGAAAATGCCCCGCGTTTAGCCGACCATGTATGTCCTGCGTGTCAGACCCATTTTGCGAGTGTGCGGCGGATCTTGGACCGTGCTGAAGTGCCATATACTATCAATCCCCGCCTGGTGCGGGGCCTGGACTATTACCAGCGGACCACATTCGAAGTCGTGGCGGCGAATATCGGCGCCCAAACCGCAGTAGCCGGCGGCGGACGATACGACGGATTGGTGAGTGATCTCGGCGGCCCAGCGGTGCCTGGCACTGGCTTTGCCTGCGGTATGGAACGGTTGGCGCTGTTGCTGCAAGAGCAAAGTCGCCCGGCGGCCGCAACAGATTTTTTTCTCGCCGTCCTTGACGAGGCGGCGTGTGACGAGGCCATTTTACTCGGGCAAACCCTGCGTCATGCCGGATTGCGGGGCGAGGTCAGTTATACGGCGAAGACTGTCAAGAGCCAATTGCGGCAGGCCAACAAAGCCGGGGCTGCCTGGTGTCTGCTTTTGGGCTCTCAGGAATTGCGTGAAAAGACGATTGTGGTGAAGGACATGCAAACCGGAGAGCAACGAACGGTTGCCTGGGACGAGTTG
>JBNJGM010000014.1:18134-36965 GCA_051747685.1 Thermodesulfobacteriota bacterium | reverse complement strand
AGGCAGGCAAGGTCGCGCATGTGCAGATTGTTGCGCCAGATAACCTTTTCTTTGAGCTTGTGCTCTTTGAGAAAAGATAAAACTTTTTCTTTGTACTCTTTGCCTTTGCCGACCACAACCAACGGCGGGAAATGTTTGCCTTGCTCGCGCAACACCGAGAGCGCTTCGGCCACCCGGAGCAGATTTTTGCGTTCGGTAATGGAGCCCACATAGAGCATAAAGTCATCCGGCAAGGCCAGTTCTTGGAGGACTTTTTGCCGCTTGGCGCGTTCAAAATGGGTGTAGAACACCTCTCCGCAGGTTTGATAAATGACGTGGATCTTTTCCGGGCGGATATGAAAATATTTGACAATGTCTTCTTTTGTCTGCTCGCTGACCGCGATGACGGCATCCGCGTGCTGGCAGGCGTACTTGCATTTGGCTTTGTAGATGTGCCGGTCGAGATAGGGGTAGTAGTTCGGGTAGCGCATGAATATAAGGTCATGGATCGTAACTACTGTTTTGAGACCGTTTTTTTTGTTCCGAAACGGCAGTTCGTTGGACAAACCATGATAAATATCGATTCTATCATGCACGAGGTCGTTGCCCAGCCCGAATGAACGCCACAGGGGGGTGACCTTTTGGCCCAAGCCTTTTCGGGGTTTGCGTACCCGCACGCATTTTTTGGTAATGGTTTTGGTGCACAGGTTGGTCTGCGGGGGCGGCGTATACAAGAAATACGTGTGCTCCGGATGATAGGTGCACATGTTTTTGATCACGCCCCGGCTGTAGTTCCCCAAACCGGTAGTGTTGCAAAAGGCTCGTTTGGCATCAAAGCCGATACGCATAAGGCACCTGATTCTTTACAAAAGACTCGCGCAATCGGCGCATCTCTTGTTCGCTTTCTAACGTGACAGACAGTGTTGGGCCGCCCCTCACGGGGGCCGTGAACGAGGCAAAAAACAAAAGCGGTGGTATGTATTAAGCGGTGGCGCGGCCGCCGATACCCCCGATATTGAAATATCCGAAGCGGTGAGCCGCTCGTTTTTACTGAAAAGATATGTCCGGGGCGAGCCACTCGGCTGCGGCCTGAAGGTCCCGGGCGAAAACAAACCGCCCCATTCCCGAAGCGTGCTGTTCCTCCCGGTACGCCTCGTGCTGAAGAGGCGCAAGCCCGAGGGATTGCGCCGTGTCCTCGCCTTTGCCTGTGGCGACCAAAACCGCCCCTGCGAGGCCTCCGGTTTGGGCGAGTTGGAGGTCGCTTGCTTTGTCCCCGATAACAATGCTGCGCCCCGGCTCGAGGCCGTGGTCGTGTTCCAGGGCGTGGATCAAGCCGGGGGCCGGCTTGCGGCAGGAACAGGCAGCAGTGGGGGAATGGGGACAGAACAGGCTGGCGTTGAGGACAACGCCATAGTGGGCAAGGAGATGGTCGAGGTGGCGCTGCACCGCGTAGTATTGCTCTTGCGAAAAATACCCCCGCCCAATTCCGGATTGGTTTGTAAGCACAAACAATCGGCATCCTGCGCGGGTTAGGCGCTGCAAAGCCGCGACTGCCCCGGGCAGAAAACAGACGTCTTCCGGTGTACAGAGGTAATGGCGATCTTCGATAACCGTCCCATCGCGATCAAGCACAATATCGGAAAGCCGGGGCTGCATGGCACCTCCATACGGGCTGCGCGCGTCAGCAAGGGTGGTCTTCAATGCTCTCCTTCACGGCAAAGGTCAAGCAAAAATTTTGCACCGCTTTACGTGGGTAAAATGTTCAGATATATTAGTTCGTTATTGTGAAGCCTTTTTTGAGTTCATAGATTTAGAAGGGGGAGTACTCACCATTTATCTGCCGGTGCTTGAGAGGGCTCACCCTGCCTGTGCAATCTCGCTGGGCAATCCCGGATTTTGATCCTGTCCGCGGTGAGGGGGAAATCACCCTATTGCAGGGGGAGAACCCTTCTGCTACAGTTCATTTTCCAAACAGGGCCACTGTTTTTCCCGCAATCGGCTTTGTCAAGACAAGGGGCGAAAACTAAGCAATGTTGCAACTTGTACTGGCGGTTGGGCTGGCTATCGGCATATCGTTTTTGTGTTCGGTCGCCGAAGCCGTCCTTTACTCTGTGCCGTGGAGCCATATCGAAAAACTCCGCAAATCCGGGCAGCGAAGGGGTGAACTTTTATACCGCCTGCGGGTCAATGTGGATGAACCTATCACCGCCATTTTGACCTTAAATACGGTCGCCCACACCGCTGGGGCTTCCGTTGCCGGAGCTGCGGCGGCGCAGGTGTTTGGACAAGACTCGCTGTTTGCCTTTTCCATATTTTTTACCGCTGCCATCTTATTGCTTTCGGAAATCATCCCCAAAACCCTTGGGGTGGTGTATACCCGCCCGCTGTCGACCTGGGTAGCAGGCCCGCTCCAAGTCTTGGTCATTCTTTTGCGCCCTGTTGTCGATGTTTCGAGTTATTTGGTCCGGTTTATGGGGAAACGCAAGCTGGGGCCGGAAGCCTCGGAAGAGGATGTTCGAGCCATGGTCAGTTTATCCCGCAAGGCGGGAATTCTGAAACCGTATGAGGAAATGTCCATTCAAAATATTTTGACCCTGGACAGCAAGCGGGTTAAAGACATCATGACTCCACGGATGGTTATTTTCTCCCTTCCGGCGCATCTGACCGTGGAGCAAGCGCGCGAAGCCAAATTGGTTTGGCCCCACAGTCGCATCCCGGTTTACGAAGGCGAGGACCCGGAAGAAGTTATCGGCATTGTGTATCGCCGGGAGCTTTTAGAGGCCTTGGCCAACGACCAGGATGCTTACCGGATCAGCGATTTGATGCGCTCGGCCCATTTCGTCCTCGAAAGCTTGACCCTGGATCGGTTATTGGTCCAATTTTTGGAATCGCGGATGCATTTGGCTGTGGTTCTTGACGAATACGGCGGTTTGGCCGGGGTGGTGACCCTGGAGGATGTATTAGAAGAGATTTTAGGCAATGAAATAGTTGACGAAACCGATCAAGTTGTAGACATGCGAGAGCTAGCCCGGCAACGCCGGGAAAGACTTCTTCAAGAACGTCGCAACCCGTAACAAGAGGCGTTCTCCCTGAATTCGTGATCCCGATCTGGGGCGTATCTCCGCTGACAAGGCCGCATGTAAGGCCTCAAAGTCAATATCTTCACGGATTTCGGGAATTGAATGAGAAAAGGAGCGTATATGGCGGTGCAAAGCAATTCAAAATGGGTGTATGCTTTTGCATTTGTGCTTCTGGCCGGGGGGCTGGGGTACCTGCTCGTTTCCGGATTGAGTTCGAACAGTGTGTATTTTTTGAATGTTTCTGAAGCCCTGGCTATGGGAACGGAAGAAGTGGACAAGGCTAGGCTGTTTGGCACGGTCGCCGAGGACGGAGTAGAACACAACGAAGACTCTATGGGCGTCCGATTTGCCTTGCAGGATACGGATGATAAAGACCAGGTCATTTGGGTGGAGTATTCCGGCGTGGTGCCTGACACCTTTGAGCCAGGGGTAGAGGTGATTGTCGAAGGAGAGATCGTCCACCCTGAAGGAGTGTTTGGGGCCCATAACCTGATGACCAAGTGCCCCTCAAAGTATAAAAAGGAAAACCAAGGATAGGGGTATTCGGCCTATCAAAATGTTAATCCCGCCTAGGCGGGATTTTCTGTTCTGGAACAACAGGCGGGGGCGGGGCGCGCTGCCCCGGGCCAAAACCATAAGGACGTAGACCCGTGTTGACACCTCATTTTTGGGCTTTTGTCGCCCTGCTGCTGGCGCTGTTTTTTTCAGCCGGGCTCGGTATAGTTGGATGCGCTTCCGCGTTGCGGTCGAATACCGCCCCCTTGCGCTGGATCGAAATCGGACAATGGGCCAATGCGGGGTTGCTGTTTTTTGCTTCCCTGATTTTGTTTTGGGCCTTGGGCACTGACAATTTTTCATTCGCCTATGTTGCTGACTATACCGACGCCTTTTTGCCCCAGTTTTACGCTCTGACCGCATTTTGGGCTGGACAGGAAGGCTCGTTTCTTTTTTGGGCGCTGTGTATAGCCGTGCTAGGAGTTTTATGGCGGTTAAGCCCCTCTTATGCACGAGTTTCCCCGCTCACCCGCCAATACGCCTGGGTCTTTTTTCTGGCCGTGCAGGCCTTTTTTTTGTACGTGCTGACCGGGCCCAGCAATCCCTTTTTGCGCCTGGAGCCCAATCCCGGGCAAGGCAATGGGTTGAATCCCCTTTTGCAACACCCGGGCATGATTTTCCATCCGCCCCTTTTGTTTTTGGGATACGCCGGGTTTACCATTCCCGCCTGCCTGGCCTTGGGTGCCAAACTCAGCCGCGAACCCGTGTCCTGGCTTGATGTTTCCCGTAATTGGGTGCTTGTTTCCTGGATTTTTTTGACCGCCGGCATCATTCTTGGCTCCTGGTGGTCGTATATGGAACTCGGCTGGGGCGGATACTGGGCCTGGGATCCGGTGGAGAACGCCTCGCTTATCCCGTGGCTTAGCGCGAGCGCATTTTTGCACACCTCGCTTATCGGTCGCCGCCGGAAGGCCCTGGGCAGGAGCAATGTCTTCCTCATCGGGTTGACTCTGGTGCTGTGCTTTTTCGGCACGTATCTGGTGCGCAGTGGGGTGGTCGATTCCCTGCACGCCTTCGGCAGCGGCGGGGTTGGCACGCCGCTGTTCGTGATGATCATGGTTTCCTTGCTCTTTGTCGGCGTTATCGCCTTTGCGGGGCAGGACAAGCAAACACGCCCCTTGTCTGGCATGGTGAGCAAGCAAGGGGTTATGTTGTTGGCGGTGTGGCTGCTTTTGGCTATTGGCCTTGTGGTTTTGATGGGCACCATGTGGCCGGTTTTGAGCAATCTCTGGACGGCAAACCCCATGGGATTGGGCAAGGATTTTTATAATCGTGTTTGTTTGCCGTTGTTTACTTTTATCGTGCTTTTTTTGCTCTTTTGCCCGTGGTTGGGGTGGAAAGGGGGGACGCGTCACCCGAAAGCCTTGGGGGCCACCGTTGCTGCCTTCGTGCTTGCCCTTATCGGATTATGGCTCGTGGGAATCCAAAATATCTGGGCGTTGCTCTCCGCTGCCGGAGGAATTGCTGCTTGTGTGAGCACGGTATTGCTATTTGTCGTGGCCCCGGAGGTCCGGCGCCAGCGGGTCAGTTGGGGAGCGTACGGCGTTCATTTTGGTTTGGCGCTGATGTTTATCGGGGTCGCGTTCTCCGGGCCGTATAAGATAACCACTGAGGCCGTCCTGGATAAGGGCGAGACCATGCAGGTCGACGAGTACACGGTCACCTATACAGCCTTTGAGCAGGAACAGACAAAGGCTATGGCCGCCTATAAAGCGGTGTTGGAGGTGGAAAACGCACGCGGTGAATCCGTGGGGCGTTTGGTGCCGGAGCGCCGAATGTATCGGAATTTCCAACAGCCGTTCGCCGAAGCCTCCGTGATTCCGGGGTTGGGGGATGAACTCTATGCGACCTTGGTGGGTTTTACCGAAGAGGAAGTGGTTAGCCTTAAGGTAAGCGTCAATCCCTTGGTCAATTGGTTGTGGATTGGCGGCACGCTCATGTGCCTTCTGCCTTGGTTGTGCTTGCGGCGCACAGCCAAGTCGGGAGCGCGGGATTGAACGCGGTGATCGAGGCCAAGGCCATAAGCCAGTTTTATGGCCACAAGGCCGTTTTCCGCAAACTCGCCCTCAGCGCCTATGCCGGGGAAGTGCACCTTGTGCTCGGTCCGAATGGTGCCGGCAAATCGACGTTGCTCAAAGTTCTCAGTGGCTTGCTAGCGCCGACGCACGGGACTGTGCAGCGTCGTGTTCAACCGGGTGAAATCGGGTACATGGGGCATGAGACCTTTATTTATCCCCGGCTCAGCGCGGTGGAAAATTTGCTTTTTTGGGCCCGGCTCTACGGCAAGGCGGTACAGCGGAAACAGATTCTGGAGATTTTAACCCATCTGGATCTGCACGCCGTGGCCCAAGAAGAGGCCGGGCATTTCTCTCGTGGTATGGCCCAACGTCTGAGTTTAGGGCGGCTTTTAGTCCTGCAGCCCAAACTCGTGTTTTTAGACGAACCGAGTACCGGGCTTGATGCCTCGTCTCAGGGCTTGCTCGGGCAAGAAATTCTCCGGATGCGCGCGCGGGGTGCCTGTGTGTTTTGGGTCAGCCATGATCCGGACCGAGATTTGCCCCAGGCCGATGCGGTAATCGCGTTGCGCGCTGGCCAAGGTCGGCAATACGCCTCTACACACGCGTATACCCAGGCCACAGGAGCTGCTGGTGCCTAAATTTCTCGCACTGATCGCTAAGGACATTCGCCTGGTCGGCGGAAGCGGGCAGGGCGTCGCCCAGGCGGCTTTGTTGGGCCTTTTGCTGGTCTTTGTGTTCAGTTTGGCGCGCCAAGGCGGCGCTCCGGTGCCCGACCAATGGGTAGCGGCTATTTTCTGGCTGGCCTCGGCGTTTAGTTTGATTCTGATTTTTAATACCTTATTTAGTCTGGAAGAGGACAATAACGCCCGGACCGGGCTTTTATTAAGCCCGCTTTCCCCGCAGGCCATTTGGGCGGCCAAGGCCCTCGGCGGGGGCGTGTTACTGCTCATGGTCCAATGTATTTTGTACCCTGCATTGATTGTGTTTTTGGGCGCCACACCCATTACTGAGGTTCTGCCGGCCCTGGGTGTGCTTCTGGCGGTCAATTGGGGGTTGGTTGTTTTGGGCGCCCTGCTCGGCGCCTTAGGGCAGGGCCAGGCGGGGCGGGATTCGCTTTTGTCCATTATTATTTTTCCGCTTTTGGTACCGCTTTTATTGGCGGGCATCCGCCTTGGCGGAGGGTTGCTGGCTGGAGAGGGGTCGCAGATGGATTGGTCGAGCTGGCTAGGCTTGGTCGGCGCCTTTGATGCCGTTTTTACCGGTGCGGCCCTGGTGTTATTTTCGTTCGTATATGCCGGCCACTAAGCTGATGGCCACAATGGAGGGCAATGTGGGCAGCCAGAAAAACCGCAGGACGACATCTGCACCCCTTGCGGTCTGGGCCATGGCTGTGGCTACTGCTGTGGCCCTGGGGACCAGCCAGTATTTTATTTGGTACTATGCACCGGTGGAACAAACCATGGGCGTGGTGCAAAAAATATTTTATCTGCATTTGCCTTTGGCCTGGTGGGCGTTGGTCAGCTTTTTTCTCGTCTTTGTGGGCAGTGTCGGGGTGCTGTGGAAAAAAAGTCCCCGAATGGACGCCCTGGCCGGGGCCGCCGCTGAACTCGGGGTTTTGTGGAGCGGCTTGGCCTTGGTGACGGGAATGCTGTGGGCGAAGCCCGCCTGGAACACGTGGTGGACTTGGGATCCGCGTTTGGCGACCACCCTTGTGATGTGGTTTGTGTATGCGGCCTATCTTGTGCTCCGCGGTTCCGGACTGCCTTCAGAAAAACGCCGCTTTTTGTGTGCTGTTTTGGGCATTGTCGCCTTTGTTGACGTTCCCTTGGTGTTTTTGTCGGCTCGATTGTGGCGCTCGATCCATCCTTCGGTGATCGCCAGCAAATCCGGCGGCTTGGAGCCGGAAATGTGGACAACGGTGGTTGTCTGCCTGTGTGCTTGGGGGGCGCTGTTTGCCTTTTTGCTTGCCTTGCGCTGGCGGCAGTATACAAATGCTCAACGTTTGGAGAGCCTGGTGGCGACCCTGAACCATTGAGGGCCTTTTCGGCTGGAAGCGTTTACGCGCTCGTTGGAGCCGTCCCGAAGTAACCCGAAGACCAGTGAGGCAAACATGCCAGCAGCAGAGTATGTGGTAGCGGCCAATGTGGTGATTTGGCTCGGCGTGAGTTTATATGTGGGGTTTATGAGTTTACAGCAACGTCGGATTGATTTGCGCCTGCAACAATTAGAAAGCATACAAAACGAGGATACTTATGGGGAGCAACGTCCCAACTTTCAATAAGATGGTCTTGGTGGCTTTGATCGTTGCCTTAGCGGCGATATTGATAGCCTCAGTGGTTTTTCGCACCGCGCATCCCGATCTTGTCGTCCAGACAGACCACCAACACAGCGAACAAGATGCCATGGGAGATGTCAGTGCTCTGATGGAGCAATTGCGGGAAAACCCAGAGGATGTGAATATCCTTTCGCGGTTGGCTATTTCCTTTTCACAGATGGAAGCCTGGGAACGCGCCGCCTCCTTTTGGCAGCGTGTTTTGGATCAGGAGCCCAACAATATGCGGGCTTTGCAAGGTATGGCGATGGCTTCTTTCCGGATGCAGGATTTCGAGACGGCCGTAACCTATTTGCAAAAGGCCTTGGAGCAAGAACCGGATTCATTTCGTACGCATTACAATTTAGCTATTGTGTATAAACATTTCTTGGAAAAGCCTGAAAAAGCCCGTTCGCATTTCGAAACTGTCGCCAACTCCGAAGAAGCGCCGACGGAATTGCAAGAACAGGCCCGAGCTGAACTCGAGCAAGAACAAGAATAAGAAGGAGTCATAATGGACAAAATAACCGGAACCGGCTTGACCTTTGACGATGTATTGCTGCTGCCGCGTTATTCCGAGGTTTTGCCGGATACAGCGGACGTTTCCACTTTGCTTACCCCACATATCCGTTTAAATGTTCCGCTTCTTAGTGCGGCGATGGACACGGTGACTGAGTCGCGCATGGCCATATCCATGGCCAGAGCCGGCGGGGTTGGCATTATCCATAAAAATATGACCATTGAGCAGCAGCGCGTTGAAGTGGAAAAGGTCAAAAAATCGGAAAGCGGGATGATCGTTTCCCCGGTGACGGTGGAGCCGGATTTTACCATCGCTCAAGCCCTGGAGACCATGTCTGAGTACCGCATTTCCGGATTGCCTGTCGTGACCGAAGGCCATTTGGTGGGCATTGTCACCAATCGCGATGTCCGGTTTGTCAAAGATATGCAAACCACGGTCGCTGATGTGATGACCAGCAAGAACTTGGTGACCGTACCGGTTGGCACGACCATGGAAGAGGCGAAAAAGCATCTGCACGCCAGCCGGATTGAAAAGCTTTTGGTTGTGGATGAGGATAATAATCTGCGGGGCCTTATTACTATCAAAGACATTGAAAAGGTCAAAAAATACCCGGATTCTTGTAAGGACGAGATGGGGCGTTTGCGGGTGGGCGCCGCCGTCGGCGCCGGCGGCGACCGCGACCAGCGGGCCGCGGCCTTACTGGAGGCTGGTGCTGATGTCTTGGTGGTTGATTCGGCCCACGGCCACAGTAAAAATATTATTGAGGCGGTCAGTAGCATACGCGCCGCGTATCCGGAATGTCAGCTTATAGCCGGAAATGTAGCGACCTATACCGGAGCGAAAGCCCTTCTAGAGGCCGGGGTGGATGCGGTGAAGGTCGGCATCGGGCCGGGATCCATCTGCACAACCCGGGTCGTGGCCGGAGTTGGTGTGCCACAAATATCTGCAATTATGGAAGTTTCCAAGGCCTGCCAGGAATTTGGCAAATGTTTGATCGCTGACGGGGGCGTCAAATTTTCCGGAGATGTGATCAAGGCCTTGGCTGCCGGCGCTGATTCGGTAATGATGGGCTCCATGCTAGCCGGCACCGAAGAAAGCCCCGGGGAAACAATTCTCTATCAGGGTCGGAAATACAAAATTTACCGTGGGATGGGCTCCATCGACGCCATGCGCGAGGGCAGTTCGGATAGGTACTTCCAAGATGAGTCCCAAAAGCTGGTCCCCGAGGGTATCGTAGGGCGGGTGCCGTTTAAGGGCGCGGCCACGGAAACAGTGTATCAACTCATGGGGGGTATGCGCTCCGGCATGGGCTATGTCGGTTGCGCTACGGTGCGAGAACTCAAAGAAGACGCCCAATTCGTACAAATTTCGCCTGCCGGATTGCGGGAAAGCCATGTGCATGATGTTGTGATTACCAAAGAGGCCCCCAACTACCGCATTGAGTCCCCGTAAGTGGTGCTGCTCTCGGGCCGTTTGGGCAAAAATCGTGCTTGTTTTCGTATTGAGGCCCTTTTTTCCATTTTGATACCCTGCTGACGAGGTCGGTATGCATCTGCACAATAAAGTCCTTATTCTCGATTTCGGCTCCCAATACACGCAATTGATCGCACGGCGGGTCCGGGAGGCCGGCGTGTATTCCGAAATCCATCCTTGCACTACTGCGCTTGACGAGTTGCAGGCGCTGCAGCCCAGCGCTCTTATTCTTTCCGGAGGGCCGTCCAGTGTCACCGATGCAGATGCCCCGGCCGTGGATCCGGACATTCTGGATTGGGATATTCCGATTTTGGGGATTTGTTATGGTATGCAGCTTTTGGCCACGCTGCTGGGAGGCAATGTAGTTCCAGCGCAGGACCGGGAATACGGCCGGGCTGAATTGGACGTGGTCGCCTCCTCGCCTCTCTGGTCGGGGATGGAGTTGCAACAACAGGCCCCGCTGAAGGTTTGGATGTCCCACGGCGACAAGGTCCTTGCCCCGCCGGAGGGCTTTGAGGTTTTGGCCCGCACCCCTCAGGTGGATGTAGCGGCTATGGGCAGCGAGCAAAAACGGATTTACGGTCTGCAGTTCCATCCGGAAGTGGCGCACACGGAAGAGGGCGATCTGATTCTGCGCAATTTTCTTTTTGATGTGGCCGAACTGATCCCGGACTGGACGATGGCCTCGTTTGTGGAAACCATGCGCGAGACCCTGCCCACACTTATTGGCGACGGAAAAGTGGTTTGCGGCTTAAGCGGGGGGATTGATTCCACCGTTGTCGCCGTGCTTTTGCATAAAGCGATCGGCAAACAGCTGCATTGTATTTTCGTGGATAACGGGCTGTTGCGCCAGGATGAGGGGGAGGAGGTCGTTCAGTACCTGCGGCGGCATTTTGACCTCAATTTGAAATACGTCCAAGCCCAGGACCGCTTTTTATCCCGGTTGCACTGCGTTGAAGACCCGGAAGAAAAACGGAAGATTATCGGCCATACCTTTATCGAGGTTTTCGAGGAGGAAGCCAAAGAACTCGAAAATGTCCAGTACCTGGCCCAAGGGACTTTGTATCCGGATGTCATCGAATCGGTATCCTTCAAAGGTCCGTCTGCGGTGATTAAAAGTCACCACAATGTTGGCGGGTTACCGGAGCGCATGCATTTGGACCTCGTGGAGCCGTTGCGCGAATTGTTCAAAGACGAGGTGCGCAAAGTGGCCGTGGAATTGGGGTTACCGGATTTTTTGGTCTGGCGGCACCCTTTTCCGGGGCCCGGGCTGGCCATACGGGTGATTGGCGAAATCACGCCGGGGCGCCTGGAAATCCTGCGTAAAGCGGATAAGATTGTACACAATGAACTCATGGCCTCCGGCTGGTACTACAAAGTGTGGCAGGGGTTTGCCGTACTGCTGCCACTGAAGACCGTGGGCGTGATGGGCGATGAACGGACCTATGAGCATGTGGTCGCGTTACGCATTGTTGATAGTGTGGACGCCATGACAGCGGACTGGAGCCGCTTGCCCTCAGAATTGTTGGGCCGGATATCCAATCGGATCATCAATGAGGTGCAAGGGGTCAACCGTGTGGTGTATGATGTTTCTTCCAAACCTCCCGGGACCATCGAATGGGAATAGTGTCCAAATCCGTTCACGCCCGGGAAACGGGGGTTGCGGCGAAAAAGCGGTCTTTCGCTTTGCCACCTGCTTGAAGGACACCGCCTTCTGGGGTATGTGAAGCTGCTTGTGTGAACTGCTGCTAGCAACGCCAACCCTGACCACGTATGTGTTGGGGCTTTTGCCATGAGCAAAGGGGAAAACCATGTTCGGCATCGGAACGACTGAAGTCTTGATCATTCTCGCCGTGGCCCTTGTGGTCATCGGGCCAAGCAAACTCCCGGAATTGGCCAGAACGTTGGGCAAAGGGATGGCGGAATTCCGGCGTATGAGTTCGGATTTAAAACATACGATGGATATGGAAGCCGATCGCTCTGAAAGCGATCGCAAGCGCGCCGAGTCGCAGAAAGAGCTTTTCGCCGAGAAAAGTGACCAATCCAAGCGAGCCGAACAGAAAGAAGCCGAAAGCCCTGAGACCGCTTCCACTGCGCAGGATTCCGAAGAGGACTCCACTGTCGCCGCCACGGAGGCCGCCACCGGCGAAACTGAGTCCCGTCCGGAAACTGGCACCGCAACGACCGAACACCACGTGCCAAACGAGGACAAGGAGTCCAAGGCATGAGCGAGTCAGTGGCGGATACTGCCTCTCAGCAGGAGGCGCCCGATGAAGGCCGCATGGGGCTCATAGAGCACCTCAATGATATGCGCCGAAGTATTGTGCGTTCGGTGGTGGCCGCCTTCGTGGGGATGCTGGCCTGTTATGCGTTCAAAGAGCAACTCTTTGATTATTTGATGCTCCCTTTGTATCAGGCTTTGCCCGAAGAGAGCACTCTCATTTACACAGCCCCCCACGAAGCCTTTTTTACCTATATCAAAGTGGCCTTTGTGGCCGGGCTGTTTTTGGCCAGCCCGTATATCTTTTACCAGGTGTGGAGCTTTGTCGCCCCTGGGCTCTATAAGCATGAGCGGAAATGGCTCATCCCCATAGCGGTCTTTTGTGCGCTGTTTTTTTGCTGTGGGGCCATTTTTGGGTACGCGGTGGTATTTCCGTGGGGCTATAAATTTTTTATGGGCTTTGCCGAAGATTTGATTCGGCCCATGTTGACCATGCGCGAGTCGTTTGCGTTCGCCATGCGGCTGTTGATCGCTTTCGGTGTCGTGTTTGAGTTGCCCTTGGTCATTTTTTTCCTGGCCCGCCTTGGTTTGGTCAGTGCCGCTGGCTTGCGCCAAAAGCGTAAATACGCCCTGCTTATCGCCTTTATTGTCTCCGCTTTGCTCACCCCTCCGGATTTGGTGACGCAGACTTTTATGGCCGGTCCGCTGGCGTTGTTGTATGAACTCAGTATCTGGGTAGCGGTCGTTTTCGGAAAGAAGCGCCCGAGTGCCGACGATGGAGCGGAAGCTGACACAGATACGTCTGAGACGGCCCATGAGAAGTCGGAGTCTGCTTCTGACCCAGAAGCCTCGGCAACGGCCCATGAAGACGAGATGCACCAGGAGGATCAAACCGAGACCAAGGCTGAAAAGCGTAAGGAGGATGGCGATGCGCCAGACGAACATTGAGCGGGAGACGCGGGAGACATTTATCCATCTCTGGCTCAATCTGGACGGAAACGGTGACGTGAAAGTCCGGACCGGCTGGGGATTCGCCGATCATATGTTAACCTTGCTCGCGTTTTGGAGCGGGTGGGACGTGGATCTCCAATGCCGTGGCGATATGCATGTGGACGCGCACCACTCCCTGGAGGATATCGGTCTGTGCTTGGGGCAGGCCGTGGCTGAGGCGTGTGGGGATAAAACCCATCTGGCCCGCCTCGGAGCCGCTCGGGTGCCTCTGGACGAAGCGCTTACCGATGTTGTTGTGGATGTTTCCGGGCGGCCGTATCTGGTGTACCAAGACACCCTTTTGCCCCCTGTACTTGGGGGACAAGAAACAGATGTGTGGCGGGAGTTTTTTAAATCCTTTGCCTTTCGGGCCCAGCTCAATCTCCATATTCGGTATCTCTACGGTCAAAACGGCCACCATCTCTTGGAATCTGCCTGCAAGGGGACCGGTGTAGCGCTTGCCCAGGGCCTGTCCTTGCAAACCCGGGGCGTTCGGAGCACCAAAGGGGCTTTGGATTAGGAGTAGGGTCATGCGTGTATTAGGTGTTGTTGTAGTGCTTATGGGCGTATTGGCCGGTTGCGCTGCGCACGCCCCAAAAGGCGTGCAGGTACCGGAAGAGTCCCGCTTGGCAGTGGCCGGGTTTACGCACCCCCAAGAGAATTGGGAGTTTCTTGCCGGGTTTGTGCCAAGCGACGCTGACCCCATGCCGGAAGATTTGCTCCCCGAATTCAACCAATACCTGTTGGACCAGGTCCACGAACGGTTTTCCGGGCGTGTTCTCGGCCCGCACTTAACGGCCCAGTGCCGGGAAGTCGTTTTGGCTGAATCCGACCGCATGTCCCTTTCTGCCTTGGATTTTTGGATCCAGGTCGGCCGCTGTTTACCTGTAGATTACCTGATCGTGCCCCAGGTTTTTTCCTGGCAGGAGCGCCGCGGTGGAGAGTGGGGTGCACAGGAGTCTGCAGAAGTGGTTTTGGAACTCTATCTCCTTGATATTACCGAAAAACGTGTGCAGCAGCGGTATCGGTTCGATGAGCACCAACAATCTTTGTCTGAAAATTTGCTCTCTCTGCCGCGTTTTATGAAACGGCACGGCAAGTGGGTCACGGCCGATGAATTGACACGCGAAGGAATCCGGCAGGGATTGGAGGCCTTAGGGATATGATTTTGTTTCCGGCTATCGATATTAAAGAGGGGCAATGTGTGCGCTTGAAGCAAGGAAAAGCCGATGCGGTGACGGTATTTTCACCGGATCCGGTAGCCGTGTCCGAGCATTGGGAAGACAAGGGCGCTTCATGGCTGCATGTTGTGGATTTGGACGGGGCGTTTAGCGGAGTGCCTCGGAACTATGACCTGATTCGTACCATTTGTGAGCAGCGCGAGGTTCCTGTGCAACTCGGCGGCGGTATCCGAGATGCGGCCACGGCGGAGAACTATTTGCAAGCCGGAGTGGCTCGGTTGATCATCGGAACGATGGCCTTGGAGGCGCCTCAGACCTTGCACAAATTGTGTACGGCCCATCCGGGGCAGATTGGGGTCTCCTTGGATGCCGAAGACGGATGGTTGAAGACGAAAGGATGGGTAGAAAACAGTGGTCGCCGGGTGGCAGAGGTTGTTCCCCAATTGGAGCAACAGGGGGTCGCCTTTGTGGTTTATACTGATATCGCTCGGGATGGAATGCAAAGCGGTGTGAACCTGCGAGCCTTGGAAGAACTTTTGGCCGCTACCTCGTTGCCGGTGATTGTGGCCGGGGGAGTAGCCACTCTTGCCGACGTGCAGGAGTTGCACCCACTCCGCTCCCAAGGATTGGCCGGAATTATTACGGGCAAAGCTATTTATTCCGGATCATTGGATTTTCCGCAGGCCGTTCAATGGTTGCGCGAGCAACCCTAAAAACGCAGTCCGTGTTTGGAGGATGTATGCCTGAAATTACTGTTACCGGAATGTCCTGTCAGCATTGTGTTCGAGCCGTAACCCAAGCCCTGGAATCGGTTGAGGGCATAACCGAGGTGCAAGTGGATCTGCCCACCGGGCGAGTGCAATATACGCAGACTGAGGAGGTACCGCCTGTCCAGGTGCGCCAAGCCGTTCAAGCGGCTGGGTACGATACTACCGAATAAGGCCGATTGTCTTTTTGATTCTGGAGTTCAGGCTGCTTTTGTAGCAGGTGGCGACGACAGCGTGGGCCCTTTGCGGTGTGTGCAGGGCCACTCACTTCGCTAGAGCTTGACACCGGTTCTATATGTCTGGCAGCGGCAGCGAAAAAGCGGAAACGGGCTCCCCTGTTTCCGCTTTTTCGCGTTGTGTTGTGGCGTCGTTTCGGGAAATCGGCACCTTATTGCCGCGCGTTGGGCAACACCAAATTGAGTGCGACACCCACGAGACCGGCCAAGCCTATACCTTTGAGGGTGAATTCTCCGGTTTCAAAGGCCATCCCCCCTATGCCCAGCACCACGATCAGGGCTACGATGCACATATTGCGCGGTTCCATCAGATCCACTTGGGCCCGAACCAGCGAATTGACCCCCACGACCATAATCGTCCCAAAAAGCAGGATCATAATCCCGCCCATAACCGGCACTGGAATGGTTAATAAAAAGGCGCCGATTTTGCCCACAAAAGCCAAGGCGATGGCGATGCAGGCCGCCCAGGTCATAATGGCCGGGTTAAAGGCCTTTAAAAGCGCCACTCCGCCGGTAACTTCAGAGTACGTCGTGTTCGGTGGGCCACCGACCATAGAGGCCATGGAGGTGGCTAGTCCGTCGCCGAACAGCGTCCGGTGGATACCGGGATCCTCGAGGTAATTTTTTTTGGTCACGGAACTAATGGCCAGGATATCCCCGAAATGTTCGATAGCCGGGGCGATGGCTACCGGCACGATAAAGGCAATGGCCTGGAGGTTCCATTCGGGCATGGTGAACGCGGGTACGGCCACCCATGGAGCCTCCATAACTGCAGTGAAGTCGACAATACCCAACAGGGCAGAAAGGATATATCCGACACTGATACCGCACAGGATGGGAATGAGGCGGAAAAACCCTTTTCCCAACAGGGAAACCAGAATGGTGGTCAGCAGCGAGGCCATGGAAATGAGCACCGCAATGTCTTTGTCGACCAGCACGTCAGCCCCGTCACCGGTTTTGCCCATAGCCATATTTACGGCCACTGGGGCCAGAATAAGGCCGATGACCATAATAACCGGGCCGGTGACGATGGCCGGAAGCAGCCGTTGCACCGCAGTTGGCCCCTTGAGCTTAATCAACAGGCTCAAGAGCATGTACACCACACCAGCCGCCGCTAGGCCGCACATAGTAGAAGGGATGCCCCAGGTTTCCACGCCGTAGATGATGGGGGCAATAAAGGCGAAGGAAGAGGCCAAGAAGACCGGGACCATACGTTTGGTGACGAATTGGAAAATCAGTGTGCCCACTCCGGCGGTAAACAGCGCGACATTCGGATCCAAACCAGTGAGCAGGGGCACCAAAACAAGGGCCCCAAAGGCTACGAACAGCATTTGGGCCCCAACGAGACCGTCTTTGAGACGAAACGGGGAGGATGATTCTGCGGGCATAGGCGGATATTCTCCTTTACTCAGGCAAGGGTTTGGGCGGCATTTTGCTTTATGTGGCGCAGGAACCCCTTCAGCCGTGTTGTCGCTAACGCGTGTATCCCCATACACAGAGTTTAGAACGGGGTGATACCGCCTAGGGAAGCGGGGCAGCTAAGCGCCAAGGTTTATGTGCGCACAAGCTCGAACCCGGGCGCAAAAGACGCGACAGGGCTGGAGGAAAGACGGGCCGCGTCTTATTTCGTGCCGAAAATTTTATCTCCGGCGTCGCCGAGGCCCGGCAGAATATAGCCGTTCGCATCCAGGCGCTCGTCCACACCAGCGACATAGATGTCCACGTCGGGATGTTCGTGTTGGATGCGCTGTATACCCTCCGGGGCGGCGACTAGGAAAAGGCCCCGGATTTGGGTGCAGCCAGCGTTTTTCAAATAATCGATGGTCGCACACAGGCTTCCGCCCGTGGCCAGCATGGGGTCGAGAATAAGGGCCATGCGCTCCTGAATATTGCTGGCCAGCTTTACATAATAGCTAACCGGTTCCAGGGTTTCTTCGTTACGGTATAAGCCGACGACACTGACTTTCACCCCAGGGATAAGATCCAGCACTCCGTCGAGCATACCGAGGCCGGCGCGGAGAATGGGAACGAGGGTGATTTTCTTGCCCTTGATGCATTCTATCTGCACCGGATCCGCCCAGCCCTGGACGGTTTTGGTTTCGGTTTCCAGATCTTGTGTGGCTTCGTAGGTCAGCAGGCGCGCGACTTCAGATGCCAGGTCACGAAAATCCTTGGTGCTGATTGCATTTTGCCGCATGAGCCCCAGCTTGTGTTTGACCAGGGGATGCTTCACCACATATACGGACACGGGTTCCTCCTTTTAAAGAGAGAGACGCAAGACGCATTGGGCCATTTGCGCAGAAAAAATTTCTCTTTCCTATCCATTGGGGCACGAGGGGTCAAGTTTGCAGCACTATTTACCGCCTGATGCCGCTGGCGAGCATCTATTTGAAGTCCAGCCAAACGAAGCCGGCACACGGCTGGATAAATTTTTAAGCGACCGGCTGGCCGGGCTCGGAGTTTCGCGTTCCAAAATAGGGCAGTTGATCCGGGCCGAACGGGTGCATTGCGGGGGACAGGCGTGTCTTGCGGGGAAACAGAAAGTGCGACAGGGGGAATGCTACCGGCTCCAGATTCCGGAGACACAAACTCAAATGGCGCCGGATAACGGCCCCTTGGAGATCCTCTACCGCGATGCTGACCTCCTGGTAGTCAATAAGGCCGCTGGTATGACCGTGCATCCCGGTACAGGGGGTGAAACCGGAACGTTGGTGCACCGGTTGCTGGCCCATTTCCCCCAACTGGCACAGATGCAGGGGCAGCGACCGGGCATAGTGCATCGCTTGGACAAGGACACTTCCGGCCTTTTGGTGGTGGCCTTGAATGATACCGCCCGCTTGGCCTTGTCCCGAAGTTTCGCCCAGCGAGTGGTGCATAAAGAGTATCTGGCCTTAGTGCACGGCTGCCCGGATGAAAACGGCGAAGTCCAGGCCCCCATGGGACGCGATCCGCAGCATAAAACACGCATGGCGGTTCGTGCCCATGGGGGACGAGAGGCCAGGACGTATTTTACCCGTCTTTGGACCAACCCGGAGCGTACTTTCAGCTTACTTCGGGTGCGCATTGTCACCGGCCGTACCCACCAAATCCGGGTCCATATGGCCCATGTGGGCTGCCCGCTACTCGGCGATACCGTCTACGGTCCGCAAGCCCACGCTGCATTGCGGCGAAGTGCCCCGCTTGTGGCGCGTTTGGCCAAGCACCACATGCTCCACGCCTGGCGGCTGCGGTTTCGCCATCCGCGCACGGGAAGTCTAATTGCTTGTGAACAAGGGTGGCCCAAAGCCATGTGGCGTTTGGTTTTGTGTGCCTCCCGCCGGGTCCAGCGCATTGGACTCACCGGGATGCCCGGGTGCGGCAAGTCAACGTTTTTGGCGGCCTTGCATGATTTCGGGGTCCCTACCTGGAGCGCAGACCGAGAGGTGCATGAACTGTACGCCCCGGGCGGCGACGGGGCGGCGCTTTTGGCGCGCCGCTTCGGCGAGGGTGTGCTCAACGAG
>JBNJGM010000014.1:11448-18034 GCA_051747685.1 Thermodesulfobacteriota bacterium | reverse complement strand
TGGCCTTTTTGACGCATATGTTTTTGCACAGCGGTTTTTTTCATTTTGTGCTCAATATGTGGATTTTATGGGTCTTTGCCGATAATGTCGAAGATGTCATGGGGCCTGGGCGTTTTATTGTATTTTATTTATTGTGCGGGTTAGGGGCGTTAGGGGCGCATCTTCTCTTTCATGCCCATTCCGAAGTCCCTGTGGTGGGCGCCTCTGGCGCGATTGCCGGTGTCATGGGGGCGTATTTGTTGCTCTATCCCCACGCGCGGGTTTTGACCTTGATTCCTATTTTTTTCATCCCCTATTTCCTTGATTTGCCGGCGGTGCTTTTTTTAGGATTATGGTTTGCTATGCAGGTGCTTTCCGGGGTGCTGGCTGGATTGGAGGGCGGTTCCGGGGCTGGAGTGGCCTGGTGGGCCCATGCGGGGGGATTTGTCATGGGGATGGTGCTCATTCCGTTTTTTCGGGTACCCTCTCGGTGTTATTATTGCCATACGCGCACGAGAGGGGGCCGAGGTGGCGGGGATTCTTTTCGCTTTGACTAGCTCAGGCGGAATCCTTTGCAGGAGCAGGACCCTAGACTTTCCCTATGTCCTGCCTTAGAATACATAATTTCCATGCCGAGATGGAAAGCGACGGAAAACGAGGCCCGGCCTGTGGCAATAGTCTATCGGACTATGGGGTAGAGGAGCACAGGGTCTGTTGTCGGGCCCTATCTGAGAAAGGGGAAAGCCTATGTTGCGACTTGTGAATTTGCACGTTTCCGTCGGGGATAAAGAGGTGCTCAAGGGCGTCGATTTGGAAATCGCCGACGGAGAAACGTTTATTTTGTTCGGACCGAACGGGTCTGGGAAAACGACCCTCTTAATGGCCCTGATGGGGTTTGCAGGATACAAGGTCACGAAGGGAAAGATTTTGTTTCGTGGTGAAGATATTACCAATTGGTCGGTCCATGAGCGGGCCCGTCTGGGTATCGGCATGTCCTTCCAACGGCCCCCAACGATCCACGGCTTGAAAACCAGGCAATTGGTCCAGTTGTGCGCGCAAGGTAAGGAAAAAGATATCGAACAGCTGGCGCGCAGTGTCAATTTCGAGCAGTTTTTGGAGCGTGATATCAATGCGGGATTTTCCGGCGGCGAGATCAAACGTTCAGAACTGCTACAACTCATGTCCCAGGAACCGAAGCTGCTCCTTTTTGATGAGCCCGAATCCGGGGTCGATCTGGAAAATATGAAACTGATCGGTAAAACGGTGCGGGATCTGTTGCAAGGCGACCTCCATCCGCGCTCAGATATGAGCATGAAAGAACTCAAGGCCCAGCGCCAAACATCCGGACTTATTATTACCCATACCGGCTATATCCTGGATTACATCAACGCGGATCGCGGCAAAGTCATGTATGATGGCGTATTGTGCTGCGAGGCGCGACCCCGGGATATCCTGGATCATGTCAGCCAGTACGGCTATCAAGAATGTGTCCGGTGCTTGAATTAAACTGAAGGGGAGTTCCCATGAGCCATACCGACAGGGAAAACGTCGATCTGAGCGAATATACCTTTGAAGGTCCGGATACCGGCGGCATTACGGATTTGCGGAACATGAGCGAGGACGACAAGCAACAATTGCTTATGGCCGGAGTGGATGTGTCAGAACAGGGCCGCAGCGGGACCTATCTGCATGTTAATCAGTCCCAAGTGCATTGTTCCTCCTGCCAACAAGGCGTTGAAGTTCTGGACATCAAGGACGCTTTGGAAAAATATGAAGGATTACCAGATTATTATTTCCAGGCTGTGGATAAAAATAAAGATGAATATACCCAGGCCGTGGCTGAAAAACTGCACGGGGGGTATTTTATACGCACAGAAAAAGGGGCCAAAGTCCTTGATCCAGTGCAATCGTGTTTGTTTATTAAGGGAGAAAGTGTTGGACAAAATGTCCATAATATAATTGTCGTTGAAGAAGACTCTGAACTGCATATCGTCACCGGCTGTGCGGTATCCCAAGAGGTGCAAAACGCGTTGCATCTGGGGGTCTCTGAATTTTATGTAAAAAAGGGCGGGAAATTGACCTTCACCATGGTCCATAATTGGGGCGAGCAGGTGAAAGTCCGTCCACGGACCGTGGGCATCGTGGAAGAAGACGGTGTGTTCATGAACAATTATGTGCTCATGAAACCGGTGTATTCCGTGCAATCCTATCCCACGGTGTACCTCAACGGCGCTAATGGGGTAGCGACCTTTAACTCCGTATTGGTCGCGCCGCCGCAATCGTATATCAACAGTGGCAGCCGCATCGTTCTCAATGCCCCCAATACCCGCGGCGAAATCATTTCCCGGACCATCACCACCGGAGGGACCATTATTGCCCCGGGCCATATCGTCGGGAATGCCGTGCCGGCCCGTGGCCATTTAGAATGCAAAGGGCTTATCCTTGAAGACGGGGTGATCCATGCCATTCCGGAATTGGAAGGATCCAAAACCGGTGTGGAGTTGTCCCATGAGGCGGCGGTGGGGAAAATCGCCCAAGAAGAGATCGAATATTTAATGGCCCGGGGATTGGATGAAGACGAGGCCACATCCACCATTGTTCGTGGATTTTTAAATATGGATGTCTCTGGCTTGCCGGAAGAATTGCAGCAGATGATTGAAAAAACCATCGAAGAAAGCGGTGAAGAAATGTTTTAGCCAAGCGTGGCGCAACGCTGAAAGGATTGGGGGCTTGCAGCCCGGAGACAATGCAGCCAAAAGGGGAAACTCGGCGCTTTTTAAAAGGCCGCAAGCATACGAACGTCAGGCCTGCCACGTCCGTGGCGGACTCCTAAGGTAGGGCCGTGCCGGGATACAAAACGCATTTTACCGTTGGCGGGCTCGTGGGCGGCGGGGCTGTGGCCTTGAGTATCGTCAACGGATGGTATATTCCGGCGCCCCAAACAGCACTGCTGCTCATTGCTGTAGCTGCTGGGGCAGCTATTTTTCCGGACGTGGACACGGATTCCAAAGGGCAGCGACTTTACTACAGTTTGCTGGTGCTCGTTGACGCGGTGCTTATCTTCAAAGAGGAATACCGCTGGGCGGCGTTGCTTGGCCTCTGTGCTATGCTGCCGGCCGTGGATCAGCACCGGGGGTGGACGCATACCTGGTGGGCCATGTTTGTTGTGCCACTTCCTCTTTTGTTGTTGCCGAGCCTGATGTGGTCGCCGCAGGTGGTCCCGGTTATGATCCCCTATTATATCGCCGCGATAGTGGGGTATCTTACCCATTTGGCCTTGGACCGGCGGTGGTGAACGGATCCGTATGCGGGAAATTCCCAGGGGAAATAGGCGTTAGTCTATAGCGTAGGGCAACTCAGCAGCCGTTACGATGAGGGCGTTGGCTGTATCCGCCCGCCGTGGTCGAAGAAGGCCCTGGCTGCAGAGATAGGCCCAGCCTTGGCGGACAAAGGCCGCGTGCCCGGCTTGGGCATAGATTCCCGGACAGGCGTCTTGAGCCAATTCCCAACTCAACGGGTCCAGCAGGTTGCCTCGAAAAAAGGGCCAAGCCCGACATACAGCTGGCTTGACGGCATGGACGCTACAGCCTTGTCCGTGGCGGAAAAATACGCATAGACCGTCGCTGGCGCATTGGAGAACCAATTTTTCGCCTTGGGGCTGGGTATAGGTGGCCGCACACTGTTCTTGGCTCAGTTCGAGAAAGGCGGCAAGGCGTTGGAGGTCGGTGCGGTCGACGATAATTCCGCCCTCACCGCGGCAGCAGGTGCCGCACATTTGACATTGAAATGCGGTAGTATTTGGAGACATACGAGGGGCTCTTACGGGGTTGCTTGTTTGCAAAAAGAAAGGCTTTAGCGGAAATTTTCGGGTCTTGTTTCAGGAAAATGCTGGCTCGGGAAGGGATTCGGAGCCGTTCCCAGCCATTTGAACCAACGGGAAAGCCATGTCTGAACGGATGACCCCGGAGGCGGCGCAGCGCCTTTGGGATACACACGATCTCTTCGCCTTGGGCCGTATGGCCCACGCCCGCCGTTTTGAACTCCATCCCGACTCCCGGGTGACCTATATAGTCGACCGGAATATCAATTATACCAATGTATGCGTTTCCGGCTGTCGTTTTTGCGCGTTTTTCCGGCCGCCCGGGCACGCCCAGGGGTTTGTTTTACGCCTTGAGGAGTTGGAGCAAAAAGTCCAGGAAACCGTGGATGTCGGGGGGTATCAAATTTTGCTCCAGGGCGGTATGCATCCGGAACTGCCCGTGGCGTTTTATTTGGAGATGTTGGAATTTTTGAAAACCCGCTTTCCCCAAGTGGCGGTGCATGGGTTTTCCCCGCCGGAAATTTGGTTTTTGGCTGCGAATGAAGGCCGCTCTGTAACGGAGATTATCGCTGAACTCAAGCAAGCGGGCCTCGATTCCATCCCCGGCGGGGGGGCGGAGATCCTGACCGACCGCATGCGCAACGAGGTTTCCCCGAATAAGTGTTCGGCGGCGCAATGGCTGGCGGTTATGGAAGAGGCGCATAATCAGGGACTGCAGACTACCGCAACCATGATGTTCGGACAGGGTGAGCGGTTCGACGAGCGTTTGGAACATCTGGAAGCGCTTCGTGCGTTGCAGGACCGCACCGGCGGGTTCACCGCGTTTATTCCTTGGACCTTCCAGCCCCGCAATACCCAGATCCACCGCACCGAGGCCTCCTCCCACGAGTACCTCAAATTTTTGGCCCTGGCCCGTTTGTATCTGGATAATATTCCCAATATCCAGGCCTCATGGGTGACGCAAGGACCGTTGGTGGGCCAGTTGGCCCTGCTGTGGGGAGCGAACGATTTTGGTTCCACAATGATCGAGGAAAATGTCGTGGCTGCCGCAGGGGTCCATTTTCGTCTTCCGGAAGCCACGATACGCGATATAGTAAAGCGCGCCGGCTTTGTTCCCAGTAGACGGCGCATGGATTATACCCTTTTAGACACCTAAGCCTGGTGGTGCACGAGGTCAGATTGGGTGGCAGACCGCGTGGCAAACACGCAAGCATTTGTTTTTACGCAGTCAGGCCCTAAAACGCCCAGGGGGGTTGTAAATCGCTTGGGCTAACCAGTGCCGCGGCTTTACCATAACGAGTGGGACATCGTAACAGGATAAGGTGTATGTGGACTGCATTGGAACGTATTCCGGCCGAGGAGTTGTCTTGGCGCTGGCACCGTTGCCAGGAGTTGCTCCAGCGGCTTTTGCCGGCGTGCGGGGGGATATTGGTCTTTTCGCGGCCAAATATCTATTATTTGACCGGGCATTGGGGCAACGGCGTACTCTGGTTGCCCCTTGAGGGGGCGCCGGTGTTTTTGGCCCGAAAGGGGCTGGCCCGGGCCAAATTGGAAATCCAGGACGTTCGTCTTGATTCCTTGGGGTCCTTTCGGGACATTCCAAAGCGGCTAGACGCTTTGGACACGCCCTTGTCCGAGACCGTGGCGGTGGAAATGGGGGGACTGAATTGGACCCTCGGGGAGATGCTCACCTCCAGGCTGGAATCGTACCACTTTCGCAATGGTGATCAGGCCTTACATCAGGCCCGGGCGGTGAAATCGGATTGGGAAATCCGAAAGATGGCCATAGCGGGTGAGCGGCATGCAGCGGTGTTGCGAGAGGATATGCCCAAGGTATTGCGTCCGGGGATGACCGAGCGGGAAATCGGTGTCCTTTTGTGGCAGGCGATGTTCGAGCGCGGCCACCAGGGGATGATGCGTATGCAAAATCCCGGTGAAGAGATTTTTTTGGGCCATGTCGCTGCCGGGGATTCCGGAAATTATCCCTCGGTGTTTAACGGGCCGGTGGGATTGCGCGGAGCGCATCCTGCGGTGCCACACATGGGCTACGCCGGCCAAGCATGGCAGCAAGGGACACCCTTGGTTCTTGATGTGGGCTTTGGCCTAGAAGGCTATCATACCGATAAAACCCAAGTGTATTGGGCCGGTTCGCGTGTTTCTCTTCCCCGGCAAGCCCAGGCGGCCCATGAGTTTTGCATAGGCCTGCAGCAATGGCTCGCCACTGAATTGCGCCCCGGCGCTGTGCCCAGCGAATTGTTCGCCCGCGCCTGGCGTTGGGCCGAAGAAGAAGGGTGGGGCGAAGGATTTATGGGCTTACAGGAAAACAAGGTTCCCTTTGTGGGGCACGGGATCGGTTTGGCAATTGATGAGCCTCCGGTTATCGCCCGGAAATTCGACCAGCCGTTGGAGGCCAATATGGTGCTGGCTTTAGAACCCAAAATCGGCATCCCCCAATTGGGTATGGTTGGGGTGGAAAATAGTTTTGTGGTCACCGCCGAGGGGGGACGGTCTTTGACCGGCACGGCGTGGGATATGCTTTGTGTTCAATAGTCTGTCCCCTCGACGTTTCGGGGGGTGAATCACTGATGCGGTAGACCTGGCAGGGCATGGATTTTCTCCTTGACACCACAGGCCCAGGTGTATACAACCCGTCTTCGTTGCGCACTATGGCGCGACCGCATGGGGGCCACTAGCTCAATTGGCAGAGCAGCGGACTCTTAATCCGTTGGTTTGGGGTTCGAGTCCCTGGTGGCCCACCAAAGATTTCAAGGGGCTATGACTGGTACA
>JBNJGM010000014.1:9863-11348 GCA_051747685.1 Thermodesulfobacteriota bacterium | reverse complement strand
CGTATGGAGTGTATATATGCGATTTTCTTTGTCTATTAATAAAAAAATGTGGGTTATTTTTGCCCTTGTGGTGCTTTTATTCGCGGCCACAACCATTTTTTCGTCCCTCGCCTTGAACAAGACCCGTTCTATCGCGATCTCAACAACTGCCGAACAGATGCTTGAAGGACAAAAGGAGAAGCTGCAGGTCGGGACTCATAGCATGGCCCTTTCCCTAGGTGAGCAATTGAAAAACATTTCCGGGCAGGAAGAACGGATCCAGACCATCCGGGACGCTGTGGATCCCATCCGGTTTGAAGAGGACGAATCCGGGTATTATTTCGTCTACAAAAATACAACCAACGTGGCGCTGCCCACCAAAAAGGAACTCCACGGAGAGGATCTGGCCCAGACCAAAGACAAAAACGGGGTCTATTTTGTCCGCGAACTCAGTGAACAGGCCCAAAAAGGGGGCGGTTTTGTGGAATACGTCTTTCCCAAACCCGGGGCCGGAGATCAACCCAAATTGGCCTACGCGGAGATGATCCCGGGCACTGAATATTGGATCGGAACCGGCGTGTATTTGGACAATATTGCAGCGGCGAAAGACGAACTCAGGGCCACCATGTCCGCCTCCATCTCCAAATGGAATTACTTGCGCTATGGGGCCTCAGCCGGGATTTTCCTGGTTATTATCGGGGTCATGTATTTGATCACCCGGAGTATTGTCCGGCCCTTAAAACGTATCATCAATGTTTTGAATACGAGTTCTGAAAATATGGCCTCGGCCTCGAACGAGGTGTCTTCCTCCAGTCATTCTTTGGCGGACGGGGCCAATGAGCAGGCCTCTAGTCTGGAAGAAACATCCTCGTCTTTGGAGGAGATGTCCTCGCAGACACAGCAAAATGCCAACAATGCCACGCAAGCCGAACAGTCCATGCAACAGACAAAGACGGCTGTGGATACCGGAGTGCAGTCCATGCAGCGCATGGGGTCGGCGATTACTGCTATTCAGCAATCCTCGGAAGAAACCTCCAAAATCATGAAGACCATTGATGACATTGCCTTCCAGACCAATCTCTTGGCCTTGAATGCCGCAGTGGAGGCCGCCAGGGCCGGTGAAGCCGGCAAGGGGTTTGCGGTGGTTGCTGAAGAAGTGCGGAGCCTGGCTCAGCGTTCAGCCGAGGCCGCCAAAAACACGGCCGCGCTTATTGAAGACGCGCAGGGCAATGCCAAGCACGGCGTACAAGTGGCTGACGAAGTCTCTGGCAGTCTTGAGGATATCCAGAAAAGCGCTGAACAGGTCGGTGTCTTGGTGGCCGAGATTGCCGCTGCCAGTAAGGAGCAATCCCAAGGTATTGAACAGATCAACACCGCTGTGGCCGAAATGGATAAAGTGGTCCAGAAAAACGCTTCCGATTCCGAAGAAACCGCCAGTGCCTCCGAAGAATTGTCGGCCCAGGCTGAAGAATTGCAGCACGCTGTCCAAGAATTGGTGGGCTTGCT
>JBNJGM010000014.1:0-9763 GCA_051747685.1 Thermodesulfobacteriota bacterium | reverse complement strand
GCCCTGGAACTGGCCCAGCACGAGGTCGAACGTCACAATGGCTGGGATGCGGACAGGCGTATCCGAGAAATGCTGACGCGGTTGAAACTCGACGGCACCGCCTATGTCCGTGAACTTTCCGGGGGGGTACAGCGCCGGGTCTTGCTGGCCCGGACGTTGGTGGGAAGCCCGGATATCCTTTTTCTGGATGAGCCGACCAACCATCTGGACATGCAATCGATTCAGTGGCTGGAAGAGTTTATTGTGCGCCAGGTTCCGACCCTTTTGTTTGTCACCCACGACCGGGCGTTTTTGCGCCGGGTGGCCAACGGGATCGTGGAACTCGATCGCGGCGTGCTCACCCGTTGGCAATGTGATTACCCCACCTATTGTCAACGCAAAGAAGACGCTCTGGCTGCTGAAGAACAGCAGTGGCGGCGTCAGAACCAACGGTTGGCTGAAGAGGAGGCCTGGCTCAAAAAAGGACTCAAAGCCCGGCGCCGCCGGAACATGGGCCGCGTCCGGGCATTGGAACGTCTGCGGCGTGAATGCCGCGAACGCCGCCAGCGCGAGGGCAAAGCCCGCTTAGCCATTCAAGAGGCGCGGCAAACCGGCCGCGTGGTCGTGGAAGCGGAAGGGCTCGACCTCGGGTATGCACAGTCCCCGGTGGTTCAGAATCTCTCCCTGGTCATCCAGCGAGGGGACAAAATCGGCATTGTCGGCCCTAATGGGTGTGGGAAAACCACATTGCTCAAGGGGGTATTTGGCACATTAGCTCCTTCCCGGGGCTGGGTCAGGCAGGGAACCAATCTGCATATCGCCTATTCCGACCAGATGCGGGAGGCCTTACCGCCGGAAACCCCGGCCCGGGATATTCCGGCCGAGGGGAACGATTTTTTGGATGTCGGCGGCAAGCGGTTGCATGTCCTGTCCTATTTGCGCGATTTTTTGTTTTCCCCAGAGCGGGCCCAAATCCCGTGCAAACTGTTGTCCGGCGGAGAACGCAACCGGCTGTTGCTGGCCACATTATTTGCGAAGCCCGCTAATGTCCTGGTTTTGGACGAACCAACGAACGACCTGGACAGTGAGACCCTGGAACTTTTGGAAGCAAAGCTGGTCGAATTTGAGGGCACACTGCTTTTGGTGAGCCACGATCGGGAATTTCTGGAGAACGTTGTCACTTCAACGCTGGTGTTTGCAGGGCAGGGACAGGTGATAGAGCATGCCGGCGCTGTCCCGCAATGGGATCAGCTGTGGCAAAGTTCGGCGCAGAACAAGTCGGCGCGTGCCACCAAGAAAGCCCCGCGGCCCCGTCGGAAGGACACGCCCCCACGGCCCAAGCGGCTGAATTCTCGGGAGGCCCAGGAACTAGCCCATCTGCCCGAAACCATTGAGGCCAAAGAAACGGAATTGGAAGCTTTGCATGCGGAAATGGCCGCAGAGGAATTTTACCGGCAAGATGAAGCCCGGATCAAAGCGGCTATAGACCGATTGGAGCCTTTGGAAAATGAAATTGCGGCGGCGTATAGGCGTTGGGAGGAACTCGACGCCTTGCAACAGACACAGGAGTAAGGGAACGGGCCAATGCTGCGATTGGGTGAGTATACGCACGTACGCGGGACCACACGGCGCTGGCGTTCGCATGGAGAGTCCATCGCCCTAATCCCGACGATGGGGTTTTTGCATCAGGGCCATTTACGTTTGATTGAATGGGCCAGACAGCAGTGTGCTCGGGTGGTGGTTTCCCTGTTCGTCAATCCCACGCAGTTCGGTCCTGAGGAAGACTTGGCCGCGTATCCAGTGGATCTTGAGCGGGACGCCGCGTTGCTTGACCAGGCCAATGTCGATCTTTTGTATGCACCTGATGTGCGGGAGATGTACGCCCCAACGCATTCGACTTGGGTTGCAGAAGAACAGGTGGGTTCCGGTTTGTGCGGGGCCTCGCGTCCAGGCCATTTTCGGGGCGTGGCCACCGTGGTCTGTAAGTTGTTGCACCGCGTGGAGCCGGATATCGCCGTGTTTGGCGAAAAGGATTGGCAGCAATTAGCTGTGCTCCGGCGTATGGTCCGCGATCTGGATTTTGCGGTACAGATTGTCGGGCGTCCGATTGTGCGTGAGACGGACGGATTGGCCTTGAGTTCGCGCAATACGTATTTGACCGCTAGAGAGCGCGCCCAAGCCCCGGCCTTGTATGCCGGGTTGGTCGTAATGCGCGATGCGGTGGCTACCGGGCAGCAGGATGCAGCAGTTTTGCAGCGCAAAGCGCTGGACTTGTTACGCAAGCGCATGCCCTTGGGCGTGGTCGAATATGTGCAGATCGTTGATCCAGAGAGTCTGCAGCCTCTTGAGATCGTCCAAGGGCCGGCCCTCGCTGTGGCTGCGGTGCGCTTGGGCAAGGCCCGCTTGATTGACAACCTCCGTCTTCGATAGAGAGAAAATCCTTCCGTGGACCAGACGGGTTTTGTAACAATTCCCTGGAGGGGCGTATGGCTTTACGTACATATCTACAATGCAAATTGCACCGGGGCATTGTGACCGGTGTTGATCTCGAATATGAAGGCTCAATCTCCATTTGTCGTGAATTACTGCGCTGTGCGGGATTGCATGAACACGAACGTGTAGAGGTCTATAATCTCACGAACGGGGAGCGCTTTGCCACGTATGTCCTTCCTGGCGCCAGCGGGGAGATCGCGGTGAACGGAGCGGCGGCGCACAAAGCGGCCCCCGGGCATGCGGTTATTATTGCCGCCTATGTCCAATTGGCCCCGGCTGAGGCGGCACGGCACGTTCCGGCGGTGGTGCTGTTAGGTGAAGGCAATAGCGTCCTACATATCCAACAAGGAAGTGCTCTATGAGCAAAAAAATAACCCTCCAAGCCTTGCAGAGCGCCAAGGCAGCCGGCGAAAAATTGGCCATGCTCACGGCGTATGACTATCCCTCGGCCCAGCTTGCTGATGCGGCAGGGCTGGATTTGATCCTGGTTGGCGATTCTTTGGGCATGGTTGTTTTGGGCTATGATTCTACCGTGCGGGTCACGATCGAGGAAATGCTGCACCATACCAAGGCGGTGGTGCGCGGCACGCAGCGGGCCTTTGTCATTACGGATATGCCCTTTTTGTCCTATCAGATTTCCCCGGAAACGGCTGTAGCCAATGCGGGGCGTTTATTCAAAGAAGGCGGCTGTGACGCTGTAAAATTGGAAGGAGGCGTCAATATTGTGCCGCAGGTTGAAGCCCTGACCCAGGCTGGTATACCGGTGTGCGGCCATATCGGCTTAACCCCCCAGACGGCCACGCAACTGAGTGGCTATAAGGTTCAGGGACGTAATCGCGAGGGGGCGATGGCGCTTGTGGAGCAGGCGCGGGCCCTGGAAGCGGCCGGCGCGGTCTTTGTTGTGCTGGAGTGCGTTCCGCGGGAGGTGGCCGCACGTATTACACGACAGTTGAGGATTCCGACGATCGGGATCGGGGCTGGCATCGACTGCGATGGGCAGGTACTGGTGACCCAGGATATATTAGGGATTTTCGATCATTTTTGCCCCAAATTCGTTAAACAATATGCAGATCTCAAAACCCAGACCTTGATGGCCCTGAAGCAGTATCGCGAGGAGGTCAAGGCCGGTCAATTTCCCGGACCAGAGCAAAGCTTTTTCCTAGAAGGGCATGTGCGGGCGGATTTTGAAACCTAGGTTTGCCTAAGAAGCTGAGCACGGGGGCTCTTTTTCGAAGGTCACGGGGCCGCTTTTTGGTTGGTGCGGATATCTGATGCAGGGAGACACATGAATGGCGCAGCGGCAAGCGGAAACTACCACAGATTCACCAGTAGCCCAGCATCGGATTTGGGGTTCGCAGCGCTTTCGCGTCATTGCGGTTTCATTGCTCGTTGGCGCGGTATTGATGGTGGTGAAATTCGCGGCCTATTTTGTGACCGGGTCTGCCGGCATTCTCTCGGATGCCCTGGAATCGATCATTAATGTCGCCGCTAGTGGGTTTGCGCTGTACAGCGTGGTTCTGAGCCGGCGGCCTCCGGATCGCAGCCATCCTTACGGCCACGGCAAAATTGAGTATTTTTCAGCTGGTTTTGAGGGCGCTTTGATTGTGCTGGCGGCAGTGGCTATTTTTACGCAGGCTGTTCCCCGTTTTTTTGATCCCCAGCCGTTGCACAATCTCAATTTCGGGGTGGCTCTGGTAGGGTTTGCCGGAGCAGTCAATGGGGTCTTGGCGGGCCTCTTGATTCGCGTGGGGCGCAACAGCCATTCCTTGGCGTTGGAGGCCGATGGCAAGCACCTGCTCACGGACGTGGTGACCAGCGTGGGGGTAATCGGGAGTTTGTTCCTCGTTCGTTGGACCGGGGCCCTGTGGCTGGATCCCCTAGTGGCCTGTCTGGTGGCCGTGAATATTTTGGTTACTGGGGCAAAACTCTTGCGCGAATCTGTCGGACGGCTCATGGATAAGGCGGATCCGGAACTTTTGCAGCAAATCGTGGATATCTTAAATAGCCACCGGCAGGTGGATTGGATTTCATTGCACCAATTACGGGCCCGCCGCTATGGACCGCGGGTACACATCGATCTGCATATGGTGTTGCCCCGCTATTACGATCTCGAACAATCGCATAGGCGGGCCGAGGAGATAGAAGGGCTCTTGCACGAAGCGTTCGGAGCCGAAGCGGAAATCATTGTGCACACCGATCCCTGCACCGCAAGATGGTGCCCGGTGTGCGCGCAAGAGAACTGCGCGCTGCGCAGTGCCGCGCTTGAGTCCCAGGCCAGGCCACCATTTACCGTCAGTGACGCCATGGCCATGCACGGGCACCATGAGGGGGCTGGCAATGGATAGGGTGCGAAAACCGGGTAATTGGCGCGGGGCTGGTAGTAAAGGTCAGTCGGTAAGGGGGCTAGAAGGCCCAAGTGAGGGTCAGCGACCCGATGGCCTGGCCCTGGTCCTGGTGCTTGAATTCCTGGGTGCGTAACAGGTGGCGGTAGGTCAGCTTGATCCGCTCAAAGGTTACGGCAAAACCGACGGAGGCTTCTGCCACCAGCGGACGTTTTTTGACGTGCCGGCTTTTGCGCCAGGTGTTGCCATCCAGGAAAATGGTATGCGCGATGGCTTGGAGGTGGAGGCCCGCGAATATGTGTGCGCCAAGGCGTCCCCATTTATTGGACGGGCCTGAGGGCAGAGGGGCGCTGATACCGGCTCCGGGACGGATAGAATCAGTGCCGAAATCATGGGGCACACGGTAACCAAAGCGCACTTCGGCCCCAGTGTTCGCGGCTGTCTTGACATTGCCCAGCGTGGCCCCGAGATGTGGGAGACAATCAGCCCCCCAACCACCCGGGGAATCCCAGCGCCAGGGGCGATACTTCCGTTGCCAGGCCAGCCGAATTCCGGGTTCGTCGTGCAATTGCGTCTCCCAGCCTTGGGCCAGATCAAACCCCCGCATGCTATGTACCCCATTTTGGGCTTCTTCGCCAAGGGCTGAGGGACCGACCATACCCCCTACGGCCTCCATGGTGTCTAATTGGGAGGATGTTTTGCTGTGTAAGGCCACTCCGGCATACAAAAAACCGGCATACGGGCGGTCCGTAGTCGGCACAGTCTTGGTCTTGATGTTTGCTGGAGTGTAGATGTGTTGTCCCAGGAGCAAGCCCACATTATGGGTGCTCTGTGGCGCATTGACAAATGGCACCCGCTGAATAAGGGGCAAGCTCCAATCCGGAAGGCGATGGTCGTTGCGGTATTTCGTCAGATCCGGGGAGAGCAGGGTCATTTGGAAGGCGTTGGTATAGTATTTGTCCGTGTTGGCAAAAAGGTCGTTTTCAAAGAACACACTCACGGTCTGCCCTTGTTCCTCTTGTTGGCCCTGGGCGAGGCAGGGCTGAAGCCAGCCTCCCAAAACGCCCACTACCGCTAGGGTCAGCGCCAGACGGGACAAAAAATACAGGGGCTGCTTCATGGGGCGGCTCCAGGCAATTCGTAGGGTGTATAAGGAGGCCTATCCAGTGACAGGAGAAAATCACGCACTATGTACAAAGCCTTTTGTGTGTTTCGATTTTGGGGGTGTAATCGCTGAAGAGGGGTTTTACCAAGGGCTCAAGGCTATAGCCCATGCGGAAAAACGCAATCCGGAGGAGTTTGTCCCGCTGGCTGTCAAAACAATTTTACAGACGGGGTATGTCCTGGGCAAGGCCTCGGAGGCGGATTTTTGGGCCGCATTGCGCGCGCAGAGCGGGATCACCTGGACGGACCAGCAATTGCGGGAAGCCATTTTGAACCATTTTGTGCCCCGGCCCTCTATGCTGCAATTATTGAGTGCCCTCGGTCAGGAATCGGTCCACCTCGCTTTGTTGAGCGATCAGACCAACTGGCTTGACGAACTTGATGCTGTCTACGGCCTGTATGCGCTTTTTGATTCTGTACACAATTCCTACGTTACCGGACTGCATAAAGGGCAACAGGAGTTTTTCACAACTGTTTTGCAACAACTTGGTGCCCGCCCGGAGCAATGCGTTTTTATTGACGACAATCCCAACAATATCCAAGTAGCCAGAGAAGTTGGGCTGGAGACGGTTTTATTTCGCGATGTCCCCGGGTTTGTCGAGGACTTCGCCCGGTATTGCCCATCTGCTGTTACTACAGTGTTTACGTAAGCGAGCAACCCCGTTTGTTGCGAATGTTTACGAAAAACAGCGGGCCTGTGATGTACAACGCCCCCAAGTCGCCTGAACGACTTGGGGGCGTTGTACGTTTATACAGTGGCGCCGAGCCTATTTCACGTGGCATTCACCACAGGCCAGCGGGCCGGCGTTTTCCTGCTCATGGCAATCAATGCATTGGGTATGATAGGCGTCCATCAAGCCCATTTCATCTCCTTGTGGTTCGGCTGAGTGGCATTCAGAGCACGGGGTGCCCACTGAGTCCGTGCCTTCGACCTTTTCACCGTCTTCATAGTAATGGTGGCAGACAGCGCAATCCATAATTTCCGCCTGCTCGTTGTGGGCGTCGTGTTCAAAAACGGCTGGAGGGCGTTGGCTTTCCTCAAAGGCCGGGTCCGAGAGCACGGTCATATCCATCTGCGAAAAAGCGGGCAGCAAAAAGGCTAAAACCAGAACTGCCGCAAGAACAACCGGTACAATGCGTTTTATCATGATCAACCTCGTAGTATTGCTATTCCTCGATTGAATCGGGTTTTTCCATGCACTCGTAGATGATGTCGATGAGGAATTTGAGCTCCATGCCGAGATGGTTTTTGTGGATAATATCCTCAAGACCGCCGTGACAGTTATGGCAGGGAGCCAAGCACACTTCGGCTCCAGTCTCTTGGAGCTGTTCAGCCTTGATCCGGTTGCCTTCGACCCGGGTATTGCGGAAAGGTGGACCGCAATTGATCACCCCACCGCCAGCGCAGCAGCAGTAGTTGTGCTCGCGATTGGGGTGCATTTCCGTGACGTTGGAGCAAAAGGCGTGGGCCACTTCCCGGAGTTTTTCGTGTAGCCCCATACCGCGGACGATATTGCAGGGGTCATGGATGGTCACGGGTCTGTCGAATTTTTTGGCGACCTTGAGCTTGCCGTCCCGGAGCAGTTCCCAATAAAATTGGATGGCATGGACAATGGGGATCGGGGGCTTTTGCCAGCCCAGCCAGCGGTTGCCCACATCGTAGACCGACCGGAAGGCGTGCCCGCATTCGCCCATGACGATGCGTTTGACCTTGAGGCGGCTGGCCGTTTCAAAGTGCTGCCGTTTCAGGCGCCCCATGAGTTCGGAATCGCCGGAATACATGGCCATATCACTGTTATCCCAGCCCGGTGTAGCGGGCATGGTCCAGTTGATGCCGCATTCATGCATAAGCACACCGGCCTGGAGGATGAGTTGGGTCCGGAATTTTGGTTCCGGCCCGATCACCGAATACATGATATCCGCGCCTTCTTTTTCCAGAGGGATGCGCAGGTTCGGGATTTCATCACGTCCTTCGTCTTCCTGCCATTGGAGACTATCAATCCATTCGTCTTCTTTGACCCACATCTGGTTCGAGGTTGCGGCGTGACTGTGGGCGGTGTCTTGAAGATATTGTGGGGTCACTCCAAGTAAGTGGCAGATACGGCGGACATTGGACATGAGGTAGGCGGTGTCGATACCGAAGGGGCAGTACATAACGCAGCGTTTGCAAAGGTTGCACTCAGTATAGGCGATTTGGGCGCAATTGCGAATGAATTCCGGGCTGACATCGCCCTTTTTGCGTATGAGTTCCCATAATGTTTGTTTGACTTTGCCTACCGGTGAGTATTGGGGATCCCTGTCGTGGGAGTGGAAATAGTGGCAGGCCTCTGAGCAGAGCCCACAACGTACGCAGGTTTCCACATATCCTTTGAGGCGGGCGCCGCCTTCGCCATTGATAACTTGATTGACCGCTTTCTGTATTTTTTCCGGGTTTTCTTTAAGCTTGGCCACTCCCGCATCGAGACCGGCATCGGTAACAAAGCGGTCGAAGGCCGGGGCTTTATCGTCCATTTTATTCAGCATGATTCCTCCTTACCTTCGTACTGGTTACCAATCCCTGGCGTGCCGGACAGCTCCAAATTCAGAGCCCGCGTAGGCCCGGGAAATCAGGCCCAGGACCATATGGAAAAGCCGCGTAAAGGGGATGGTGACCAGCATGATTTCTCCCGCCACAATGTGGAGAATGATAAACAGATTGTAGTTTAAAACCTGATGGTAGGCCAAAAATCCCGTGATAAAGGGCGCGGCCACCACAGCCAAAAGCCACCAATCCGATGGTTGGGTGACATATTTGACTTCCGGGACTGTGAGGCGCCGGATGAAAAAATAGATGCAGCAGCCGATGACGATCAGCGTCATTACGTCAGCGACAGTGTCTGAAATTGTTGGAAAACTGAGCCCGATGGCCTCTTGCCACATCAGCATGTGGGCAAAGAGAAAAATGGGGGCGATGATCAAACAGATGTGAAACAGAAAGGTGACCGCGGTTAAGACCGGATTTTTGCGCCAATTGGTGGCCACATACGGGATAATCCATTTGGCAATGGATCGCAGGCCGAAATACCCGTCCATATGGGTAAAGACCATAGCGTCCCGTTTTTTGGCCAGACTAACATAATAGTAGATTTTATAGACGATGCCGAGGAAAAATATGATCCATGCCGCCCAGGCCAAGGGGCCGGCGACAAAGCTGTAGAGCGTATTCATTCCCGTGCTCCTCCTTTCTAAAGATGCTCGATGCGGATATAACGGCCAAGAGTGCGGGTCTAGAAATCCGAAATGGGAACCACGATCCGATGGTAGCTGCTTCCCCGTAACGCCCGCAGCAGCAGTTTGGTGCCGTCAGGACTGAAAACCGGATCCCACAGGCCGTCGAATTCTTCTGAGTACGCTTTGCCGTTGAGGAGAACGGTATATTTGCCGTTACGTTCGACCTTCGCCGCAGCATGTTGTGAATCGGGGCTAAATACCGGGGCCCAAGCCATGTCGTATTCGCCCGGCCATGCGGTGTCATCGACGAGGATTTTCCAGTTTTTATCCTCTTTGCCTATGACTCCGATGCGTTGACTATCGGGGGACCAGCGCAAGTCGGTCAGGAATTGGTTGAGTTCAGTCAGCCACGGGGTGTTGTCCACAGTGACTGTCCAATGCCCGTAGCGAGGGGCGCAGACAGCGGCAAGGCGTTGGCCGTCCGGACTGAATTGGAGTTTCCACAATTGGGCGTAGCGCGGCTGCCAAAGGAATTGGCCATCTTGAACCAAGCCCCATGCACCGCCTTGGCGAAC
>JBNJGM010000013.1:1506-37668 GCA_051747685.1 Thermodesulfobacteriota bacterium | reverse complement strand
GCAACATATCTTCATCCGGCCCGCCGCCTGTCAAAAAACGGCCATTTGCAGCCAAACCCGCTTACGGTACCGGGCCCGTCCCAATCTCCATACCTACACAGATACCCAAAATATGGCCCGTACCCTCCGGCGCCAGTTACAAGAACTACAGCCGCGAGACTTCATAGACATCCAAGCCTTTATCACCTTGGTGCCCCATCTTTTGCGCCACACCATCTCCTAGCCTTTGTTCTCTGCTTGCTCGAAAAAGTGCACGAAGGAAATTTGACTCGCGCGTGTCGCAAACGGCATACTCCCCTGGAGCCGGGCAGGTTCGCCCCGTTCCAGGGGAGCATATCGGGCAGCTTGGCGCGTATGGTACGGGTTGGGCCGGGTGTGTTGCGGAATTGCAGTTTGTGGCAAACCCCGGTATAAGCACGCGGCAGAACTGACCTGCCACCCAAGGCGCCCCCCGGCCATGGCACTGCACTACACGTTCGCTCCCTCTCCCCATTGCCGCATCTCCAGCGCGTTGGAACACCTCTATACCTCGAACAAGGAAAAGACGCATGTTGGCCTTTGTGCTCATCCGCGATATTCTTATCGCCATTTTCGGGATTTGGTATTTTGAATTTTATCTTGATTTTACTCTCCCCAAGGAAAACAACCTTTTGCTCTTTTTTGTCGCCATTCCAGTGGTTTGGGCCACACTGACGCAAATCTGGCTCAGTGTAAGCTACAAAGAGCAACGCAACACGATCATGCTCGTTTTGACCCACGTGCTCGGGGTGCTTATCCTCGCCAGTACGGTCTTTCTCATTTCCGCCATCTTAAATACCATCGCCCAAACCCTTTCCCAAACAGGATCCATACTCTTTCATGGAGTGGGCTGGACCACCCTTTTCGGGATCATTTTTTATGATGTCGTCGACCTTTTGCGCTGTGAAGAAGACTAATGTGCAGCTCGCAAAACTCCAAAGGTGGGGCACGATTTCGCCCATGACCGGGTTCCAGGGGAAAACACGGCCTTAAAAATTGCCTGCGCCCTGAGCAACCGCTACCCATCCGCGAGCAGGCGCATAATTATGACGGAGAGGAGGCCTTTTCCGAGGTCTCCCACTCGCCCAACCAGGCTTGCGTTTGCCTCCACACCTCCTGGGTCTGGGCATGGAGTTGGTGGTCCCCGCCACTGACCCAATACACTGCTTTCGGCTGCTGCGCAGCCGCATACAAAAGGCGGCCATCCTCCATAGGCACCGTGTCATCCTCGGTGCCATGCACACACCAATAGGGGCGCGGCGTTAACCTGCTCACCTCGCGTAGCGGATCGATGCGCTCGAAGACCTCGAAAAAATCTTCCGCAACCACCACCGAGCCGGTTGCATTGCGCAAAACACACTGTCCTTCGCGCTGGATTATGCGAAACTGGGCGAATAACCGCTGCAAACGCGCCGGCGCCGCCCATGTGCAAACCGCCTGCACACGCGTATCCCGCGCCGCTTGGCAAATCGCCGTAGTCCCCCCGAAGCTGCGCCCCAAACAGGCAATACGCCGCGGCGCAAAGGCCTGCGCCCAATCAACCACTGCCCGGAGATCCGCCATCTGGGTGGCTAAGGTACTCGCTGCGAAGTCCCCTTCGCTTTGCCCATTGCCGGCAAAATCGAACAACACCGTTTGCCACCCATATAGCGCCAAAAATTCCGCAAATCGCAGGTGCCGGCCGTCCCCCTCTTTGCAGCCGGTAAACCCATGACAGACGATAAGCAACGGCGCCTGTGGGTCAGTAAGGCGATAATGCAATGCGGCCAGGGCCAATCCTGAATCGGGCTGTTCTATATACAGGGCGTGCCAGCCACTCATGCGTGTTCTCCTTTGCCTGGGCTAAAACCTGCTCGGTTTCCCGGGTCCAGTTGGCATTTTTGCCGCTACTAGATGGCAGTGCGCCGTACACACAACAAGGCCGCTGTTGAGCGGCAACAACAGCGGCCTCGATTCCTCATCCCTCTTTTTGTCAACGCTATACCGCGTTTTGTTCATCTCGGGCCCGGATCTCGGCGCGTTTGATTTTACCGCTGATAGTTTTCGGTAAATCCTCAGCATAGTCGATAATCCTGGGATATTTATACGGTGCCGTCACTTGTTTCACATGGTCCTGCAATTCTTTACTCAACCCCTCTGAGGGGGTGTAGCCCTGCCCCAAGACCACTGTAGCCTTAACTGCTTGGCCCCGGATTTCATCCGGCACAGCGGTAACAGCGGCTTCGACCACCCCCGGATGGGTGATAAGGGCACTCTCGACTTCAAAAGGACCGATCCTGTAGCCAGAACTTTTAATCAAATCATCCACCCGGCCCAGAAACCAGAAATACCCGTCCTCGTCCATCCACGCCTTGTCCCCGGTATGGTAGTAGCCATTGGTTTTCACGGCTCTGGTTTTCTCCGGCTCATCCAAATAGCCGGTAAACAACCCCTCGGGTTCTTTCGTGTCGATGCGGATACAGATTTCCCCTTCCACTCCAGGAGGACACTGCTGCCCCTCGCTGTCCAATAACACCACATCCCACTGCGGAGTGGCCTTGCCGATGGACCCGGGCTTCGGGGACATAAACGGAAAGGTGGCGATCTGCAGGGTGGTTTCGGTCTGCCCATAGCCTTCATAAATCGGCAACCCTGTTTTTTCCCGCCAGCTCAAAAAGACCCCCTCATTGAGTAATTCCCCAGCTGTGGTGCAGTGCCGCAAGGCAGAGAGATCGTATCCGCTCAAATCCTGACGGACCAAAAAGCGGTACACAGTGGGTGGCGCGCAAAATGAGGTCACCTTGTGCTCGGACAACACCGACAACAGTTTGTGCGGGTCAAATTTGCCCCGGAAATCGTAGACAAAGATGGAGGCCCCAGCCATCCACTGACCGTAAAATTTGCCCCACACCGCCTTGCCCCATCCGGTATCAGCCAGGGTCAGGTGCAAATCCCCGGGTTCGAGATCGTGCCAATACATACCGGTGATAATATGGCCCAAGGGATAGCGATGGGTATGTTCAACCATCTTCGGCGGTCCAGTGGTTCCGGAGGAAAAGAAAATCAACAGTGGATCTGAATCAGCGGCTCCCCCGGCTGGCCGCGTATAGGTTTCAGGTTGTCCGGCTTGGACTTGGTCGTAGGCCATCCAGTCCGCTTTCTGCGGCACCGCCCCAGTGTGGATCAGCACCTCCAAATCGGGGCAGGTAGCACGGGCTGTTTCCATAGTTTCCACTAGGGTATCTTCGACCACAGCCCCCTTGATGCCCGCAAAGTTGACTCGGAATTCAATATCTTTGGCCGTCAGCATAGACGGCGAGGGCACAGCCACGGCCCCTAAGCGGTGCAGGGCGAGCATGCTGATCCAAAACTCCACCCGCCGATTGAGCATAAGCATGACCCGGTCACCCTGTGCGACCCCCTGCGCGGCCAGCGCGTGAGCCAAACGACTTGAGGCGGCGGCAAAAAAGGCAAAGCTGTAATCCCGCCGGACCAAGTCATCGTCAATATGGACCATGGCATTGGCCTCCGGCGTGGTGGCCGCCATATGGTCTACGACGTCATACGCGAAATTAAATTTTTCCCATTGGGGCACCTCCCAATGGGCATACAACTCTTCCAAACTGGAAAAACGTTTTTTATGCAGCATAGCCTGTCCTTATTGCTTCAACCCTACGGGCACGGCCCGTTCTCATCTTCTCTTTTTTCCTCCGAACACGAGGACCCTGACTGGACGCTGCCCAGCCCAATTTCGGGCGTACGCAGAAATTCCCCTATAGGCCAGAACCCTAAATAATCACATCGATAAAACGGGCCACCCCCTCGGAAACAGAGCGCAACGCGTGTGGGGTGCGCGACGAAAAATACAGCGAGTCCCCGGCTTCCAACACTTCGGTGTTCGTGCCCAAACGGATTTCCAAGCGCCCTTCAAGCATATAAATAAATTCCTGCCCGGCGTGCTCGTGAAAGGTCATATCGTGGTCCGCTTTGGGAGGAACGGACACCAAAAACGGCTCCATACGGCGTCCGGTAAACCTATAGGCCAGGCTCTTATAGTCATAGTCTTTACGCCGCTCAACACTCATCCCCCGGCCGCTACGCACGACAGAATAGCTGTGCAGATGGGCTTCATCCCCGGAAATAAGCACTGTCAGGTCAATATCATACTGCTGGGCGACCTGGAAAAGGTAACTGACCGGAATCTCCCCCTCCCCGGACTCATAGCTTTGAACCGCTTCGGCACTGACCCCGAGATCCTCGGCCATATCCTGCACACTGAGGTCGAGGGCCTCACGCAACCCCCGCAGGCGGGGCGCGATTTCCTGATACGCTTGGCTCGACATACGTTTTTGCTCCTTTACCTGGTTACAAACCAACAAGCCGGGAGCGGTCAAACCCAAAAGGCTTGCCCCCTGCCAGTGCCCCTTTGGGGCTCCCACCAAAAAACGGCTGAACCCGTTGATTTTGTACGCCTAAATGCCTATTAATGCACACAAAATCTGACACGGCCTGGAATGACTCCTGCGAGCGTTCCACATCACAGCCCCCTCCAGCACACAACCAGGCGATTGCGCACTATCCGATACCTACGCTACGCGCCCGTTTCCAGGCCGGGGGACAACATTTCGAAACCGGGTTCACGATCCCGGCATAGCTGCTCCACGCGTAACCGGTGCAGCCCGCACAAGGCGATCCGCCATATTCACGGCAAGTTCTAAGCTGCGGGCCGAGGCCAATCCCGTGCCGACCTTATCATACCCTGTGCCGTGATCCACGGAGGTGCGCACCACCGGAAGCCCCAGGGTAACATTCACCGCCTGCCCGAAATGGAGGGTTTTCAAAGGACCGAGACCTTGATCGTGGTACATAGCCAAAACCGCGCTGAACTCACCGTGGCGGGCCCGAGAAAATACCGTATCCGCCGGAAGCGGCCCTACAGCTTGAACCCCGTATGCGGCTGCGGCCTGGATCCCAGGAATAACCCGCGTCTGCTCCTCATCCCCTAAGGCCCCGGACTCGCCCGCATGGGGATTAATCCCGCAAACGGCCACTGGCGCCGGAGTTCCGTCAAGGGCCTGCACGAAATCCCATGTTTGCCGCAAGCAACGACACACCCGCTGCGGCGTGATCAGCTCCGGAACCATACGCAAAGGGGGGTGGGTAGTAACCAGAGAAACGCGCAATTGCGGCCCGGCCAAATGCATGCAGACCATTTCCGGATCAAGGCCGAAGTAGCGGGCCAAAAATTCCGTATGGCCTGGAAAATCATATCCGGCCGCCTGGAGCATAGCTTTATTCAAAGGACATGTTACAAGGGCAGTTGCACGCTTTTCCTGGACCAGCTGGGCAGCTGCGGTCAACGCTTCAGCCGCCGCTGCCCCCCCGGACGGATGCGCCTGGCCGGGGTGGGGGGGAAACTGCTGCAACGAGGTGGGGGTAAACCAATGCACCCCAGGGGGTAAATCGGTTTGCGGTGGGCCGGACAACGAATGCCAGAAACGGTCTACGCCGAAATGTCTCGAGCGGTGGAGAATAGCCGCTTCCGGCCCAACACAGATAACCGGGCGCTGCGGCGGGGAGTTCCCCCACAAGGCACAAATCAGGTCCGGCCCGAGTCCATTCGGGTCACCAAGGCTAACCACAATCGGAGAGAGACTCATAGCTCAAGAACCGAATTTTCCGAGCCGTACGGCGAGGCACACACCCCGTCGGCTTCCTGGTCGTTGAGCCAGAATTGGCCGTCGAGCAAATACCGGAATTCGTACCGGCTCCCGGGCGCCAGATCGAGTACCGCGGAAAACCCACCTTTTTTCAAGGCTTGCATCGGCGTGCGCGTCGGATCCCAATCATTAAAATCGCCCACTAAGGCGGCTGTCTGCGCCTTAGGACACATCGACTTCGCTAAGGCAAAACGCACCCGGCAGACCGGCTTACTTTTCAAATACTGTTTTTTAACCGCCATGATGTCCTCATTTTTCCGTTCTGGTCAATTCCGCTCCCAAACTTGCATACACATCAAGGTATTCCTGGGCCGAGCGGCGCCAGGAAAAATCGCTGCGCATGCCCCGCTTTTGCAGTATTCGCCAAGCGTCATGGTCTTCCCAAAGGTGTACCGCCTGCGCCACAGCTGGGTAGAAGGCCTCCGCGGTCGCCTCTGCAAAAACAAAGCCTGTCGCCTCACTATACGGATAACTGACAATCGTATCCCGCAGTCCTCCGACGGCCGTGGCCACCGGCGGAGTGCCATAGCGCAAGCTATACATCTGCGTAAGGCCGCAGGGTTCATAGCGCGAGGGCATAAGAAAAATATCCGTGCCCGCCTGGATTTGATGCGATAGTGGCTCGGTATACCCAATACAGGCGGCAATGCGGCCGGGATACGTTTCCACGAGCTCGTTGAGTTGGGCTTCAAACTGCAAGCCGCCCTCCCCCAAAACAACCAATCCGACATCCAGTTCCATGAGTTGCGGCACAATGGCGAGTAAAAGATCGATGCCCTTTTGTTCTCGGAGGCGACCAACAAACCCCAGCACCGGACGCTCAGCCAAAAAAGGCGCCAGGCCCATTTGTTCCAGAAGGGCCAGTTTACACTGTTGTTTGCCTTCCAAATCCTCCACATCGTATTGGGCCTCGAGATAGGGGTCATTGGCCGGGTCCCAGACCCCATAGTCCGCCCCGTTCAAGATCCCCTCTAAGTCATTGAAGCGCTTGGTTAAAACCCCTTCTAAACCGCAGCCGAAGGCAGGAGTAATGATTTCCCGGGCGTACGTCGGACTGACCGTAGTAATTTTGTCCGCATAGGCCACGCCGGCCTTGAGCATATTAAAACTGCCGTAACATTCCGCCCCATCCATGTGCCAAGCCTCTGCGGGCAGCCCGGATTCCCAAAATAACCGCGAGGAATACTGGCCCTGAAAGGCAAGATTGTGGATGGTCATTACTGAGGCGGTCTGCGCCCAAAGGGGGTCTTCACGCCGCCAAAAATAATGGAATGCCGGGACCAAAGCGGCGTGCCAATCATTGGCATGGATGATTTGCGGCGGCATTTCCAACTTGCGCGCAAACTGGAGCACCGCACGGGCAAAAAAGATAAATCGCTCGCAATTGTCGAAAAAATCCCCTTTATAGGTACAATAATATTGTTTGCGGTCAAAATACTCACCACGGTCGATAAAAAAGACCTGTACCCCGTGATAATCGGCCATGTACACGTCCGCAGTCACCTCAGGCCACGGATACCCCACCGGACAATCGTCGTAGACCAAACGGATCTGGTAATCACCGGAACTCATTCGGCCGTACAACGGGGTGACCACCCCTACCCGGTAACCCATTCGCTGCAGCGTCAGCGGTAAAATACCCAAAACATCCGCAAGACCGCCGGTTTTTGAAAAGGGATAGATTTCTGACGTGACGAATAAAATCTGCGGCGCAAGGGACATGAGCACCTCGCAAGGAGTTTGGGGGAGTATTCCCGATTGAGTTGTCACAAAAGTCCTGTTCTCCAACGTACACCCCTGGATCCGTGAACGCTCAGGGCCTCACCCCGCGCTGCAATGACGTTCGCTCCCGGTTTGGGAGCTTACTGCATCCGCGAGGCATCCAGTGTTCCTGCCAACACGCTGTTTGCCCATGCGAAGCGCCCCGAACGGCGCGTTACAACAGCACAAGCACAACACGCTTTGGGGCCTAGGCCTGGTCCAGCCAGGCTTTGGTCATCCCCCACAAGCCACTCAATTCAGGATCAGGACTAGCAGCAATTTGCTCAGGAAGCCACCATTCTCGGCTCCGGAACCGGTGGCGCAATGTCTGCCACACATACGGTTCACAGGCGGGGAAAAAACTGCTCAACCCCCCGCTGAGCCCCACGGCCTGGACCCCGAAGACAACCTGCAACGTACTTATGGCCAACCCGAGCCGATGCCCATAGCGGCGCAGGACCGCAGTGGCCCGGGAGTCGCCTTGTTGCCATAAGTGGAGCACCTGACGCGGAGTGCCGTCCTCCAGCCCGCAGAGGCGGGCGAGGTGTGCAAACGCCCAAGTGTTGAGCCAGGTCTCAATGCACCCCACCTGCCGACAGCCGCACGCCCGTGGCCGTCCCGGCCCCAGATAGACATGGCCCAATTCTGGGCCGGTGGAGTGGGCGCCACGCCACAACCGGCCCTGTAAAATCACCCCGGACCCCACCCCAGTGCCCAGCGTCAATACGAGGCTGTTCTCAACCCCGGCGACGCTGCCGTTCCAGGCCTCCCCCAAGGCGGCTGCTTGCGCATCATTTTCCATTATAAACGGCAACCCGATTTCGCGCTCGACAAAGTCGCCGATGGCAAAACCGTTGAGTTCTGGCATATTCGATGTTTGGAGGTAACGCTTGGCTCGGTGATCCAAAGGCCCAGCCGTGGCCAGCCCGATCCCCAGCGGATCCCGAGGGGCTTCTTGGCGCAAGGTTTGCACCAGATCCTGAAAATGGCGTTTGGTTCCCTCTAAACTGCGGGGGCGCGAGGCATGGCGGATCGGGCCATGCTCTCCGGTGCTCGCCATCCACGTGCCGCGAATATTCGTTCCCCCGAGATCAATTACAAGATACATGACGTTTTCCCCTCACGAACGGGTGCAATGGGGGCGACCCCCTGTGCGCTGCGCCAGGACTGATAATCGGCCACAATCCAGGCGTGGTCAAAAGCCAAGTCGGGCAGGGCATCCAGGCTAAAAGGCTGCGCCCGAGCGGCATCATCCCCGGCGCGTAAAGTTTCGGCATCAAGGGCTTGGGCGGCAAACGCCACACTCAAGGTGTGCTGACGTGGATCCCGTTGCGGCGCGGAATAGACTCCAACCAGCCCCAGTAGTTGGACGGTGAGCCCGGTTTCTTCTTCCGCCTCCCGTCGCGCCGCCTGCTCCAGGCTTTCGCCGTAGTCCACAAATCCCCCCGGCAAAGCCCAGCCAAAGGGCGGATTTTTGCGCTCAATAAGGACAATCTGCTTTTGCGGCAGTGCGACGATAATATCCACGGTCGGGGCAGGATTGCGGAATTGCTGGACTTGCGCCCCACATTCAGAACAATAGACTGCGCTTGACACATGACCTCCTTGACGCTCAGCGGTACGCATTTTTCCCTGCGCCCCAATGCCAACCAGCAGGGTAGGGTGACCATACCTGAGCACCCCGACACAGGGCAACACAGAGTTGTCAATTGGATGGAAAGACGAGGGGAAAATTCCAACCTGTATCCGTGACCCCGGTTCCGAAGTCTTGAATACGGCCTGCAAACCGCACCACCACCCTTTCCAGGCCAGGGCAAAATGGCGAAACAGGTACTCAACCACAGCATGTGAAATTTCTTGGAGAACAACTGGAACACCAATTCGCAATCACAGTTCCAGGCTCCCGGTTGCCCGCAAAAACATCCACCATGCTCCCCAAAAACCTATGCACTTCTTCGAAAAAATACTTGTCGTCCACAACGGCGCCCTCGGCGATTTTATCAATGTTTGGCCCGCACTCCTGGGCCTACACCGTCACTGGCCTGGCACACCACTTTATTGGGCGGGACGAACGCAGTACCGTCTTTGGACCGATCCGCTTATGCCCTTGGCCAGCGCCGCTGACCGCAAGGCTGTCAGCGCACTGTACGCCGCCCGGCGCTGGCCAGAAGAACTGCACAAAACGCTTGTGGTCTGGTTTGGCCTGCGCCGGATACCTTTTGCCCTTGAGCACCCGCAGTTATGGACCTTCTGCGGACTCAACTCCGCGGACTGGACCCCACCGCGGGAACAATACCTCAATGGACTTGCCGCTAAGGGCATCCCGCGGCCAGCAGATTGGCAGGAGGTATGGCGCCGGGCACCTCCGGCTGCCCTTTTTGAGACCCAAGACTCCATCCTTATCGCCCCGGGAGCGGGAAGCCGAAGCAAATGCTGGCCGTTGGAACGCTTTGTAAACGTGGCTAGGTGGGTGGCGCAGCAGGGGGGAGACCCGGTTTTTCTTCTTGGGCCGGCTGAGGTGGAGCGCGGATACAAAGTACAAAATTTTAAACACATCAGCCCGCCTGATTTGGCTTCCCTCCAGGCAGCCATCATGGGAGCACGGGTCATCCTGGGCAACGACGCCGGCCCCATGCACCTCGCTGGAGCATGGGGGCGACCGGCCATAAGTATCTTTGGCCCCAGCGCCCGGCAGCAATGGGCGCCTGTGACTGCCACGGCCCTCGCCTCTTCCCGGTCCTGTCGGCCGTGCACCCGTGATGGGCGCATCGATTGCCGCTACCCGCACTGTCTCGAGGATATTTCCTGCGAGATGGTCACGGCCCAACTGCACTCCTACCTGCCGTAATCTGCCACGGCCGCAATGGGGCCGGGCCGAGCAGGGCATTGCCGCAAGATGGTGTCCGACGCAAAAAAAGCCGGCTTTCTCGGGACCATCCCGAAAAAGCCGGCTTTTGCAAAAAGAGGAAGGTATTTATTATCTAGCAAGAAGCGGGCCAACCTCTTCCACCTGCCCCCACGACAAGCCCCCAACCCCATTCCGGGTTTTGGAATACGGCCTATAAACCAGCTCCATGCGCACAGAAAAAAAGAGTCGCCCCGCGCAATAGGCGCCTGTGACTGCCACGGCCCTCGCCTCTTCCCGGTCCTGTCGGCCGTGCACCCGTGATGGGCGCATCGATTGCCGCTACCCGCACTGTCTCGAGGATATTTCCTGCGAGATGGTCACGGCCCAACTGCACTCCTACCTGCCGTAATCTGCCACAGCCGCGGTGGGGCCGGGCCGAACAGGGCATTGCCGCAAGATGGTGTACGACGCAAAAAAACCGGCTTTCTCGGGACCACCCCGAAAAAGCCGGTTTTTGCAAAAGGAGGAAAGGTATTTATTATGTAGCAAGAAACGGGCCAACCTCTTCCACCTGCCCCCAAGACAAGCCCCCACCCCCAATCCGGGTTTTGGGATACGGCCTATAAACCCGCTCCATGCGCACAGAAAAAAAGAGTCGCCCCGCGCAGTAGGCGGCTTGTGCGCAGGGCAAACACCTGCCCTCTCTTTCCAGGTTGGGGAAAAACACTGCACTGGAGTTCAAAATTTTACACGCCGCTCAACTTGAGCCCGGCATAGCACGTCGGAGGAATTCAAATTTTTATACCCCCCCCAGGGCAATCATGTACCTGCCGTCCCTGGCCTGTTCGCTACTTTTTTTGGACAGTCCAACCCTGGGCCTGCAATGAACCGAGAGATACAGCCCCTGTCCGCACCACGGCCAAGCGCCCAGGGCCCAGGATCCGCACCACCGTTGAAGGTGCTCCCCCGGCCGGAGCGTGCGTACCGGGCCACACCCCGGCTGTGGCCGCAACCAATTCCGGGTCCAATTCCTCGGCCCGGCCCACAGCCGGGACTCCGCTGCGATTGGCACTGGTCGCGATCACCGGTCGCCCCCCCTGTCGTGAAAGCCAGGCCGCATCCGGATGCGAGGTCCAGCGAACGCTGATCCAGCCCGCCGCATCCTGAATGGCGGCGGGTAACCCCGGTTTGGCCGGAACCAAAACCGATAACGGGCCGGGCCAAAACGGTTCCACCAGCGGCTGCAGCTGCGCCTGCGTCCACGGGGTCAACGCCTCCAGCAACCGGAAGGCACCCACAAGTACAGGCAGGGGCTTGCCTTCCGGGCGGGCTTTCAATGCTTGAATGCGCCACGCTACCGTGGGATCCAATGCGTCCCCCCCTACGGCGAAAAGGGTTTCTGTTGGATACATCAGACACCGACCCTGGATAAGCGCGGACACGGCCTGCTCTGGGGAAAGCCCTGCTTGAGATCCGGCACTAGTAGCGCGTCGCGGCGCATTGAGGGCGCTCATGCCCCACGCTCTCCCTTCGGCCGAGTTTTCCAGCGGTTGTGCATCCAAAACCATTGCTCGGGACAGGTATACACACGTTGCTCCATAGCCTGGGTATAAAAGTGGGCCACCGCTTGCTGGCGCTCGGTCAGTTCGCCGGTGAGCGTTGTGGTATCCAAAGGGGCGTCGGCGTCGAAAATATAGCCTTGCCCTTCTCGCCGTAAATACACCGGCCAGACCAAGGCCTTGGCGCGCAGGGCCAACAAAGCCGGCCCCATATTCACCGCAGCAAGCCGACCGCAAAACGGGAAAAAAGCGGCATCTTTCTGGGTCGTATTGTGATCGGTCAAAAAAGCGGTCACACCGCCGTGACGTAACTGCCGCAACACCGCAGGAGCCGCCTGGCGGTGACCGAGCACCTCAATTCCGGTACGCCGCCTGAGGCGTTTGAGCAGGGCAAACATGGCCGCATCCCGGCCGGCGCGGATAACGATCTGTTTTGGCCGCCCTTCAAAGAGCATGGCCATTACCGGGGCCAAAAGTTCCCAGGCCCCGAAATGGCCTGTGGTGGCCACGATAGGCCGATCGCTGGCCTGAACGCGTTTGACAATCTCTGGCTGGGCCACTCGCACTTGCTGCGCAAACCAGCGCCAATTGGCCCGGCGTCCCCAAAATATTTCCGCAAAAGCCTGACCGGTTTGCCGAAAACTCGCCAGGCCTATCCGGTGCGCCTGCGGATCAGTCATCTCCAAACATTGTCGGATATTGGCACACGCCATCCGCCGCCGCGACGGCAACGCATACCACATGCCCAGACCACACATGCGCCCCGCCTTTTCCAGCCAGGACAGAGGCAATGATTTCCCGGCACAGGCCACAGCCTCGTAAACGAGATCAGTCATACACCCCCTCTCCTGTTTGCTCCAATGCCTCCTGCAATCTGTTCCGGGCAGACTCCAGACTCCGAGCAGACTGCAACACATCGGCACTTACAGGATAGGGCGTAGCGTACCGGACAACGCAGCGGCTCCCGGGCAAAGGGAGTTGGAATTTATCCCAGGCCTTTTCAAACCGTTTTACCCGGGACATGGTCACCCGGGTGGGCACAAGCAAGGCCCCGGTCCGGGCGGCCAAATAGACCGCCCCTGGCTTGGCTTCATGGCGCGGCCCTTTAGGTCCGTCCACGGTCAAAACGGCATCACGCCTGCTTTGCTGCATTTCCCGGCACGCCCCAACCAAGGCCCGCAATCCCCCGCGGTGCGTCGACCCCCGCGCCAACCGGTACCCAAGGGAACGCAACACACTGGCCAAAATATCTCCGTCACGGCTTTGGCTCACCACCGCCACAACCCCCTCCCCCCGGTGTAGCGTACACAACGGAAAAAGCTCATCATGCCAAATCGCAAACACCACCGGTTGCCCGGCGGTTCGCATCGCAGCGAGAGGTTCATAATTACGCCGCGAATATCGAAGGGTGCCGCACCACAGGGGCACCACAGCGCGCAGCACGCCAATCAAGCCCTGTACGGCCCAGGAATGGAGCATATAGTTCACACCTATGACTAAGAGGGGTTCCTATCGAGGCAACCTATTTGACCCGCAGCACCGAAAACGTGTTTGCTTGTTGCTACCGTTGGTCCATCCGCGCCGTCACCACGGTACACACCATTTTTTCCTATAGACAGGAGTACATGTATGACCGCTGAAAATCTAGATTGCCGGGGAATACCCTGTCCCCAGCCTGTGTTACAGGCCAAACAGGCCATCGAATCCCGCCATCCGGGAGCCTTGAGCATTAGCGTGGACAACGACGCTGCGGAACATAATGTGACACGATTCCTTGAAAGCCAAGGATATCAAATAGATACAATAGAGCGCGACGACAAATGCCGCTGGATTCGGGCCTCGTGCCCCGCTGCTCCTCCCTCCCCTGCAACGCATTGCCCCGACTGCGAGGCCATGCCCGCAGAACAAATCAAGCAGCTCGCCAATCAGGATATGCAGCTCGTTCTCATTACCTCGGCCTATCTTGGTCAAGGCGACGACAGCCTCGGCCAAGGGCTGATGAAAAACTTCCTGGCTACCTTACCGGAAATGGGCCCGGATTTGTGGCGATTGATCTTGCTCAACTCCGGCGTAAAGCTCGCCGTTGAAGGCAGTTCTGTTCTACCCGAGCTATACACATTGCAGGACAAAGGGGTCTCCATTTTGGTCTGCGGCACCTGCCTGGAACATTTCCGCCTTTTGGCCCAAAAACAGGTCGGGGAAACCACGAATATGCTCGATGTGGTAACGAGTTTGCAAACAGCGAGCAAAATCATAAAAATCTGACATCCCTATTTCTGATGCTTCTTGTGCCAGGCTCGGTTCTCGGAGAAAAAAAGCTCGGGTAGGCGTAGCCCCCACGCAAGGCGCTTTACAGGCTGGGGACCACCGGGCACACTACAGGGCATGAGCAAATCATCTTCTTCCCCCACATCCCCTAAGGCCGCCCGTTGCCGCCTGAACAAATTCCTCGCCCAGGCAGGAGTGTGTTCGCGGCGTAAAGCGGACGGGTATATTAGCGCCGGACGGGTCCGGATAAACGGCCACGTCGTTACTGAACTCGGCACACGCATCCTTCCTGACCAAGACAAGATTGAGGTCGACGGCAAACCGCTATCGTCTCCGGAAACCGCGGCCCCCGAAGGCCAACACACCTATATCCTTGTCCACAAACCGGTGCAGGTGGTCACGACAGCCAACGACCCGCAAGGACGCAAGACTGTATTGGACCTGTTGCCTGCCAGCGCACAGCCCAGGCGTGTGTTTCCCGTGGGCCGGCTCGATTTCATGTCTGAAGGGGTGCTGCTGTTGACCTCGGATGGCGAATTGACCAACCGCTTCACCCACCCGAGTTGGGAAGTAGAAAAAGTCTACTCCTTGACTGTGCGGGGCGCGGTTGCCGAATGGCAAATCCAGCAAATGCGCGCGGGTATGTCCCTCAAAGAGGGAGAACGCCTGGCCCCAGTAGGGGTAAAACAGACCGCTTGCGCGGCAGAGACCACCGAGTTGGAACTAACCCTGCACCAAGGCCTAAACCGCCAAATTCGCCGCATGTGTCGTGATTTGGGCCTGACCATTTTACGTTTGAAACGCACACAGCAAGGCCCCTTGGCATTGGGAAATTTGGCACCGGGGCAATGGCGGCCGCTCAATGCCTCGGAAATCACCGCCTTACGCAAAACAGTCGGGCTTGAGGCCAGGTAGCGAAAATTCCCGGGCCCTAGCTGCTATCAAAGCTATTGCTGCATCCCGCCGAAAGCTTCTCCGTCTTGCCCCGGGGGGGTATTGCGCATCACGTCAACCCCTTCTGGGGGCTCAAAATGGAACCATCCCTCCTCGAATTCCGGATTGAGCTGGATATCAGTAAAGGTGAGTTTGTTGCCGTTGCCCCCAAAATCCACCAAAAGCACTTGGCGCAGCAGAGCTGTCTCCGGTTCCACCCAGATATAGGCCAACACCATATTGGATTCCGGTTTTTTGGGGATCAACTTCAGCTTGACCCACTCGTTTTCGCTTTCTTGGCTTTCGATGTGAAAATCATCGGTGATATTCGCCTCACCAGAGATAAACCGCAGCATGGTCTTGGATTGAAAAACCTCGTCCGTGGAATAGGTGTACACCACCTCTTCTTCAGCAAAATAATCCCACACCGTTTCCGGACCAACGATCAACATTTCCGATTCCGGTGTAGTGGTTTCCCATCTGATATGCCGGGGCTTGGCAAAGGAGATCGTCCCTTCCCGCCGCTGTTTTTCCCCGCTTGCGGCATTGGTCAACTCCTGGACAAAATCGGTTTTAAGACCCTGGAGCTGCTCATATTGAGATTGTATCCGCTGGGGCAACTCTGATGCGTCCTTGTCCTCGGCAAAAGCGCTCCCCGCCCCTGCAAGCATCAAAACGGCCAAAACCAATACCCAAGCCACATATACCAAAAACCGGTCCCACTGTCGGTTCCAGTCCATATCTGTTTCTCCTTTATTAACGTCCGGATGATCCGCTTCCAGGGGCGGTGGCATTGTCCCCGGAACGGGGTGTTTTGCGCCGGATACCCAGAATATTCGGCACCGGCCGGGGGGAAGCTGACGCGGCAAACATATTATCGTACCGGCCATTCCATACCGTGCGCACCCCGCGGCTGTGTACCGCCAACGAAGCCTCCACCCCGCCTTCGACGAACATTGTCGTGCGCAACTGTAAAGGCAAGTTTTCTAAACGCCGGCCTAATTCGTGCACAGTAATCGGTTCGTGTTGGAAAATAAAGTAAATACGTCCCTGGGCATCTTTTGCCACTGCTGCCGCGCTATGGGCTTGGGAACTCGGTTGCCAGACATTTTCGCCCTCGGCATTGAGCAGGCGATAATTCTGCACCACACTCCCGTAGCCATGCACGCGCTGGCGCCATATCTTTTCCAAGGAACGGTCCACCATATCCACCTGGGGCAAATGGGGCCGCAAGGGGTGGAAAACAAAAAAGGCCCCGAATTCAGGATGGATACGCCCATTATTGATATGCCCCAAATCGGTCAACAGCCCCGTGCTTGTTTCGCCATCATGCCAATACATGCTGGCATTTATGGCCGCCACGAGATTCTTATCCTGGAGCCATTGGCGCACTGTCCGGCTCCCGCCCTCTTCTGCAGAAGCGGCACAGAGCACAAAATCAAATCGCCGCGGAGTAATACGCAATAGCGTAAGCTCCGGAGAAGAGGTGCTTTCCGGCCAATGCCGTAACGCCAACCCCGGTTCAAGGACATTCCACTTTTCAGCGGCCATGGATGCGCTAGGCCCTAGGACCGCCAATCCCAAAAGCATAACAAGGACGAGCCTGACAACCTTCCATCCATTACAGTGGATGCCGAAGCAACACGTCCGGCGCTTCTTATGTCCCGGCCGCCTCCTGACTCGCCCCAGCGCACACACGTTAGGACAAAACCATGTCAGCCATGGAGTATATAGTGCCGGGTTTCTGCCGGCCGATCCACTTCGCGGCCCGCAACGCCCCTTGGGCAAAGGTTTCCCTGGAATGCGCCCGGTGGGTGACTTCAATACGTTCACCCGGGCCAAAGAAATACACGGTATGATCGCCGACGACATCGCCTCCGCGCAAAGTTTGGACCCCGATTTCATCTTTCGGACGCTCCCCGATTATCCCCTCCCGGCAATACTGGGCCACCTGCTTCAAATCCCAGCCCTTGGCTTCGGCCAAGACCTGGGCCAATTTCAGGGCCGTTCCGCTGGGGGCGTCTTTTTTAAATTTATGGTGGATCTCCGAGAGTTCCACATCGTACAAATCTCCCAACATGCGCACCAATTGGGGCAACAATTCCAAAAGCACGTTCACGCCCACGCTCATGTTCGGCGCCCAAAACAGAGGAGTCCGGGTAGCGGCGACCGCGAGTTCTTCCTGCTGCACCTCCGAAAGCCCGGTGGTGCCGATAACCATTGGATTACCGGTGTCTGCCGCTGTCTGGGCCACGCTGACGGTCACGGCCGGCGCCGTAAAGTCAATGACCACCGCGCCTTCTGCTTTGGCCAATACCGCTGCCGGGTCTTCGCTGATTGGGCACCCCAGGTGCTCTAACCCGGCCTGGTTGGCCTTTTGCTCCACTACCCCGGCCAAGGTAAGCTCCGGGTCATTTTGGACCAAGCGGACCAATGTAGCGCCCATACGACCCTTGGCCCCCATAACAACAATAGATGTCTGTGTCATATATTCTCCTTTATACGGTGTACCCTACTTCCGGTGTGCCAGCGGCATGCATATGCATTGGACAGTTTCGCACGTTGCACCATAGCAGAGCTCACGCTAAGAGTGACAAAAAAGGAAAGCCCATGTGCATACAGATTCCGTTTACCACCTATGCAGAAAATATCCCCCAGGCGATTGCGGCCCTGGACGCCGGCACCCGCCTTAAGCAACAAAAGCGGATTTTTATTAAGCCCAACCTCGTCAACGCGGCACCGCCGCCGGTCACCACCCCGGTGGAGTGTTGCGCCGCACTTATCGACACCCTGCGCCACTACACCGAAGCCCAGATCACCATAGCCGAAGGTACGGGAACAGCCAAGCAAGAAACTCCAGCGGTTTTCGAGGCCCTGGGCTACACGGATCTGGCCCGGGACAAAGCGGTGGACCTCTTGGACCTCAACACCGCCCAACTCCTTGAACTGCGCAATCCCGAGTGCTCGGTTTTTCAGCACATGTATCTGCCGCAGGCGCTCATGCAAGGCTTTCTCCTCTCCGTGCCAGTGCTGAAAGCCCATTCCTTAGCCCAAATGACCGGGAGCCTGAAAAACATGATGGGGCTGGCCCCACCGCAATACTACGGCCAAAAAGGGGGCTGGAAAAAAGCCCGCTTCCATGCCCAAATGCATTCCGCCATTGTGGACGTAAACACCTACCGCAGCGCTGATCTCACCCTGATGGACGCCAGCCGGGGGCTAGCTACCTATCACCTGGGTGGGCCGGAATGCGAGCCCCCCCTGCAAACCATCCTCGCCGGTTGGGACCCGCTGGAGGTGGACCGTGCTGGCGCGGAATTGTTGGGTCTCAACTGGAAGGACATCCCCCATCTTACCCAGCCAATCATCCCTAGCAGCGCCGGACAGTAGCGGGCACACCCCGGCTGGTGCCTGCTTGTCAGCCGCGCAAAAGCGCATTCAGCCCGGCCTCGTCGAGAATGGTGATTCCCAGCTCCCGGGCCCTGTCCAATTTACTGCCCGGGTTTTCCCCCACCACCACATAGTCAACCGCGTTTGACACCGCATTGACCACGCGCCCGCCGCGGCTTTCGATCGCCTTTTTTGCCGCAGCCCGGGTCATATGCGGCAAGGTCCCGGTCAACACAAAGCGCCACCCCTGCAACTCCGCTTGACCAGCGGAAACGCTCGCCGGCTGCGTACCGGAGCGGGGCCAAACCCCCAATGCCTTCAATTCTTGGACAAGCTGTTGATTGGCCGGGGTAGCAAAAAACCGTAGAATAGAGGCGGCCACTTCCGGGCCGATATCGGGAATCTTTTGCAGTTCGCTTTCCTTGGCCGCGGCCAAGGCGTCCAAATCCGAATACCGCGTGGCAAGGATTTCAGCCGTCCGACTCCCCACCAAGCGGATGCCCAGGGCGCTGATGAGATCCTCCAAACGGGTCTTGGTTTTCGCGTCAGAGATGGCCTCGATCATATTTCGAGCCGCTTTGGCCCCCATGCGGTCCAGGGGGAGCAAATCTTCCTGGCGCAAGCGGAAAAGATCCGCCGGGGAACGCACCAATCCCTGGTCCACAAAGATTTGGATCCATTTCGGTCCCAATCCTTCAATGTCCAATCCGGCCTTGGAAACGAAATGACTGAGTTGTTGCACCACCTGGGCCGGACAGGCGGCATTGACGCAGCGCCGGGCCACCTCATCGCCAAGACGGGAAACCGGACTGCCACAGGCGGGACAGGTATCCGGAAAAACAAAGGGCTGTTCGTTGCCAATACGAAACTCCGAAAGCGGTCGGACCACTTCGGGGATAACGTCGCCGGCCCGCTGCACCACCACCCGGTCTCCCAAGCGCAAATCTTTGGCCTGGATTTCATCTTCATTGTGCAGTGTAGCCCGGGAAACGGTCACTCCGCCCACCTCCACCGGCTGCAACACCGCCACCGGGGTCAAAACCCCGGTGCGCCCGACCTGGACTTGAATATCAGTAAGCTGGGTCTGGGCCTGGTGGGCCGGAAATTTCAGCGCCAAGGCCCAACGGGGCGCTCTGGCGGTACTGCCCAAGCGCTGCTGCTGCTCTAATCGATCCACCTTGGCCACCGCCCCGTCAATCTCAAACCCCAACACATGCCGTTGGGCCTCAAGCGATTGGTAGTAGGCGGCCACGGCCTCGGCGTCCGCCGCCGGCTGGGCCTTGGGGGCCACGGGGAATCCGAAGCGGCGCAACCCCTCCATGATTTCCGATTGGCGTTGCCAATGTTCCTTTGGGGCCTGCCAACGGACCAAACCAATTCCATAGGCAAAAAAGCGCAGCGGGCGCGACGCAGTCACCGCCGGGTCCAATTGGCGGACGGAGCCGGCCGCGGCATTGCGGGGGTTGGCAAACGGCCGGGCCCCTTGTTCGGCTTGCCGTTTATTGAGCAGGGCAAAATCGTCCTCGCGCATAACGACCTCGCCCCGCACTTCAAGGTAGGCTGGAACAGGACCTGCTGCGCGCAACCGCAAGGGCAGATTGCGCACCGTACGCATCTGGCGAGTGACATCTTCGCCGACTTTGCCGTCGCCCCGGGTACAGGCCCCGGTAAATCGCCCGTTTTCAAAAATAAGCTCCACCGCCAGCCCATCCATTTTCGGATCCACCCAAAACCCGATCTCTTCACCGGGTAGCAGCCGCTGCAGTCGCTGCACATAGGCCTGCCATTCAGCGAGGGAAAAGACATTGTCCAGGCTGGCCATAGGCACCGAATGCTCCCGATGGGCGAAGGCCTCCAATGGGGCCTGCCCGACCCGCTTGGTCGGCGAGTCGGGGGCGTCGAGTTCGGGATAGCGGCGTTCCAACGCCTCAAGTTCTTTGAACAAGGTGTCGTATTCAGCGTCGCTTATCTGCGGCGCGTCCAGCACATAATACAAATAATCGTGGTGCCGGATCGTATCGCGTAATTCTTGCACCCGAGTAGCAACTGGTGTTTCGGCCATGACGCCCCTTTTTGTCCTCGCTTCACAGAAGATCGGTGGAAAGCATTACACCTCTTCCAATGAACGGCTGGCAGTCGTGATTTGCTCTAAGGCATCGAGATCCTCGCGGCTCCCCACCACCACCAGCGTATCGCGAACATCAATAGAGGTATCGGATTGGGGATTAAAATGCATCGATCCGTCGGATTTTTGGATAGCAATAACGATCAAATTAAAGCGGGGGCGGATTTCGGAATGGAGTAAATCCTTGCCCACCAACCAGGATCCGGGACTGACTTCCAACTCTTCCATTTGCAAATCAATATGCCGCCCCTGCATGGCCAGATCCAAAAAGTCGGTCACGGTCGGACGCACCACTAATTGGGCCATGCGCAGCCCCCCGAACACATGGGGAGTTAAGACTCGATCCGCTCCGGCATATTCCAATCTTTGGATCGATTGTTCATTCGCGGCTCGGGCAACAACCAATACCTGAGGGACCATTTGTTTCGAGGTCAAGGTCACATACACATTTTCCGCATCCGCATCCAAAGCGGCAATAATGGCTTTCGCCCGTTTCAATCCGGCCTTGAGCAAAATTTCGTCCGAAGTGGCGTCCCCGGCAATATAGTACATACCGGTTTGCTCCAACTCCCCGATCACTTCGGGATTATTGTCGATAACCACCACCGCGAAACCCTCGCGATGCAGTTCTTTGGCCACGACCGAGCCGATGCGCCCGTAGCCGCAGATAAGAAAATGATCCGTTAAGGCGTCGATAACGTGCTGCATACGCCGCTTCTCCCACAGGCTTCGCAATTGGCCCTCGACAATGAGTTGCGTAAACGAACCGACGATATAGGCAAAGCTGCCCACCCCGGCCAAAATCAAAAACGAGGTGTGGAATTTCGCCCGTGGCGAAAACTCGTGCACTTCTTCAAAGCCGACCGTCGAAAGCGTAATTACGGTCTGGTAAAAACTGTCCAGGGCCCCCCATCCCTCCAGGCCCATAAAAATAAACATCCCATAACAAAAGACGCAAAGTAAGGCGATCACCCCGACGCAAAAAGGCCAGGCCATGGCGTTGCGAAAGCGCCAGCGGATAAAACAGCGCCAAAAATTGTTCCGGGAACGGCTTTTTCGAGAGTTAGGGCAGGTTTTTTGCACACATCACCCCAATTCGATGAGCATTTGCCGTACGTGTTGGGCCTCGTCGCGCAATCTTGCCGCCTCTTCAAAGGCCAAATCCTGGGCCGCCTGGCGCATCTTACGTTCCAATCGAGCGATGGCCGCTTCTAGTTCTTGCGGGTCCGTGCCATACGTCGCAGTGGTTTCCGCAGCTTTAGCCATTTCCAGCTCTGCCCCGGCACTTTGGGCCAAGGCGTGGCCGGAACGCTTTTTGATCCCTTCGGGCACGATCCCGTGTTCGGTATTAAATGCCTCCTGAATCGCCCGGCGGCGCTGGCTTTCGGCCATGGCCTCGCGCATGGCTGCGGTCTCCTTGTCCGCATACAATAGGACCCGCCCATTGAGATTCCTGGCCGCCCGCCCGAAAGTCTGGATCAAAGAACGCGCCGAACGCAAAAACCCTTCCTTGTCCGCATCCAAAACCGCCACCAAGGCGACCTCCGGCAAATCCAACCCCTCCCGCAAAAGATTGATACCCACCAAAGCATGGAATGAACCGTTACGCAGGGCCTGGATGATCTCCACGCGCTCCAGGGTATCAATATCCGAATGCATATACCGTGAAGGGACACCGCGGGCGTGCAAAAACTCAGTCAGGTCTTCGGCCAATCGCTTGGTCAGGGTCGTGATCAGGACCCGCTCGTCGTTGTCCATCCGCTGACGGCATTCCGCGAGCAAGTCGTCCATCTGCCCCGCAGTGGGGCGGACTTCGACCATTGGGTCCAGCAAGCCCGTAGGCCGAATGACCTGCTCGATAACTTCTCCGGCGGCGCGGTCACGCTCCCAAGGCCCCGGGGTCGCGGAAACATAAACGCTTTGGTTCACCCGTTGCAAAAACTCGTCAAAGGCGAGCGGCCTGTTGTCCAGAGCAGAAGGGAGACGGAACCCGAAATCGACCAGGGTTTGCTTGCGGGAGCGATCTCCATTAAACATGCCGCCTATTTGGGGCACCGCCACATGGGATTCGTCCAAGAATAGGACAAAGTCCGAAGGGAAATAGTCGAGCAGACACGAAGGGGGCGAATCCGGCGCACGGCCATCCAAATGCCGGGAGTAATTTTCAATGCCGTTACAATAGCCCAACTCTTCGATCATCTCTAGATCCAGTTGAGTGCGCTGTTCCAGCCGCTGGGCTTCAACCAGACGATTCTGGGAACGATACCACTGCAAACGTTCCCGCAGTTCGCTGCGAATATCCTCCATGGCCCGCTGCAAATTGTCCTGATCGGAAACATAGTGACTGCCGGGAAAAATCAGGGCTTTTTCTTGTCCTCGCAGCACTTCGCCGGTCAACGGGTCTGTTTCGTACAGCGCCTCGATTTCATCGCCGAAAAACTCCAGGCGCAGCGCCCGTTCGTGCCGGTAAGCAGGAATAAGCTCCAAGACGTCCCCACGCACCCGAAATGTGCCCCGGTGGAAGTCGTAATCATTGCGCTCGTATTGGATTTCCACCAAACGGGTCATCAGCTGGTCCATGGACATATTTTGGCCCGCATGCACCGGCACCACCATCTTTTCGTAATATTCAGGCGAACCCAAGCCATAAATGCAGGAAACAGAGGCCACGATCAACACATCCCGACGGGTCAGCAAAGCGTGGGTCGCTGCATGGCGGAGCTTGTCTATATCCTCATTAATAGACGAATCTTTTTCAATATAGGTATCCGAATGGGGGAGATAGGCTTCGGGTTGGTAGTAATCGTAATAACTGACAAAATATTCCACCGCGTTATACGGAAAAAGCTCTTTGAATTCACTATACAATTGCGCGGCCAACGTCTTGTTCGGAGCCATGACCAGTGTCGGGCGATTCAAGCGGGCCACCACATTGGCCATTGTAAAGGTCTTGCCCGACCCGGTGACCCCGAGAAGGACCTGGTCGCTGACACCCGTAGCGATGTTCTGAGACAAATGGTCTATGGCTTTGGGTTGGTCGCCCTTGGGGGTCATCTCGGTGACGAGTTGAAATTGTTCACTCATAGCGCGCTTATTGCTCCTTGGAGCGGGATATTAGGCCATCTCCGCCCAAACAGCAATCACCGACAGAATGCATTGACAAATCTTTGCCCTCCAAGTATTTTAAAAAGATGTGTGCGGTACTCATCAGCCCCGGGACATTTGGTGCCTCCAGGCAGTTCCGTGGTGCCCCTCTCTATGAGGTCTTTGCACACGAAAAAATACGCATCCTCTCCGCGACAGTCCCTCAGCTGTTCGCGGTTTTCTTTTTGGGCCCCGCCTCCCAACGTCCCGAAACATCATTAAAAGGCAAGCCCCCTGCCGCAGGCTGGTGCAAAACCCCTGGCACTGCTACGAGGGGCAAGTATGCCGCGTAGCACGCGATACGAGAAGGATGAAAACTTTTGCCGCTTTGCTCCCGGGGCGTTTCTGCACAGGGAGCTGAGCAAGGAGCACTCCATGTCCCCAACCCTTTCCGCTGCTGGCTTTTTCGGGCCCTATGGCGGCCAATTTGTTCCAGAGAACGTGCAGGCTGTTTTGCAAGAACTCGATCAGGCCTTTCAAAGCGCCAAGCAAGATCCAGCGTTTTTGCGTGATTTTTCGTATTACCTCAGCGCCTACGCGGGCCGCCCTTCTCCGCTCTATCACTGCGCCAACCTCTCCCGCCGTCTTGGCGGGGCCAGGGTGTACATAAAACGTGAGGATCTCAACCACCTCGGAGCCCATAAAGTCAATAACACCATAGGCCAAATATTGTTGGCCCGGCGAATGGGGAAGAAAAAAATCATCGCCGAAACCGGAGCCGGTCAACACGGCGTAGCAACGGCAGCCACGGCCGCGCTTATGGACATGGAATGCACCATCTGCATGGGCGAAGAGGATATTCGGCGCCAGGAACTCAACGTCTTTCGCATGGAAATGATGGGCGCGCGCGTGGTCCCGGCTACCTCCGGGCAACGTACCCTCAAGGAGGCCGTGGACGAAGCCCTGCACGCCTGGGTGCAGGACGCGGAGAAGACATTTTATCTCCTCGGCTCTGCAGTCGGCCCGCACCCGTATCCGAGCATGGTGCGCTATTTTCAAGAAATCATCGGCACAGAAGCCCGTGAACAGATCCAGGAATTGGAAAACCGGCTCCCCGATTATGTATTGGCCTGTGTGGGGGGCGGCTCTAATGCTATTGGTATGTTTTCCGCATTTCTGGAGGACCACGAGGTCAAACTCGAAGGCATCGAACCCTCAGGACGAAGCCTGGAATGCGGTAACCACGCCGCCACTCTCACCTTGGGTCAGCCCGGTACTATGCACGGCTTTCACTCCTATATGCTCCAAGACGAAAACGGCGCCCCTGCCCCTGTGTACTCCATCTCGGCGGGCCTCGATTATCCCAGCGTAGGCCCGGAACACAGTTTCTTGAAAGATTCCGGAAGGGTTTCGTATGTCACGGCCAGCGACCAGCAAGCCCTAGACGCATTTTTCCTGCTTTCGAAAACCGAAGGGATCATCCCGGCCCTGGAATCCGCGCATGCGTTGGCCCGGGCCATCGAACTGGCCCCCACCCTTGATCCGCAGGCCATCATTGTGGTCAACCTGTCCGGCCGCGGCGACAAAGACGTTGCCGAAGTCAAACATATCGTCGAACAAGGGTGTTCCTGAATTTCGCAATCGTAGCCCTTCTCACCCGAACCATTTGCAAAAGGCGATTCCATGGACATACGCGTACAAAAGACCCCAGAGACATTACCCACCTCGCGGGCCCATGTGCTCCGGGCGACCATTTCCCTCTTCAAAGGGTGCCGTGATGTTGAGATGCATCTCTTCCGGGCCCATTGGCCGCCGCAGGAAAAAAACGGCTACGACTGGGACAAGCTCATCGCCCCACCCAGCGATACCGACAACCACGAAGATTTCCGGCTCAGCCAAACCTTTCTTTTAGAGGCCTTTACCGAGAGTCAGCGCGATCAACTGCTCGAATACTTGCAAGACCATTACCAAGACCGTATTACCGCTGTGGATACCCATACATTGACCTTTCCCCTGCCCGCTGGGATCGTTCCCCTTTCGACAGTGCAACCCACCGCAGACCGGGGGATCATCGAGTTTGAGAAAATCCCGCATTACAACCTCCCATTCACAGTGCATGGATTTTACGACCTCAGCCGCCACCTTTCCGCTGCTGAGGTTTAGGAGGCGAGCACCGTGAGCACATACCAGAGAGTATTCCAATACGATTTGCCCCACCTGGGCGGCAGATGGATCACAAGCGGCTTGACAAGGCTGGGCCGGGTCCCGCGCCCTGATTTGCCCGTCCTGCGACGCATAACGCCAATTGACTGATTGACAAAACAATTTTTTTTCAAAAAAAGGCTGGAATTTTTTCACAAGCTCAGGTAAAGAGCCTGCATTTGCGAACAAAAATAATGCATTATGCCCTCTTAGCGAGTCACTTGTCCAAGCAATAGAGAGGAAGACGTATGGCCATCATCCCTGATCAGCGCAAACCCGGGGTCGTTCCTGTGGCCGACAGGACCAAAGGAACCTTTACCGGCCGCCCTAGAAGCCGGTCGCACTTTCTCTTCACCGCAGCTATTTTCTTTGGGGTCTGGATTATCCTCTCTGGCCGGTTCGATATCATCCATCTGCTCTACGGCCTTTTCTCAAGCCTGCTCGTGGCCTATTTTTCCAGTGACCTCTTGTTTATCTGCTCCGAAATCCGGTGTATCCTACCACATTGGCTCCGCTTTCTATTCTACCTCCCGTTTTTATTAAAAGAAATTTTCATAGCCAATGTGCATATGCTGTATGTCATTTTCCATCCGCGAATGATGGATATTATTGATCCGCAAATCGTGAAATTTCAGGGCAATTTGCAATCTGACATGGCTGTTGTCACCCTGGCCAATTCCATAACCCTCACCCCGGGAACGATCACTATGAATGTTTCCCCGGTGGGGGTTTTTACTGTCCATGGAATCGACCGCAAATCAGCTTCGGGATTGCCGGGAACGATGCGGGATAAAATCGCAAAAACCTTTGGCGAATCTGCAATTTTAGAGGAATGATATGCAAACAGTTTTTCTTACCAGTGCTATTATTCTTGGATTATTAATGATCCTTTCTTTGTACCGGGCCATATTAGGACCGGTGGCCTTGGATCGTCTTGTAGGGGTCAATGCAATTGGAAGTAAAACAACAATTTTACTTCTGCTTATCGGGCTTTTATATGAACGCCTGGATATGTTCGTAGACATAGCCCTCGCCTATGCCATGTTGAACTTTATCGCTGTACTCGGCGTCTCCCGTTTTTTCCATAAACGCCGTGGGGTGACAGCCGCTGAAGCAAAAAAATGGCTCTAGCATTATGAGCAGCTAGACCATACAAAGAGCGAAGGGACGCTATGAATATTGTAATTACGATCTTACTGGCCATTGGGTTACTTTTTTTTGCGGGCGGGACTATAGGTATCATTCGACTGCCCGATTTTTATTGCCGCCTCCATGCGTCAGGAAAAATGGATACCCTCGCCAGCATGATGATGGTGGCAGGGATCGGACTGTACTTACTGCAACACCCGAGCTTGGGGAGCGTTTTACTCACCTTGAAAATCATCCTCATCGTGGTCTTCGCCTTCTTGGCTTTGCCCACGGCAACGCACGCTATCGTCGATGCAGGCCATCGGTCAGGTTTGGTTCCGTGGCATAAAGGCAAGACCCCAGACCCGTGGGAGGATACGCAATGATTTGGCAACTCGACCTTTTGGTCTTAACCCTTGTACTCATTTGCGGATTCTTCTCCCTGCGCATCAAAGACCTGCTCAGTGCCGCTATTTTGTACAGCGCGTACAGTTTCATGATGTGCCTGCTGTGGGCCGTTATGGGCGCTGTGGATGTGGCCTTCACCGAAGCAGCCGTAGGCGCCGGTGCGAGCACGGTCTTTTTCCTAGCCGCCATTTACCGCACGACACGGAGGACAAGAGATTGAGAAAGCTAGCGCTTTTCACCATTTGTATCAGTGGACTCTTGCTGATCTACGCCACCGGTGATTTTCCCTCCTTTGGGGATCCGCAATCTCCCGCATCCCAACATCTTTCACCGCATTACCTCGAAGAGGGATTGGAGGAAACCTCTGTTCCCAATATCGTCTCTGCGGTGTTGGCCGATTACCGGGGTTACGACACCATGTTCGAAACAGTGGTGGTCTTTTCAGCCGCCCTGGCCTGTTTTTTTCTTTTACGCGTACATAATGCGCGTCCGCAGGGACGGTATTACCGGCACAACCTCACCGGCGTGGTCCTACATGTCACTGGCGATAAAGAAATCCCCGAGGACTCCGTGCACTTTGAGCGCATTGACGCCAAGTGGGCGCCCCAAACCCCGATTGTGCGCATCGTGGCCCGTCTTTTGACACCGTTTCTCCAATTGTTCGGGCTCTATGTCATCTTCCATGGGCACCACAGCCCCGGAGGCGGCTTTCAGGGCGGGGTCATCTTGGGGGCCTCCTTTTTACTCTTGGCCCTTTCCCATGACTTACGGTTTATTATCGGCCGCGCCAGTGAGCAATTCCTTTCTGTATTCAACTCCGCCGGAGTCTTGCTCTACAGCGGGGTAGGTCTGATCTGCATGGGCCTTGGGGGGAATTTCCTCGACTACTCCGCTTTATCGGCTATAATGCCCGTCGGCGAGGTGGCCGCACGCTCTTGGGGTATCCTTTTCGTCGAAATCGGGGTTGGTATCACAGTTATGGCGTCCATGATTCTAATATACAATAATGTAGCTTCTGCTGGCCGTTGGGACGAGGGGCTTTAACTATGGATATGATTATAACTACCATATTGGGCAAATATAATTTTTGGATTTATATCGCCCTTATGATGTTAGGCTTATGGGCGATAATAGTAAAAAACAATATCGTGAAAAAAATCATCGGCCTAAATATTTTTCAAACCGGAATTATCCTATTTTATATTTCAATTAGTGCGAAAAAAAATGCAACTATACCTATTATTAAGCATCATGGGGGTCATGATGGTCATTCAGCAATCCATGCTATTGACTACGTAAACCCCTTACCGCATGTTTTGATGCTTACTGCTATCGTTGTTTCTGTGGCAACTCTTGGGGTGGCTCTGGCCTTAAGTATCCGTCTGTATCAGCAGTACAAGACACTCGAAGAGGATGAAATTCTGACCCAGTTGAGAGAAGAGTAATGAATGAACAATTACCAGCGCTTATCGTCATAACGCCATTGTTCGCATCCTTTTTGGTCTTTGCCGTCAGCTGGGTGCGGCAAAAATGGTCCTTTCCGCTCACTGTGCTCGGCCTGGGGCTCGCCTTTGCCTCCACCCTCGGCGTTTTGGTCCAGGTACTGCAATCCGGGGAAATGGTTTACAAACTCGCGGGTTGGAGCCCCCCTGTGGGGATATCGTTTCATATCGATACCTTAAACGCATTTATTCTCCCCCTTGTGGCCGGGATCGCCTTTATCAATATCATTGCCTCCAAAGTACACATCGAGGCGGAACAGGGCGCAAATACGGGGGCGTTTTACACCCTGTACTTACTGACCGCCACCGGCCTGCTCGGCATCGTGGCCACCAGTGACGCATTTAACCTGTTCGTTCTCTTAGAAATCGCCTCCTTGAGCAGCTACGCCATACTAGCTATGGGACAACCGCGGGCCATCTTATCCAGCCTCAACTATTTATTGATAGGCACCGTGGGCTCGTCATTTTACCTCCTAGGGGTCGGATATCTCTATATTTTGACCGGCTCATTGAACATGGTCGATATCGCCCCCCTCTTGCCGCCGCTTTTTGAATCCTCAGCGGTCAATGTGGCCTTTGCCATGTGCTTGCTCGGCATTTTTCTCAAAATGGCCTTTTTCCCGCTCCACGGATGGCTCTCTAATTCATACACGTTCACCTCTTCCGCCGCCGCGAGCCTTATCGCCCCGCTGACCACCAAGGTCATGGTGTATGTCATGATCCGGTTTATGTTCTCGGTGTTTTCTCCTGAATTTGTTTTCGAACATATCCACCTTAGCGATATCATTGTCTGGATCGCCATCGCCGCCATCGTCAGTGGAGCGGTCTTGGCCCTGACATCGACCAACTTTAAACGCATCTTGACCTACATCATTATAGCCGAAATCGGCTATATGGTCGGCGGAGCCTGGCTTGGCACCCGGGCGGGATTTACCGGCTCCATCCTGCACATTTTCAACGACGCTTTAATGACATTTTGTGCTTTCCTCGTTGCCGCAAATCTCAAACAAATGCTTGGAGAGCTGCGACTGAACAATTTGCAAAACGTGTTCGCGAAAATGCCGTGGACCATGGGCGCTTTGGTCATCACGGCCATGTCCATGATCGGAGTCCCCCCCACATGCGGTTTTTTCAGTAAATGGTACCTTATTCAAGGCGCCTTAGATGCGGGCCAACCGTTTTTTATCGCAGCGCTCGTTCTCTCCAGCTTAGTGAATATCATTTTGTTTTTCCGCATCTTCGAAATCGGGCTCTTTGAGCCCGCCACCGCCCACAGCACCGGCCACCATGCCCACAGTCCGATGCGGGAAGCGCCTATGAGTATGCTCATGCCGCTCTTGCTTATGGCAGTTGGGCTTATAGTCGCCGGACTGTATACCGGCACCTTGGTCGAATTGCTCATCGACCCCGCTATTCCGAACGCGATAACGTGAACCGAATTCGGATCACTTCTGGTTTTCGGGACCGACTCGAAACAGGAGTTTTTTGTGCCCAGAGCGCTGAGCCACGGCTCAGACGCAAACCCCACTAATACCGTGAACCTGGATTAATCGCCGATGGAAACTCTTGTCTCTTTTAAACCACTGTTGGCTGTGCTGGTCTCCTTGGCTGCCACCCCCTTGATTGTGGCTTTTGGCAAGCGACCCAATGTCCGCGAAACCTGGACCTTTGTGGCCGCTTTCCTCAAATTCGGTATCGTGGTCTCCATGATCCCGGCTATCCTCAACGGCAAACGTTTAGTTTTGACCATTGCCGAGCTCTTTCCTGGAGTGTCCTTGGCTTTCCACGTAGACGCCTTGGGATTGCTCTTTGCCATCGTGGCCTCGTGCCTCTGGATCATCACCGCTGTATACACCATGGGGTATATGCGGGCTGAAAACGAACACAGCCAGACCCGCTTTTTTACCTTTTTCGCCATCGCCCTCTCCTCCACAATGGGGGTGGCGTTTTCCGCCAATCTCTTCACGCTATACCTTTTCTACGAGGTACTTTCCTTTTCCACCTACCCGTTGGTCACGCACCACCAGGACCATGAATCCCGGGTCTCCGGGCGGAAATACCTCGGCTACTTAGCTGGCGCATCTATTGGCCTCGCGTTGCCGGCCATGATTATTGTTTACTCCCTAACCGGCACCTTGGAGTTCACCGCACAAGGCATTTTGAGCCAGGCCCAGACTTCGCCTGGCATGTTGGTCGCCTTGGTGCTCATGCTCGTTTTCGGCTTTGCTAAAGCAGCGCTTATGCCACTGCATTCCTGGCTTCCGGCGGCCATGGTCGCACCGACACCGGTTTCCGCGCTGCTTCACGCCGTGGCCGTGGTCAAGGTCGGCGCCTTCTCGGTCTTTCGGGTCATTACCGGGATCTTCGGGGTCGACTTTCTCGCTTCCCGGGGATTGAATACCGGAGTGCTCTATATTGCCGGTTTTACGCTTCTCGCCGCATCCGTGGTGGCTTTAAGCCAAGACAATTTAAAACGCCGCCTGGCATTTTCCACCATTAGTCAGTTGGCCTACATCTCCCTGGGGGCCTGTCTTTTGGCCCCGAGCGCCCTCTTAGGCGGCGCTTTGCATATTGCCAACCACGCCTTTATGAAAATCACCCTCTTTTTCTGCGCCGGGGCGATTTTTGTCCGCCACCATAAGAAAAACGTCAGTGAATTGGATGGAATAGGGTACAAAATGCCCTTTACCATGACCGCTTTTGCCATCGGCTCCTTAGGCATGGCCGGCCTGCCCCCGGTGGCCGGTTTTATTAGTAAGTGGTTCTTATGCCTCGGCGCCTTAGAAGCCAACCAAATCTTATTCTTGATCGTCTTGCTTCTGAGTTCCCTTTTAAATGCCGCCTACTTTTTTCCCATTGTCTACCGGGCCTTTTTTCGCAAACCCGCTGACTGGGTGCCGGGGCAGCGTATTGGAATCGCTGAAGCTCCGGCCTTGCTGGTGGTTCCTTTATGCCTAACAGCGGTTTACTCCATTGTTTTGGGGCTTATCCCGGATTTCCCGTTTCAGCTTATGGACCTGGCGCAAACCGCTGTGCTGCAGATCACCCAGGGAGGTTAAGGCATTATGAGTAAACGCACCTACATCAGTGTTATTATCGCCCTCGGCGTGTTTGCCCTTTTGGATGTATTTTTTCCCCCAAAACACCATGCTGAATATTTTTGGCAAGTTATGCCCGGTTTCGAGGCCTTTTACGGTTTTCTCGGCTGCACGCTGATTGTGGTCGTCTCCAAGGCCATTGGAAAACATTGGCTCTGGCAGGAAGCAACAACAGTTTCCCTGCCCAAGCGGGCTTTTGGCCCCGGTCAGGAGTATGGGGTTATCCAGCAATGGTTTGTCACTGAAGGTGACCCAGTCACCGCCGGACAAGACCTCGTCAAACTGGAAATCGATTCCACCAGCATGGTCATCGGTTCTCCGCAGGCAGGGACGGTCATGCGCCGTTTTGTTGACCGCAATGACCGCATCCATCCCGGTGAAACCCTCGTAGACCTCAAAGTTTCCAAATACGAAGTGCAAGAACAAGTTGACGACAAGGTGATCATCCATGGTTAGCCTGTTTCCCCCAGCCCTGCTTTTTCTTGGTGCGGCACTGCTCATCCCCTTTTTCCGGGGTATGGCCAGAAATATTTTTATCCTCCTCATCCCTGTGCTGAGTTTTTGGCAGCTCACGACACTTTCCATGGGCTCGCATCTCGTAGTCCCCTTTCTCAACAGCTACGAATTGACCTTGCTCAAAGTAGAGCCCATCCGACTTGTTTTCGCCTATGTTTTCGTGATTATGTCCTTTTTGGCGAGTGTTTTCGCCATGCACGAAAAGAAACCCTTTCAGCACATGGCCGCCTTCGCCTATGTCGGAAGTTCCCTCGGGGTTGCTTTTGCCGGGGACTTTTTTACCTTGTTCATCTTTTGGGAAATAATGGCAGTCACTTCAGCAGCCATTATTTTCTTGCGCAACACCAAGTCCGCCCGTGAAGCCGGACAACGCTATCTTTTGGTCCATATTGCCGGCGGGGCCTGTCTCATGGCCGGTGTCATCTTTCAATTGCTCGCCACCGGCTCTCTGGATATCGTCCGGCCGGAATCCAGCCTGGCCTTCGGCTTTATTTTGGTCGGCTTTTGCCTCAATGCCGCAGTGCCGCCCTTGTCGGCCTGGCTCTCTGACGCCTATCCTGAAGGCTCGGTTACTGGGTCCATTTACCTCACGGCCTACACCACGAAAACCGCGGTTTTGACCCTGGCCTTGGTTTTCTCGGGCACGGAAGTTTTAGTATGGGCCGGTGCGATCATGGCCTTGTACGGGGTCGTCTTTGCGGTCTTGGAAAACGATATCCGCCGTTTACTGGCCTACCACATCATCAGTCAGGTGGGGTATATGGTCTGCGGCGTCGGCCTTGGCTCGGCCCTGGCCTTAAACGGTGTCACCGCCCACGCCTTTTGCCACATCCTGTATAAGGGTCTTCTGTTCATGGGGGCGGGCGCAGTCATTTACGCCACTGGAAAGCGGCAGTTAAGTGAGCTTGGCGGGATCTGGAAATTGATGCCGGTGACCGTCGTCTTGTATATGATTGGGGCTTTTTCCATCTCCGGCGTTCCCGGATTCAATGGCTTTGTGAGCAAAACAATGATCATTAGCGCAGCCGGTGGCATTCACAGGCCGGTTATTGAACTAATGCTCCTTTTGGCATCCATCGGGACCTTTTTGCACACTGGCCTCAAACTGCCCTATTTTACCTTTGTGGCCCCGAAAGACCGTGGATTAACCGTGCGCTCCTTGCCGAAAAACATGCATTTCGCCATGGGCGGAGCGGCATTTTTGTGCACCTTTATTGGTGTCTATCCAGAAATATTGTACAATATCTTGCCGTTTGGCGCTGAGTACCATCCATATACCGCCAATCATGTGCTTGGCGAATTCCAATTGCTGATTGCCACAGGAATTGCCTTTATGGTTTATATCGACCAGCTCGGCGGCCATCCAGCCATTACCCTTGATACTGACTGGTTTTACCGGCGAGGGGCCACATGGTTTTACCGCGCCAGTGATCACTGGGCCAATGCGATAAATGCCGCCGCGGATAAAGCGTGCATGCGCACGGCAGTCCCGCGTATAGCCCAGTATATGCGCAACGGAGCCTCGAATCTCGTTTTGGCTTTACTTGCTCCGATATGGACTTTCGATGACGCCAGTTCGAAAGAAATCGCCCTGCGGCAGATACATATTCGCAAAATGCTTGCCACAGGAAGCGTTCCCATTGGCCTCTCTGCCTTTGCGGCGACCATTATTTTCATCATCTTCTTCAGCCTCATGTAAGGAGAACGCGCAATTATGATTACCCTTTCTGAGCTCAAAGAAATGAAGGCCTTGGATGGCCTTACCGACGATCAGCTCCAGGTCCTTCTCCCCTATGTTTCAAAATTTGAAACCCAGGCACAGGACGTTATCTATCAACGAGGGCAACAAGCCGACCATTTCTATATGCTCCAAACCGGCAAAGCCTTCTTGGAAGTTCAGGTCACGAAAGACATTAAAATTTCTCTGACCTCCATTAAAGCCGGCTATTCCTTTGGCTGGAATGCCCTTATCGCTCAAGGGACCCACTCCTACTCAGCAATCAGCGACGAGTCCTCAACCATCTTAGCCATTTCCCGCAATGACCTGCACAGCATCCTCGAAGCCCATCAGGATATCGGCTACCGCTTGATGCAGCGGATGTGTGAAATCCTCTACTATCGCCTTGATCACCGTACAGCGCAATTTTTGTCCATTCTGACCAAGCATCCGGACATGAAGGACCTCCTTGAAGATGCGGTCATGCAATGCGTTTTGCCCCAATGCTAAAATCAAAACTTCCTGTGTTCCCCTTCCCACCGGAATCAAGCCGCTACAGCCGGTGGGAAGGGACATATCTCTTCCTCGCTTTTCGAGCAGCGCTCTCCAAATCGTTGCCGCACCCACAGCTACTCCCTCGGGTTGTAAGGAGCACAACTTGACCTCGAAAAACATCCAGACCGCCACCAACCACCCCCTTTTGCGGGGTTTATTGATCGGAGGGGCCATCGGCCTCATGGCCAGTTGGTTCGGCTATCCACCGGGACGATCGTTATTAATGGGGTTTATCGCCGGTTTTTTAGCCGGCTTAACCCGAATGGCCTTTGAAAAACGGCGCCGCCAAAAATAGCCCTGCCCCGTAACGTTTCGTCTATCTATTCCTGCCTCAGCACAGCCAGCGGTCTCCGGACCGCTTTTTTTGTCCGTAAATCCAATTGTAAATTTTTAGCAGCAATCTGGAGCTTACCCTGTGGACAATTTTTTCCACAAGAAATTAATCAAACACCTTGACAGAGAGAGAGGCTTTGGTGCTCTTGATGTTTTTCAATTTTGGACCTTACTCAGTCGCAAGGAATTAGGAAAAAAATACTGACATATCAAATACATATTCTGTAGATTGTTTCCCTTGGCGCCTCTTTTCTTTTTTAGATGACTGCGCTTTTCCTTGTCGCAAGGTGCCGTGTAAAAGACACAACCTATGAGCACACGGTGGGGTCAAATCCAAAATATTCTCGAAAATCGGATCAAACAGGGAACCTTTCGGATCTGGATCAAACCCCTTACGGGTGAAATCCAGGATACCGTTCTCCAACTGATTGCTCCAAACGCCTTTGTGGCCTCATGGGTACGGGATCGGTACCTGGAGATCATCCAGAGTGCCGCCGCTGAAGTGCTCGGTTTTACCCCCGAAATCAAGCTGGAAGCCGGTAGCGCTCAATCAAACGCTCCCGCGCCATCTGCGCCGCCTCGTTCCTCTGAAACACCGGCCTCGACCTCCACAACGAAGGCCACGCCTTCCTCGCAAGAGCATCTGGCCCTGCCCCTGCAATACGATCCTGCGCCGCAGCCCCAGCAGTGGCGGTACAGCTTTGACGAGTTCATCATTGGCAATAGCAACCAATTGGCCCACGCTGCCTGTACAAACCTCTGCCGTAAGACCTTGCCCGCAGAAAGTGTCTTTTTGGCCTCCGGCCCTGGGCTGGGCAAGACCCACCTGCTCCATGCGGTGGGGCACTATTACTCCCAATGCCAAGGCACCTCCCAGGTTCGCGTCGGTTACGTCACCGCCGAGGAATTCGCCAATCAAATGATCATGGCCTTGAAAAACCGGAACATCGACACCTTCAAAGACCGCTACCGCAAAAACCTCGACGTGCTGCTCCTCGAAGACGTCCACTTTTTTCAG
>JBNJGM010000013.1:0-1406 GCA_051747685.1 Thermodesulfobacteriota bacterium | reverse complement strand
ATGATCATGGCCTTGAAAAACCGGAACATCGACACCTTCAAAGACCGCTACCGCAAAAACCTCGACGTGCTGCTCCTCGAAGACGTCCACTTTTTTCAGGGCAAGGAAAAAATCCAGGAGGAGTTGCTTTCGACCATCAAATTCCTTGAACAGCATGGGCGCAAAGTTGTCTTCAGCAGTTCATTTCTTCCCAAAGAGCTGACCAAGGTGGACAGCCAGCTGACCTCCCTTTTCTGTTCGGGATTTATCGCCCCCATTGAAATGCCGGACACCGATATGCGGCTCAAGATTATCCAGGCCAAGGCCCAACGATTCCAGATCGATATTCCCACAGATGTCCAGGAATTGGTCGCGGAAAACATCCATTCCGATATCCGGCAGTTGGAAAGCTGTATCAAAAACATGGCCCTAAAGGCGCGTTTGCTCAACCAGGGCATAAACCAGGCCTTGGCTGAAGAAGTCCTCGGGCATTTCACTGAACGGAGCAAGGCCGCCCCAGACATCCACTCTATTATTTCCGTAATTTGCCAAAACTTTCAGCTTTCAGATGAAAAACTGCGCTCCAAAAGCCGCAAACGGCAAATTGTTGTCGCCCGGAATACAGCCTTCTACCTGGCCCGCCAACATACTGACCTTTCCCTCAAGGATATCGGCGCCCGCTTTAATCGCCGCCACTCAACGGTTCTAAAGGGCATAACCAACCTTGAACGGGAAATCCAACGTGACACCCAGGTCGGACGGCAGGCAGTACGCATAGCCGAACATCTCCAGCCCTAGCCGTGGCCAGCGGTTCATAAAGCAAATGTTCCCGGCCACTTACAACACCTAGCGCAGCTGTGTGCAAAGCACGACTTTCCTGGCCCCGGGCAAAATCCCGGAACCAGCCTGATGCACGTGTCCAGGGAGGACCTGGAGGGAGGCACCTTGACATACTCGCTCCCTCGCCCTACTTTACGTGGTGTTGGTTAAACTCAATACAGCGTTTTACCCAAAGGACAGTATGAACCGGCGGACTCTTTTTTCCACGCTACGCCAGATCACTTCCCAAAAGGGCAAATCCCTCGCCCGTAAAGCCGGCAACTCTGCCTTGGAGCGGGTATCAACACGGCTCCAAGCGAAAGGGTACTCCAAGTCGGTACCGGACATCGACACCTTGACCGCAGAGCTCAAGCGGATGCATCGAGAAGGCCAATTCAATGCCGACGAGTGGAAACGGGTACGGCGTGAATTAGCCGAACTCTGGAAAAAGCGTTCGTAACCGCTTTGTGCCGATTCGTTTCTCTCATTCCACCGATCTAGACCTATACGTAGTGAGCTTATGAAAAAACTACTCGTTTTCCTCGGCGCAACCCTGGGATTTGTGTTGGGTTTCCAGGATGTTGCTCTTGCCTGGGGCCCTGGTATTC
>JBNJGM010000012.1:31480-39130 GCA_051747685.1 Thermodesulfobacteriota bacterium | reverse complement strand
TGGCGGGTACTGACCCTGATTCTGGCGGGTATTTTTTTCGTACTCAGCGTCAAGACCATCCCGCCGATCATCGGCGGCGACCTCATGCCACCCATGGATACCGGCATCGCTATTGTGGAATTCGAACTCCCGGCCACGGACAATATGGACCAGGTGACCGAGACACTGGAGCGGGTGGAGGAGATTATCTTCGCCCAGAATGGTATTGAACGGGTCTCTGCGGTCGCGGGTTCGGAACCCGGGGCCATATCTTTTGGCACCGGCGGAGCCACGGCCCAATCCGTGTCCATCACCGTGGAAATGGTGGACAGGACCCGGCGGGAGCATTCGATATGGGAGATTGAAAAGCAATGGCGGAAGCAGTTGCGCCAAGTGCCGGGCATCAAGAGTTTTCGGGTCAGCGAGTACGGGGCTACTCCTATGGCTACCACTAAGGCGCCCTTGGATATCATAATAAGTGGGCCCGATCCCCGGATTTTGGATCGGTTGGCGGAGGAGACCATACAGCGGCTGCGGGGTGTGCGCGGACTGACCGACGTGCGTCGTAGTTGGTATTTCGATCAGCAGCAGGTGGACGTGCGCGTGGATTCGGTTTTGGCCCGGATGCACGGCACTTCCCCAGAGGCCGTTTCCCGGCAGGTCAGCGCGGCCTTGCAGGGCGTGCCTGCCACCAACATGCGGCTGGAGCGGTTTCTGGATATCCCCATCCGGGTACAGTACGAATACAACGATCGCCAAAGCCTGACCGCCCTAGAGACAATCTCGGTGCAGACGCAATCCGTCCCAATGCCCCTTCGGGCCTTGGCCGACACCGAGACCCACGCCCAGCGGCCTGTGATTACCCGGGAAGATTTGCAGACCACCATCGATATCACTGGTGTCAACCATGACATGAGCGTGGCCCAGGTCACGGGCCAGGCCCAAAAGGCGGTGGCTGATTTGCAAGCGCCGGGCGGCTATACCGTGACCTTTGATGGGACGGCTTCGGATATGCAAGAAACGAAAATGCAGCTTCGCCAGGCCCTTGTCATCGGTGTGGTCCTTTTGTACCTCCTGCTTCTGGCCATGTTCCATTCCTTTGCCCATCCGTTGACAATCATGGCCGCCATCCCCCTGGCCGTGGCTGGCTCCATGTGGGGCCTGCTGCTTTTTGACAAACCCATGTGTATGCCTGGGACCATGGGCATGATTTTTCTGGCCGGAATCATCATCAATAACAGCGTGCTGCTTTTGGATTTTATTATCCAGGCCCGCAAAACGGGCATGGAAAAACACGCGGCCATTGTCCGCGCCGTGGAGTTGCGCATCCGGCCTATCCTGATGACCACCTTCTCGACCATCATCGGCCTTTCGCCACTGATATTCGAAACCGCGGTGGGCCTGGAGCGCTTGAGCCCGCTGGGCATTGTGGCCGGAAGCGGCCTGTTGGTGGGCACGTTTTTGACCATGATCGTGGTCCCGGTGGTCTATTCCGGCATGGACAGTGTTGGTGGGGCGCTGCAGCGCATGGGTGGGTAGGAAAAAGAGACGTTGTCCCGACACCAGTAATTCTAAGAGGCTTCCGGAGGTGAGGGCGCGTTCCCTGCGCTTTTTCCCCGGCCCTGGAGCATATTTTGAGCAACAAAGAGAGTACACGTATGTCTCCTCTACAAGGGAATGCGCAGGAGGCCCTGAATTCCTTGCCCAAAAGGATTATCTTGGAGCCGACCACCCGTTGCAACCTGGCCTGTCGCATGTGCGTCAAGCAAAGTGGTGAGCAGGCTATCTGCGAGGGAGATATGGATCCGGCCACCTTCGCCAATTTGGCCCCGGTCCTGCCGCAGGCCGAGGGGGTCACCTTCAGCGGCATCGGCGAGCCGCTATTGCATTCCCGTTTGGAAGAGCTGGTCGCCCAGGCCAAAACATTCCTACCGGAGGGGGCGCAAATCGGGATGCAGAGCAATGGGGTCCTGATGACCCTGCAACGGGCCCGCAGCCTGCTCCAGGCGGGGATGAACAGGATATGCCTTTCCGTGGATGGCTCCTCGCCGGAACTTTTTTCCCGCATCAGACGCGGGGGACAGCTCGGGGATATTGAGCAGGCCTTTGCCGCCTTGGATCAGGCGCGCCGGGAGAGCGGAAGGCGGTTGCAGCTGGGGGCGCAATATGTGCTGCAGCGCGATAACGTTGGGCAATTGCCGGCTGCAATACAATGGGCGGCCGGACAGGGGGTCGATTTCTTTCTGGTCACCCATCTTTTGCCCTACGGCGAAGCGGCGTTATCCCAGAGCCTTTTTCCCCTGAGCAGCGACGCCTCCAGGGAGTTTTTCCAGCGCAAGCGCCGGGAGGCCCAAAAGCAGGGGCTTGATCTGCACCACTATTTTCAGATCCGCTGGAAGTACCATAAATCGCCTGCAGAGCAGGGTCTGGTCCGTTTTGTTGAGGACATGGTCCAGGAAGCGGCGGACCAGGGCATAGCCCTGAATCTGTCGCTATTGCTCCAAGAAGCGGACCTCGCCGTGGATCAGGTGGAATCGAATTTCGCCCGGGCCGAACAGAGCGCAGCGCAGTGTGGCGTGGAGCTCTCCCTGCCCGCGCTGGCTCCGAGTTTTCACCGCCACTGCGCCTTTGTGGAAAAAGGGTGTACCTTTCTTTCCTGGGACGGCAGTGTCCACCCCTGCTATTATCTGTGGCACACCTATTCCAGCTGGCGCAAAGGGGAGCGCAAGCCACTCCAATCCAAGGTTTTCGGTCATGTGGATCGGGAGGGTTTGGAAACCATCTGGAACAGCTCGGAGTATAGAAGTTTCCGGGGACAGGCCTTGAGCTACGAATACCCCTATTGTTGGGAATGCACCTTTTTTCCCTGCAATCTGGTGGACAGCCTTCCTTTTGAAACCGATTGCTATACACTGACCGTGCCCTGCGGCGACTGCCCCTGGAACCTTGGGGTGGTGCAATGTTTGGTGTAGCCCACCCGCTGCGCCTTCCCTGCATCCCTGGGGAGGCGCAGCCTGTCTATTAGACCGCCAATTTGTCCCATTTCAGCAATTGGGCGACCAACATGCCGATGAGAAAACCGGCTGCCAGATTGGAGGCCAGGGTGATGCCCAAGATCAACGTGCACACGAAAAAGTCCTTGCGGGTCGAGAGATCCATTACGGTCAGCGTCAGTTGCGAACCGGCAAAGACGAGCAAGACCCCCAAAATTGACAGGGGCAACAGGTGAAACACTTCGATGACTGAATTGCCCAGAAAAAGGGCCAAAAGGGTAAAAACAAGGCCGATGACCAGGTTTGAGCCTGCCGTGCGGGCGCCGAATCGGAAATGGGCCGCCAGCCCGCCCGCTCCGTGGCACATGGGCATCCCGCCGAGAACAAAGCTCATAAAATTGGCAAAGGCCATACTGATGCAGGCCCTGCGGTTGGTGACTTTGTGGGAAGCCGGTCCGAAGTATTGCTGGGACAAGTCCGTATACGCCAGCACAGCGTTGCCAAGGGTCATGGGAATTTGCGGCAAGACCAGGGCAAAGAGGGCAAAGGTGAAATCCGCCTTGGCCGGGAAGCCGAACGGCAACAGTTGTGGGAGATGGATTCCTATCCCGGCGCCCACGTCGGCTCTCGCGCCCAAAATCAGCCCGGCCACGAGGCCGCCGATGACCACGACCAGGCCGGCAGGGTATTTGGCGTTGTCGAGGAAAAACAGGGTGACCACTGCGGCAAGGCCTCCGATGACAATGCTGATCGGAATCGGCCCCAGGGCTTGCCAGGCGAGGTAGGGTTCTACTGCCTCGTGGAGTTGTTGGAAGCGAGAATTGCCCGCAATGAACCGGACTCCGCCGGAGATCAAAAGCGCGCCGGTGGACAATTGTACCCCGCGAATAACCGCCGTTGGAGTGGCTTTACGGATAACGTCAATCGCGCCACTTGCCCCAAGGACCAAGAGCACCACGCCCATAAGCAGCGAAGAGGCCACAATCTGCTCGGCGCTTAAGGAAGTGGCTATGGCGTAGGCGCCGATGACTTTCATGGGCTGTACCGGCACGGTGACCCCGAAATACAGCCCGGAGAGAATGAAAAAGAGCCCGATGCTCAAAAATACTCCCAGCGGGCTCAGCCCATTCACCAGAACCATGGCCACGGCTATGGGCAGCAAGGTCCCTAAATCCCCCAATGATCCGGCGACTTCCATCCGATTGAAGCGAAATATTTGGGACATGTCGGCCCCTCCCTGGTTAGGCGAAATATTGGTACAGTAGTCTCGCGCACATGGCAAAAAGGACCAGGCTGAACACCGCGCGGATGGTCTTGCCCTGTATTTTGGCGCTCATAAGATGCGCCCCGGCCTGCCCCCCGGCAAACGAGGCCACGGCCGCCGGCAAGACAAACCCCCAGTTAATGGCCTCCATCGAGGCGTAACCGAGAAAGCCGGTCAAAGAGGAAAAGCAGACAATAAAGGTCGAGGAGGCGGCCGCGATCCGCGTGGGCGTCTTCAGGACATAGATTAACAATGGCACCACGAACACCCCGCCGCCGATGCCCAGTAGCCCGCCCAACACGCCGATGCAGGTGCCTATGCCCAAGCCGCCGAGGATTTTTTTCCCCGGCGAAAGCCCGTTCCCAGCGTGATGTCTAGCCGGGGTGAGCAACATGCGTACTCCGGCTAAGGCTAAGATACCGGCGAGAATAAGCAAAAAGACGCCTGTGGAGATGCGCACATTGAGCCAGGATCCAACCGGCGCCGCCACCGCAGAGGAAAGGATCAATGGCACAGACAGGGAAAAATCGACCATTTTTTTTCGGGCATAGGTGTAGGCCGCAGACCCGGCGGCCACCAAATTCAGAAACAGCGAGGCCGAAGCTGCCGCGGATTTCCCGAACCCGAGGATCACGAAAAGCGGGGAAAAAATAAGCCCGCCACCCAGGCCGACCATCGTCAAAAGCAAAGAGATAAGGAAAATGCCGGCCACCAGGAGGATGGAAATCTGCATACAGCATCCTTTTGTTTTCAGAATCCCGGGAGAGCAAAAACCGGGGAAAGCCCTTGGTAGGTGTTATCGGCGCACGAGCTACTCGGAGCGTTCAAGAATCAACCGTTTGGGCATCCCTTCGCCCGGTGCAAAATCGCAGCGGATGTCGCCGCGCAGGAAGTCTTCGCTGGCAATGCGCTGGGTCAAGCCACGGGCGAATTGTTTGAAGGTGCCCATGGCCTTGGCGCAGTCCTGCGCATTGCGCTGGACCTGGTCTTTCTCAGCGCAGAGACTCAGTGTTTGCCCGTCAAATCCGGCATAGCCCTGCTCGCGCAGGCGCAGCTCATCCGGGTCAGCCGCGTGCATTTCAAACGCAAGGACCATACCTTGCACAATATCCAAGGCGATGGGGTCGATGCGGTGCCATTCGCCCCAGCGGTACACTTTGGCATTGGAGAGAATGCATTGCACACGTTCGCCGTACTGGGCCTCATCGCGGGCGGCCTCTTGGCGCTTGAGCCACTCGATGGCCTCGGCCTCCCGGGCTTTGGCTTCAGCGGCACGCCTTTCTTCCCGGGCTTTCTCTACTTCCGCGTGTTTTTCCCGGGCGCGTAATTGTTCGGCCGTGGACATGGTTTCCCATTTTTCTTCTGGAATATCGAGGGGATACTTTGGTCCGCACCCTATGCAGCACAACAAGGCCGCGCCGATTGTGATTTTAATCCAGTTTCGCATGGTTGCCTCCTGTGGTTGCTGGGCTTTTGCCACAGAAATATCGGGGGCAAAATTGTAGCACCTGCTCTCTGCCTGGGGCACGCTGGCTCAAGGAGTCACGAGTCCAAAATTTTCGAAGAACTTCTTGCAAATATTTTGTATTTCATGGGAATACAGGGAAAGGTTCTAGGGGGAACCATGTCAATGGGCGCCACGGGCCATGTCCGGGGACTCAATGGCTAGCTCCATTGAGTCGGTTGATTATGGAACAGAGTAAAAAGGGAGATTTTATGCAGATATCTGAAATCATGACTAAATCTGTTGCTACTGTAAAAATGGATGATTTTGTTCGCTACGTCAAAGCGCAATTCGAAGAGCGGGAATTCCATCATCTCTTGGTTGTGGATCAGGGCATTATTCAGGGCGTTATTTCCGACCGAGATTTATTTAAAATTCTAAGCCCGTTTTGTGATACTCCCTGTGAACAGCGAAGGGATACGGAGATTTTAAACAAACGCGCCCATCAAATTATGTCCCGCAATCCGGTCACGGTGCTCCCTGAAACTTCCATTAAAGAGGCTTTTATGGTGTTAACGGAACAGCAGATCTCGTGTCTGCCGGTTACGAATGAATCCGGGAAAGTGCTGGGTATTGTCAGCTGGAAAGACCTGTTACGCGCGGCCTTTAACGTCCTGGATACCTCCTGCTGGGACGAATCTGGGCAATAAGCCGAGGGTATATGTACTCCTGGGGTGGCTCTGTTCCTTTAACGGACCGATGCCAGATACGTGGCGAATGATCATTCCCCCCAGATTCTGAGGCGCAATGGTGCGGCGGTATGGAGCCGTCACCCAACTCCACGAGAGTCCTTTGCTCGGGTATGGAGTGACTATTGGATGCCTTTTCCGTGCCCTTTGCGGTGTTATGGAGGCAAATTTTTTTTTGCCCGGCCCTGTCAGGGATTTTCTCTGCGCAGCTTGAGTGCGCCAGCGTTTGAGCGGCGCGTGGAATTACTTTGGAGCGGAGTCCGGGAGTTCGTACACAGCGTGCCGGACATCGGTACCGAAGCGCAGCAACGCGTAATAAAAGGAAAAAAAACGCAGGACCTCTTGCAGGTAATACGTGCGGGTGGCGCCTTGGTCGCGCAAGAGGTGCATCTGGGCTTCGGCTTCGGTTATGGCCTGTTCCAGGCGGCGAAGGTCTGCTTGGTTTGGGGCAAATTCCGCCTGGACCACAGCCCCGGCCGCCACAGCCACCTCCCGCAGTTCGTCACGCATGATGTCCGGAGGGGCCCCGGATTCGGCCCGCAGGATGGAGTGCATGGCACGCAGGTTCTCCGCGCATCGGGACAGCGTGACCACGTGGCGATTCAACCGCGCGGTGTCCTCGGTAAATAGCCGGCGCTCGTGGCGCAAAACCTTGTCCAAAAGTTCGCGTAAGGCAGCTGCTTCGGATTCCAGGGTGGTGATGCGCGCCGAGTTCGGCGGGGGCCCGCCGGTAATAAAGATATGGGTGAGCAGCTGCACCTCCCGGGCCGCTAGGGCAAATTGCGTGGCCAGACGCTGTCGCAAGTCCTGCCCCGCGCGGCGCGGCCACACTGCGACCGTGATTACAAAGGCGCAACAGACCCCAATGCCGATTTCCAATATCCGGTACAGGCCGAACAAAACGCGATTCGGGGCCCCGAGACTGGCTAAGACCACAATACAGACTGTAATCGCGGCCATGCGGTAGCGCACGTCGTAGCGGGTCATGTAGGCGCAGAGTCCTGTGGTCACAAATACCGCCACTGCGGTCCAAGACGGTGTTTCTGGGAATACAAGGATCGCGGTCACGCCCAAAACAGCGCCCAAGGCCGTCCCGAAAAAACGGTAGCTGCACATCCGTAGCGAATCGGCTACGTTCATCTGCATAACGATGACCGTGGATAAGACCGCCCAATAGCCGAATTCCAGGCCCAAAGCGAGGGTGATCACATAGGCGAGGGT
>JBNJGM010000012.1:0-31380 GCA_051747685.1 Thermodesulfobacteriota bacterium | reverse complement strand
CCGTTTCGGCTCCATGACACCCTTATCCCAGGAGGCACAGTCCATGCTTTTTGTACACCCCCTGCTCCAATTTTTGGCCATTGCCCTGGCGGTCTATGTCCTGTGGCTGGGGTGGCAACGGACCCAAGCGTTGCACCTGCACCGCCGCGGGGTAATGTTCCAGCGCCGCCGACATGTATTTTTGGGACGACTCGCGCTTGGTGTGCTGGTGGCCGGATTGCTGGGCGGATTCACCATGGCTTGGTGGGCGTGGGAAGGTGTTTTCGTTACCGGCTGGCACGTTCGGCTGGCGATGCTGATCCTGCCCCTGGCCCTTGTCGGCTACGCCACCGGCAGTCACATGGAGCGGGTCAAAAAACGGCGTGTGGGGCTGGCTGTGCTCCACGGCGTGAATAACGGCCTGCTTGTGCTGCTCGCTTTGCTCCAGATCTACACCGGCTGGCGGGTGCTGACCATGTACGGGATATGGGGGTAAAGGGGATTGCTTCGCGAAGAACAAAGCCCTTGAAACCGGGCAGTGGCGTGATGCGCGGGCCGGGTCCGGGGGGCAAAGTTCACGGTTTCAGGGCCTAAAGAGGGGGGCGGGGCAGGGGAGTTTTGTCTTTTTTATGGGGCTTTGGGTGCCGTGTTGGATATTTTTCGTTTTGCAGGGAGGCGTCCCGGGGAAGACCCCGGGACGTCTTAGCTCTTATTCGCCACCGGCTTCGGCGGTGAAGCCGCGTGTGTAGCCACCGGTGCTGGCGGAGGTGCCGGCAATGCGCGCCAGATAGGTGCTGCCGAGTTCCTTGATGTGGTCACCGACATCGTCGAAGTAGTTCAGGTGCTCTTGCTCTTCGTCGATGATTTGATCAAAGAGTTTGGCGGTGATGCTGTCGCCGTTGTCGCGGCAGACTTGCAGGAATTTGTTGTATTCGTCGATGGTATCGTCTTCGAGCTTTGAGTCGTGGGTGAATATGGTCCCTACTTCTTGGCCCTTCTGGACTTTGTCCGCAAAGGAGCCAGTGGGCTCGCCGCCGAGCTCTTTGATACGTTCGGCAAACATTTCCGCATGCCGCATTTCGTCGATGGCCACGAGTTTGAGATTCTTGGCCAGTTCGCCGTAGTCCATGTCGTCCAGGCCGTAGTGCTGGTTCATATACTGGGAGATGGCGTAGAGTTCCATTTCCCGGGCCGTGTTCAGTACTTCAATAACATTGGCGCGTCTTTGTTCACGGGATTGATCAGCCATGGGGACCTCCTGTTTGTGTCCGACGGTTCTCTTGAATTCCTCCTCTTTTACGAGGAGACTTCTCTACGTCCTCTGGTGCGCAGAAGAAGTTGCATGCAAAAAGCAGGGTCGCGAGCGATGTGGCCCGTTGTCCGGCACCAGTATGCGTTGTTTTGCGGTGCCGCACGGACGCAGCACTTGCGCCTGAGTATGGAGTATAATGGGGACGAATCGGTTGGGAGTCAAGAGGGTGGCCCATGGGTTGTTTGCTCGCGAGCCGAACTCGGGCCCTGGCAGTTTATACGAGAAGGCCCCCTGGGGCGGCGAGCCGCTTCCAAGGGGCCTTGTATGCTCCCCGGAGCTTTACACTCCAGCGAGGGTCTGGGGATGAGCAATGCCTTTATCGAACAGGCAGAGTCAGGGCGGTTCTGGGCGCAAAGAGAGTAAAGGACACGGTGGTGCTGTCGTGTTTAGTCCACCGGGGTGTATTCGCTACGCTGCTTGTATTCTTCGCGCTTGCCCCGATTCCACATTTTTACCGGCCGGTAATAGCCAACCACACGGGTGTAGACCTCGGCATCCTGGCCGCAATGGGGGCATTCGAAATGCTCGCCGTTTATGTAGCCGTGCTCTTTGCAGATGGAAAAGGTCGGGGTGATGGAAATGTACGGGAGCTTGGTCTGGCTCATGGCCTTGATCATATACGACTTCAAGGCCTCGGTGTCGGCCACGGCCTCCCCGAGGAAGGTGTGAAAGACCGTGCCTCCGGTGTACAGGGGCTGGAGCTGGTTCTGGTGTTCCAGCGCGGCGAAGACGTCTGTGGTGGCGTCCACGGGCAAGGCGGTGGAATTCGTGTAATAGGGCACTTCCTCGCCTGAAGCCGTGATGTCCTGGTAGAGTTGTTTGTCGATCTTGGCCAGGCGGTAGCTGGTGCCCTCGGCCGGTGTGGCTTCCAGGTTGTAGAGGTGGCCAGTTTCTTCCTGGTAGCGGGTGGTCAGATCCCGCAGGTGCTCTAAAACCCGGTGCATCAACCGGACTCCGGCGGTGGAATCAATGCCCTTGCCCAGCAGATTGAGGCAGGCCTCGTGGCCACCGATAATGCCGATGGTGCTGAAATGGCCGCTCAGGCCGTTTTTGAGATAGCGCTGGGAAAAGGGATACATGCCCCGCTCCATATTGTCGCTCACCCATTTGCGCTTGAATTCCAGGGAATTTTTGGCCATTTCGGCGTATTCTTCAATGAGATCCAGAAAATCTTCTTCGCCCTGGGCCAGGTAGCCCAGTTTGGGCAGATTCAGGGTGACCACCCCGATGGATCCGGTTAAGTCTCCAGCGCCGAACAGGCCACCGGTCCGTCGCTTGAGTTCGCGCAGGTCCATCTGGAGCCGGCAGCACATAGAGCGGACATCCTCGGGCTTGAGATCGGAATTGATGAAATTCTGGAAGTAGGGGACGCCGTATTTGGCGGTGAGTTGTAACAACAACTGGCCGACCTCGCTGTCCCAGGGGAAGTCTTTGGTGATATTGTACGTCGGGATGGGGAAGCTGAAAATGCGGCCGTGGTAATCGCCTTCGAGCATAACCTCCAAAAAGGCCTTGTTGAGCATTTCCATTTCCGGGGCAAATTCGCCATAGGTCACGTCCAGCAGTTCACCGCCGTAGATGACCGCCTCGGAGGCAATATGTTTGGGTGGCACGAGATCGAACGTCAGATTGGTAAATGGGCTTTGGCCACCCCAACGCGAGGTCGTGTTCAGGTTGAAGACGAATTTTTGGACGGCCTGCTTGACCCGGGGGTAGTCCATTTCGTCGAAACGGACAAAAGGCGCCAGGTAGGTGTCCACGTTGTTGAAGGCCTGGGCTCCGGCCCATTCGTTTTGCAGCGTGCCCAAAAAATTGACAATTTGCCCCAACGTGGAGTTGAGGTGCTTGGCCGGACCGGAGGAGCAGCGCCCTTCCAGGTTGAATCCTTCTAAAAGCAGGTCCCGCAGGCTCCAGCCTGCGCAATATCCAGCCAGGCCGAAGGAAAGGTCGTGGATATGGAAATAGCCGTGTTCATGGGCCATACGGACTTCTTCAGGATATTTTTCCAAGGAGTACCGGGCCTGCACCGAGCCGGAGAGGTGGAGCATGAGCCCCTGGAAGGAGTGGGCCATATTGGCGTTTTCTGCCACCCGCCAATCTTCTTTGTTCACATAACTGTCGATGGTTTCCCGGATATCCAGGAAGGCTTCCTGCTGGCTGCGTAATTGGCGGCGCTTTTCGCGGTAAACGATGTAGCGGCGGGCGACCTGGTAGAGCCGCGATTCCATCAAGACCAGCTCGACCATGTCCTGGACCTGTTCCTGTTCCGGTGTTTCCACTCCGTTGAGCTTTTGCTCCACCTTACGGGCCAGCCGGTTGGCCAGAAGCGGGTCTTTGACCCCGCTGGCCTTCAGTGCTTTGAGGATGGCGTCGCCGATGCGGTCCAGGGCCCAGGTTTCCAATCGACCGTCACGTTTGCGTATATGTTGCGGTGGTTGCGTGGCAGCCGAACGTGGCACAGGGCGGTCTTCTAAAAGCATGGCGTCCTCCTTTAGGGCTCGGGCAAGCGAGCTGTTCACGATTCTAAACGGGTTCGTCGGGGAAGATATGCGGCCCTGGAAGTCCAAAAGACGCCCCAAAGGCCTCACGTGTTCGTATTTTGGGTGCTGTGTGGGGCGCCGCTCAATGCGGCCGGGGCGGAATATATTCTTGGAAGGCCAATTCCATCTCCGGCGGCAGCAGTTTTTGGGTGGCGGCGAGATCCGCGGCGCTCAAGGGCGGCACTTTCGTGCACCTAAAGGCGAAGCGGCCCGGGAAGCGAGCGTTGAGGGCGAAAATTTTTTCCAGATTTGCCTGCGCCTGATCAGCGGTGCAAGCGCCCCCGGTGAGTTCCGGATATTTGGCCCAGGGGCCTTTGACGTCCACGGCCACCAGGGCCACAAGCTCGCGCTCGAGCAACTCGGCCACGATCTCCGGGCGCAGACCATTGGTGTCCAATTTACACGGCAGCCCGTAGTCGAGGCATTCCCGGCAGACGAGGTCCAGCCCCGGAACCAGGGTCGGTTCGCCGCCGGTGATGACCACGCCGTCGAGCCACGTTTGGTGCTTTTTCAAATGGGAAAGCACAGCCTCGCGTCCCACCGGCGGGTGGGCTTCGGGATGCCAGGCCAATCCGGCATTGTGGCAGGTGGGGCAGTGGAGATTGCAGCCGCCGGTGAAGAGCACAGTGCTGACGTGGCCGGGCCAGTCGCAGAAACTTTGCGGCTGCATACCGCGGATATGGGTCCAAGGCGTGTTCTGGTCGTTCATTGGTGCGATCATGCGGGTAGTGGGTTTGCTGGCAACGGGAGCCTCTGGGCCCCGATCAGAGATACGGATATGCGGCGCAACGGCCTGCCGGGCAGCCGGCACTTCGGCAGCATGATTACACAAAATACTGGCGCTTTGTCTAGAGACATGAAAGGCGCGCCAAATCAGAGTTTTAGTGGTAATTATTTGAAAAGATTAACGATATTTTTATTGCCCGGCCTCACGGTACAGGCCAGTGCAGGGGGTGACGTTGGGGAGAAGGGTGCGTACGCTTTGTGTGAAATGGCGTCAACACGAACCTCGGAGCAAGAGAGGCAGATATGCGTGATGTCCTGTGCCCCTTAGGAACGCACGATTTTAACCAAAATCGTCAATGCCGATATTTTCCCTGCCACCCAGGAGCTGACACAGCCACGTTTAATTGCAAACATTGTTATTGTCCGCTGTATTTTATTTATTGGACCGATTGCGGTGGGGATTTCCAGATCCTCGGCAATGGGGTGAAGGACTGCACCGCCTGTTTACTGCCCCATCAGCCGCAGGGCCACGACTTTATTCTGGAAAAGCTCCGGGAATATTTCGCCCTGGTCAAGCCTTTGGGCGGGCGCTGAAGGGCCCAAACAGGGGCAGGACACGTGTGTTGGAGCCTCAAACGATCCTGAACCTGTCTCCCAATTCCAGAATGTTTTCCCCGGCTTGTCAAGCTGGGGCGAGCAGTGGCCGAGTGCTCAGCCGTCCGGCTACGGGCAACGGCCACAGGGGTTATTCCCATTGTACGGGCACGCGGACGAGTTTACGGGCCTTGTTGTGAAACAGGAGGTATCCGTTGTCGCGGCCGAAGCGGTATAAATCCCGGGTTACGGCCACATCCTGGCGGCAATACTCGATTATCTCCTGGATACGTCCTTCTTTCCACCATTTCAGGGCCTGAAGGCCGTCGGCGGTTTTTTCGGTCTGCAGCGTTGCCTGGGCGAGCTTGTCCAGCGAGAGCCGGTATCCCAATTGTTTGTGCACCACGCGCAAGAGGTCCAAAGAGGGCAGCGCCTGCAAGTCGGCGCGGCTGTAGCCGGAGAGGACCTGGTAGTCAAAGCGCAGGATGTTAAAGCCCACCACCACGTCGCAGGCGTGCAGATGCTCTACGAGCGATGGAATATCGGTCTCTTGGTATTCATGATAGGTGTTTGTTGCCGAGTCGTAGACCACCGCGCAACTGATGCCCATTTTTTGGGCCCGATGCCAGCCGCCGACCTCCTGGGCGGAACGCTGGGTTTCAAGATCAAAGACAGTGTAGTGCAGCGGCGGAAGATCCTTGTTTAGGGAACCATCCGTTTTCGGCATGGCAGACTCCTCGGTAAATTGGGCGCTCTGCTCGGCTGCAGGGACAATAACCGGTTCGCCCCCGGGCCCTTGGGGGTCGTGCAGGGCGTGTATGACAGCCAGGGCCGCGTCCTTGGCAATGGGCCGGTTGCCAGAGCCGCATTTCGGCGAATGCACGCAGCTGGGACACCCCGTCTCACAGGGGCAGTCGCGGATGGTGCGCTGGGTGTGTTCCAGAAGTTCGGCGGCGCGTTGGAAGGCCTGCCGGGTCAGGCCGGCCCCGCCGGGGATGCCGTCGTAGACAAAGACCGCAGCTGAGCCGAGCTGTTCGTGGCCCACCGTGGAAATCCCGCCGAGGTCGTTGCGGTCGGCCAGAACGAGAAGGGGCATGATGCCGATAAGGGCGTGCTCTACGGCGTGGATGCCGCCCATAAAATGCAGGTATTTTTTTTCCAGGGTGTGCCGGATGGCATCCGGAATCTCCATCCAAAGGCCCTCGGTTTCAAATATCTGCGGTGGCAGGTCGAGGTCATACACGCCCAGGAGGCGCTGGCCACGGACGTGGCGTTTTTCGTATCCGGTGACCGTCTCGGTGACCCGCAACCGGCCGCGGTGCACGCGTGTACCCCAGACAGGGGCCCAATCGGTTGTTTCCAGGATGGTGGTTTCTTTGTTGGACCGGACGCGGGTGAAATACTGTACTGTTTGCTTGCGGGCCAGGACCAGTCCTTCTTCCATCTCCAGTCTGTCCACCACATAGGATTGCCCCCGGTGCAGATACACAGCGCCGGGATGGGTTTCGCGCAGGGCGCGGTAGCTGTCGACGCTGCCGATATGCTCCCGGGAATCGCTGTCCAGAATGGGCAGGGTGCGGCCGGTGCCGCGTAGGCTGACGTGGCGTTGGGGTGTTTTGCGGTGCGAAAGCCACTCCCCGCCGCTACCGCTTTGCAAAAGTTCGCCGCGGTGTTCGAGACGATGCACGGCGTCGAGTGTCTCTTGCGAGTCCAAGAGGGATTCCTGGCGTTGCAAGGGCAAATCCGCTGCGGCGCAAACCAGATGCCGGTCGCGGATGACCGGATTGTCGGGATTGATGACCGCGGCCTCCGGGGGCAGGGCGAAAAAGGCCTGGGGGTGGTGCATGAAGTATTGGTCCAGGGCGTCTTCGCCGCCCAAGAGAATGGTGGCGCTGTCCTGCTGGCTGCGGCCGACACGCCCGGAGCGTTGCCAGGTGGCCATGACCGATCCGGGGTAACCGACGAGAAGGCAGAGATCGAGGTTGCCGATATCGATGCCGAGTTCCAGGGCGCTGGTTGAAATGACCCCGAGCAGGGAGCCGTCGGCCAGAGCCCCCTCGATTTCCCGGCGTTCTTCGGGCAGGAAACCGGAGCGGTAGGCACTGACCCGGTCCGTGAATTGGGGGCTGCGTTGGGACAACCACATAGAGAGCAGTTCGGTGTATTTGCGGGACTGGGTGTAGACAATGGTTCGTAACCCCCGGGCCAGAGCGGCCTGCAGCAGGCCTAGGGCGGTCTGGGGGGCGCCCTCGATGGCGTCGAGAAAAAGGATGTGCCGTTTGCCGTGCGGCGCGCTGTCGGTGGTAACCGCTTCAACGGGCAATCCGCTCAGGTTGGTGGCCAGTTGGGCTGGATTGCCGATGGTCGCCGAGGCGAAAACAAAGGTTGGCTCACTGCCCCAATAGCGGCAGATGCGGCGCAGGCGACGGAAGACCCAGGCCATGTGCGAGCCCATGATTCCGCGATAGGTGTGGACCTCGTCCACGACCACAAAGCGCAGATTTCGGAAAAATGTTCCCCAATTGTGGTGGTGGGGTGTCAGGCCCAAATGGAGCATATCCGGGTTGGTGCAGAGCACATGCGGCGGGTTGGCCCGGATCCGGTTGCGTTCAGCTTGGGGAGTGTCCCCGTCGTAAATGGCCGCCCGGGGATGTGTATGCAGGGGCCAGGGTTGGTAGAACGCTTGGAAATTGCGCAATTGGTCCTGGGCCAAGGCTTTGAGCGGGTAGAGCAAAAGCGCCCGGCTTTCAGGATCGCGGCAAAAACTTTCCAGGATGGGCAGGGCGAAGGTCAGGCTCTTGCCGCTGGCCGTGGGGGTGGCGATCACCGTGTGCCGCCCGGCGCGCACCGCGTCTACGGCTGCGGTCTGATGGGCGTACAGGTGTTTGACGTTGGCGCGGCTGCACAAGGTTTGTACGGGTTCCGGCCAGGGATGGCTTGGTTCGCTGTAGGCTGCCTCGCGAGCGGCAAATGTGGCGTGGTGTCGGATCAGGTGCCCGTAAGGCCCGGAGTTTTTCAACGCCCGGAGATACGAGGAAAGCTGGGCGGATGTGGACATTATTTTCCGGAAATATTGTATTTTTTGAGCTTGTATTGCAATAGGGATTTGGAAATACCGAGCATATCAGCGGCTTTGACCTGGATGAAGCTGGATTTGGCCAAGGCGCGGCGGATGAGGGCGGCTTCGATTTTTTCCAGGGATTCACCGAGATTGAGCTTGGACGGCAGCAAGTCCACGGCGCTTTTGAACTGCGACTCCTCATCTTTCACCTCCGGAGGCAGGTCGTTGACGGTAATTTGGGAGGAGCGGCTCAGGACCACACAGCGCTCAACCACATTTTCCAATTGCCGGACATTGCCGGGCCACTCAAATGCGGTCAGATAATCCACGGCGTCGGGGGCGAATTCAGTCACAGCCGCGTTATTTTCTTCGGCGTAGCGTTTCAAAAAATGGGCGGCAAGCAGGGGGATATCCTCGCGGCGTTCGCGCAAGGCCGGCAATTGGATCTGGACCACATTGAGACGGTAGTAGAGATCTTCGCGGAAGGTGCCCTCGGCAACGGCCGCAGCGAGATCCTTGTTCGTGGCAGCGATGAGTCGGATGTCCACCTGCACCGGGGTGGAACCGCCGACGCGCTCGAAGGTGCGTTCCTGCAGAACACGTAGGAGCTTGACCTGGGTTTCCTGGGAGAGTTCACCGATCTCATCCAAAAAAAGGGTTCCGGTGTGGGCCATTTCGAAGCGACCCCGGCGGCGGGCCACGGCCCCGGAAAAGGAGCCTTTTTCATGCCCGAAGAGTTCGCTTTCCAGCACACCAGGGTTCAGCGCCATGCAATTGACCGGAACAAAAGGGGCGTTGGCGCGGTCCGAGGCGAAGTGCACTCCCCGGGCGACCAGCTCTTTACCGGTTCCGGATTCCCCGGTCAAAAGCACGGTACTGCGGCTGGCGGCCACTCGCTCAAGCATCTGGAGGACGTCTCGGATGGCCTTGCTGCGGCCTATAATTTGGTGCACCCCGAAGCGGTCTTCCAGGCTTTGGCGCAAAAGCCGGTTTTCGCGCTCGGCCTGCGCGAGTTTTCCGGCCTTGCTCACCGAGAGCAATAATTCGTCATTGCTAAAGGGTTTGGTGATGTAGTCGAAGGCACCGCATTTCATGGCCTCAACCGCACCGTCAATAGAACCGAAGGCGGTCATGATGAGCACAGGGATATGCGGGTGGTGCCTTTTGACTTCTTCCAGGACTTTTTGCCCGCTGATTTGGGGCATCTTCATGTCCGTGATGACCACATCGACCTCGGATTCGCCCAAATAATCGAGGGCGAGTTGTGGATCCTGCTGGGTGGTAACCGCATACCCTTCTTCCGTGAGCATGGTCTCCAAGAGCAGCAGGTAATTCTTTTCGTCGTCAATGATCAATATATGGGTGGCCATAGGGGATCTCCTGGGTCAAAGCCTCGGCTAAGGGCCGTAAAGCCGGAGGCAGATCTCGGCCCCGGTTTCGGTGTTGTGCAACTCCATTGAGCCGCCGTGGCTGTCCACTATATTCTTCACAATGGCCAGGCCGAGGCCGGTCCCTTGATCCTTCGTTGTGTAGAAGGGTTCGAGATATTTGTCGAGCATGGAACTGTCAAAGCCGGGGCCGGTATCGCCAATGCAGACCCAGACGTACCCCTCCTGACTCCCGCCGTGCAGTGTCAGCTTGCCGCCGTCGTCCATGCTTTGCAGGGCATTGCTGAGTATATTGTACAAGGCGCGGTACAAAAGATCGTCATCGCCCTGACTGGGCAAACTCTCAGGCAGGGAGTTCTCTACCTGAATGTGGTTGGCAGCGCATTCCTGTTCTAAAAAGACCAAGGCGCGCTGGATGATCTGACTGAGGTCAACCTCGCGCAGAGACGGCTGTTTGGGTCGGGCGTAGTCCAAAAATTCGTGCACGGTGAGGCTGAGCCGTTTGGATTCCTGGAAGACCGCATGCAAAAGTCGGGCGTTTTGGTCATTGTCCCGCAGGGCCTTTTTATACAACATCTCCGCACTGGAGCGAATGATGCCCAAGGGGTTGCGGATTTCGTGGGCGATGCTAGCCACCATCCGCCCCATGCTGGCGAGTTTTTCGTTTTGGAGCAGTTCGCGTTCTAAGCGCTCTTTTTCTTGGATACGTTCGGCCAAGAGCCTGTCGGCGCGTTTGATAATTATATACAGCAAAAGGAAAAGGATCAGCGAGGCGCCAAGGGCCAGAAAGACCACCACCCACTGGAAGCGCAAAATTGTTTCATAATCTTTGCTGATGTCCTGGCGGAATTCGAGGATACCCATGATCGGTCCAGCTTTTTGCGATTGCTGCAGGGTCCGTTCCGCCCGCAAGGGATAGGTGGTGCGCAGGACAAAGGTTTTCGGCGGCAAGTCAAAGTCGAACATGGCCTGCCAAAAGGAGATGTCCCCTTGTACGGTGAAGGAGGGTGTGCCGGAGTCCACGGCCTGCTCGACTTCGGGGCCAGCGAAGCCCTCTTTGCCCACGATGTCTTTGTCCGTAGCGTAAACAGTAACACCTTCCCAATCGTAGATGCGGACATTTAAGACATGGAAGCTGTGAATGGTGGATTGGATGGTCTCTTCCAGACGCTGGTATTGGGCCTCGTTTTTGAGTTGGATACGCCCAAAACCAAGCACCGTGGGCAGGGTAAAACGCTGATAAATCTGATGGTTGAGGTTCTCGGCCAAGAGCAGTGCGAAGTCCCGATGCTTTTGCATAACCGCTTGCTTGGCTGAATTGCCGATGGTCAAGGCGAGGAAAAAGATCGACCCCAGGATGATAAAAAGCGAACTCCAGGAGAGGAATTTGACGAGCTGAAAGGGATGGGCCGGATTGGGCCGAAGCGGGGTGCGCACGTCGTCCTCCAGAGAGAGTGCAGGATTTTAGGGGGTTGCGGTGGTCGGGGCGGTGGCGTTAGTGCTGAGGGGAGGACACAAGATCCTGCAGGACCTCTCCAATGCGGTGCAACGCCTCACTGAGTACCATTTCATCGACCGCGTAGGAGAGGCGCAGGCAGGCGTCGTCACCAAAGGCCGCCCCAGGAACCACTGCGATGCCGGCCTGTTCGAGGATATGGGTGGCCAAAGCGGTGGAATCGGTGATTGTGCCTTGCAAGCAGCCTCCGACATGGGGAAAGAGGTAAAAGGCGCCTGAGGGACAGGAGCAGGTGGTGCCGGGCCACGTGGCTATGATCTCCAGGGCGAGATCGCGTCGCCGGGCAAATGATTCCCGCATGGCGTGGACGTTCTCCCAAGGGCCGTTCAGGGCGGCTTCCGCCGCTTTTTGGGCGATGGAGCAAATATTCGAAGTCGATTGGCCTTGGAGTTTGGTCATGGCCTTGATGAGCTCGGGATGAGCCAGACCGAACCCAACCCGCCAGCCGGTCATGGCAAAACTTTTGGACAGCCCGTTGACCACGGCCACGCTGTCCGGAGCGGTTTCCCACCAGTGACTGGCCGTGGCGGGTCGGGCCGGGGGATAGACGAGTTGGTCGTAAATTTCGTCGCAGATGACGAAAAGATTGTGCTCAAGGGCCCATTGGAGGATGCTGTCCAATTGGGCTTGGCTGTAATGGCTGCCTGTGGGATTTGACGGGGTATTGAGAATGAGGAAACGGCTGGTGTCCGTGCGACAGGCCTCGAGTTGTTCCACCGTGACCAAAAATTCCTCCTCGGCCACGCTGGACACGGCTTGGACCTCGCCCCCGGCCAAGGCGATCAGCGGAGGGTAGCTGACCCAATACGGTACGGGGAGCAGTACCCCGTCACCCGGCTCCACTAGCGCTTGGAGCAGGTTGTAGAGCACCTGCTTCCCGCCGTTACTGACAATAACCGCTTCTTTGTTGGCCTGAACTTGGTAAATTCGGGTATAATAGTCGGCCACGGCCTGGCGGAGGGCTGGAGTCCCTGGTACAGCGGTGTACCCCGTGAAACCTTCGTCTATAGCGGTTTTAGCGGCTTGACAGATATGCGGCGGGGTCGGAAAGTCGGGTTCGCCTACGGCCAAGCTGACCACGGAGCGGCCTTGCGCCTGCATCTCCTGGATTTGCGCGTTCAGGCCGAGGGTAGGGGACGGTTTGATTTGGGACAGGCGAGTGGCGATGCGCATGGAGCGGGGTCCTCCTGTGGGATGCTCGTGGCGGGTTCGATTGGTCCAATTTCTGGCTGTCTCCAGCGGTGAGGACTTTTGGGCGTATTTTGGGTCCAGACAAGATCCCTTAGCCCTGCTTTGCCCTTGTCGTCAATCGGAAGCCATGGCTGACCGGGGCCATGGGGGACTTCGCATGCTCCCCATCTTGAACGTGGTTCCAAAATCTTGTTCCCGGCCGGGGAAAGGGCCTGGGATACAGTTGTGAGGCGGTGCTTGATCACCGGTTGATTCGATATCTGATACCACAAGGAGTCTGACCATGAAAATTCTCCGTGCCTTGCGCATGGAACGGTGCATAGGGTGTTATTCTTGTTCTTTGGCCTGCGCGCGTTTAGTGCACGGCAGTCTTTCGTGGAAGCGAGCGGGCATTCGTATCCACTCCGCAGGGGGCTTGAGTACGGGATTTGAGGCCCGTGTCTGCCTGGCCTGTTCGCCTGCGCCCTGCGCTGCTGTCTGCCCTACGGGCGCCATGCGGCAACGCAAAGGCGGCGGGGTAATTTATACCTCGTCCTTATGCATCCAATGCGGTGAATGCGCCCAGGCGTGTCCGGTAGGGGCCATTACTATGGATCCGGAGACCAACGAGCCCGTGGTGTGTATCCATTGCGGCCGCTGCGTCGAATTTTGCCCCCATGATTGTCTGGAAATGGTGACGGTGCAGACGCCGTCTCAAAAGGAGGAGTCTGATGGCTGAGAGCGCCAAAATCTTGCATGTCGATCTCGCCAGCGGTCAAAGCGCGATCCATGAGATTGCCGGCCGTGAGTTGTGGATTGGCGGGAGCGGTTTGGCCGCGCGCCTTTTTGAACAATTTGGCGATCCCCGGCAATCGGCGTTTGTGGACTCCCAACCCCTTATTTTCGCTATCGGCCCCCTCACCGGCTATTTCCCGTTGCAAAGCAAGGTGGTCGCGGGGTTTGTCTCCCCGTATACCGATCAGTATGCCGAAAGCCACGCCGGCGGGCGTCTGGCCTTGGCCTTGCGCTTTAGCGGATTTGAGGCGTTGGTGGTTACCGGGCAAGCGCAGCGACTGTCGTGTCTGGTCGTCGGTAGTCGGCAGATCCAGATCAAGGATGTGCATTATCTGGCGGGGCACGATGTTTTCAGTACCGGTAAACTGCTCCGGCAAATCCACAGCCAGCATTCCGGGCATCGCAGTATCCTGCGCATCGGGCCGGCGGGAGAGCAACAGGTGGCTTATGCGGCTGTTAATGTGGACACCTATCGCCATTTCGGGCGCCTCGGGGCCGGAGCGGTTATGGGCGCGAAGCAGCTCAAGGGCATTATCGTGGCCGGGGACGGGAGCCTCAAGGTCCCCAACGAGCATCGCAAAGCGTATGCGAACCTTTATAAAGAACTCCATCACGAGATCACGGGCCAGGATGTGATGCGTAAATACCACAATTTGGGGACGCCGGAGAATTTGGAGCCGCTCAATGCGCTGCAGGCCTTGCCGTGGCGCAATCTCCAGGCCACCTCGGATGCCGCTGTGGACTCCATTTCCGGAGAGACCTTTGCCCGCGATTTGCTCCTGCGCCAAACAGCGTGTGCTGGTTGTCCAGTGGGGTGCATCCATGTCGGTCTCCTCCGAGAGCGCTTTGGCACCGAGCACGAATTTTTTTACCGCCAAGTCAGCTACGACTACGAACCCATATTTGCACTGGGGTCGATGCTCGGTATGCAGCGGGCCCCGGATGTGTTGACCTTGCTGGAGGACGCCGAGCGCTACGGTCTGGACGTGATCTCCAGCGGCGTGGCCCTGGCCTGGGCCACGGAGGCCCTGGAAAAAGGGGTTCTCTCTCAAGAACATACCTTGGTCCCCTTGGCCTTTGATACCCTTGAGGGGTATCGGAGTGCATTGGGGCATATCGCGGCCCGCAGCAATACGTTTTACCACGCCCTGGGGCTGGGCGCTGGCCGGGCCGCTGCCGAATACGGGGGCACTGACTTTGCCTGTGTGCTCGGGCAGGAGATGGCTGGCTACGCCACGGGGGAGAACTATTTCGTCAGTCAAGCCTACGGTTTCCGGCACTCCCACTTGGACAGCGGCGGCTATGCCTATGACCAGAAGGAAAGCACTCGGGATGAGGCGACGGCGGTGCAAGCCCTCGTGGATGAGGAGCGTAACCGGGTATTGGCCACCTGTATGGTAGGGTGCTTGTTCGCCCGGAAGGTCTATACACCGCAACAATTGCAGCGGTGTTTGGAGGTCACGGGGCATGGCGGACTCGGCGAGGGTCTGGAAGATCGTGCGGCTAAAGTACAGGCCAAACGGTGGGAGTTGAAATGCGCTTCCGGATTTGCGCCCAAGGATGTGCGTATCCCGCAGCGTTTTCGCGAGATCGTGACCTGGAAAGGGGAGATGGACACGGCATATATGGATCGGTTGGGGCAGGCCTATGCCCAGAAGATTCAGGAAATGGCTTCTGCGGCCCCGGATTGGTCCCCCCAGTCAAAGCCTTCTTCGCGTTAACAGGGTACTTGCGGTGTTCTGCTTGCCCGCGCCTGGGATCTATGAAATGCAAAGGGAGTGATTGTGGCGCAAGGGGTGGCCGGGGCCGGGGCTATTGTTCAGGCGCTCGTCCGGGAGGGCTCTCCTGCGGCAAGGATTTGTAGTGAACAATAAACAAACGTGTGGATACATGCGCGCATTCTCCGGGGTGATTTTTTGGTGGTGTGGGGTGATCGTGCTGCTGGCCAGCGTACTTGGCAGCGGGGCGCTGGCCATGGCCGCTCCGGAAGCCGGACGGACTCCGGACGGCCCCGACCGCGATGCAGGGCAGTCCTCTATTCATGTGGCGCCTGATCCGCATTGGCCTCCGATCGAATTTTTGGACGACCACAACCGGTATCAAGGCTTGGCTGCGGACTATCTCCGGGAGTTGACCGAGGATATGGGCGTCTCCCTACGGGTGCGGCGGGTGCCTGATTGGCAGGCCGCAGTGCAGGCGGTGCGCTCTGGCGAGGCGGATATACTGGGGGCGGCGCGCAAAACCTCGAGTCGGGAGGAGTTCGCCCGGTTCACCGAACCCTATTTTGAGGTGGAAAATGTGCTGGTCGCCCGGAAAAGCGAACAGGATATTGCGGCCCTGAGCGACCTTTCCGAAGTGGGGGTGGTCCAGGGCTACGCTGTAGTTGAACATCTCCGTCGCGCCTACCCAGAGCTAGAGCTCAAGCTCGTGGATACCACTGCTACAGGCCTGCGCCGGCTTGCCCGGGGTGAGCTGCGTGCTTTGGTGACTGAGTTGCCGGCCTTGTCCTATCACCAAACCCGATTGGGACTGGCCAATCTGCGCATCGTCCACGCCCTGGACTATTCCTACCCACTGCGTTTTGCGGTGCGCCGGGACGCCCCAGAATTGCACGCCCGGTTAAATGAGGCGCTTTCTCGGCTGAGCCCGGAGAAACGCCGTGAATTGAACGAGCAATGGATCGGGCTGGACCACTCGGCCCTTCTGCGCGACTCCCAGTTTTGGCGCCGGGTGCTGGGGTTGGCCCTTTTGGCCGTCTTGGCGGTGTTTGTGCCCTTGTACCGGATGCAGCGGCAAAAAATCCGCCGTCGTACCCGGGAGTTGCAGACTTCCGAGGACAAATTCCGTTCTGTGTTTGAACAATCCCAGCAAATGATGGCCCTTTTGACGGTAGAGGGGATGGTGGTGGACGCCAATGACCGGGCCTTGGAATTTGTCGGCGCGGAACGCGCGATATTGCGTGGGGAACCGTTGACGGCGCTGCCGTGGTGGAGCGGCTCGGACAAGGAGAAGGCGGAGATGGACGCGGCGATTCGGGTCGCAGCCAGTGGGGATGTGGTCTATGGCCGGTCCTGTCATGATTCGCCTGCCGGGCGAACGGTTTGGGTCGAGTATTCGGTCAAGCCCGTATGGGGGGACGGGGAAACCCCGCAGTATCTTATTGTCGAGGGTCGGGACGTGACGGCCTACGTGCAGGCCAAGCAGGCCCTGGAAAAAAACGAACGGATGCTGTCCACGCTTTTGGCCAATTTGCCGGGGATGGTCTACCGCTGTTCCAATGATCCGCGCTGGAAAATGGAGTATGTCAGCCATGGGTGTTTGGAATTGACCGGGTATACCCCGGAAACCATGACCAAGCGCATTGATCCGGAATACGGGGATCTTATTGTACAGGAGGACCGGGAACAGGTCATGCAGGCGGTGGAGTCCGCCTTAACCGCTCGAGAACCATTTCAGGTGACCTACCGCATTTGCGACGCGCACGGTGAGGTGAAATGGGTCCGGGAACAGGGCCGGGGCGTGTGGTCTGAGGCGCAGAATTTGGAGAGTGTGGAGGGGTTTGTCACGGACATTACCGCTCAGCGCCAATTGGAAGAGCAGCTCCGGCGTTCGCAGCGTCTGGAGTCTGTGGGCCGATTGGCAGGCTGGGCGGCCCATGATTTTAATAATATGCTTACGCCTATTTTGGGATATGCGGAAATCCTGTTGTCGAACGTGCCGCAAGACAGCTCCAGTGCGGCGCAATTGGAGCATATCCGGGCAGCCGCGGAGCGGGCCCGCCAGTTGGCCCGCCAATTATTGGCCTTTAGCCGGAACCAGGTCATGTCCAAGCAGCGTTTGGACGTGCGGGATATGGTCGAGGGATTTCGGGATATCCTGCGCCAGGGGGTGCGGGAGGATATCGCCCTGGAAGTGCGGCCCAGTGAGGCCCCGTGCCAGATTATCGGTGACGCCCACCAACTCGAACAGGTGGTTATGAATTTGGTGCTCAATGCCCAGGACGCGATGCTCGAAGGTGGGTATATCTGGATCGATGTGTCCCCGATGGATTTGGATGCCAGCTACCACCGGCAGCATCCGGATATCGACCCGGGCGCGTATGTCCAGCTCAGTGTTTCCGATAACGGGGTGGGGATGGACGCGGCCACCCTGCGTCAGGCCTTTGACCCGTTTTTTACCACCAAGGGGGAAGAAGGCACCGGGCTTGGGTTGTCTTCGGTCCACGGCATCATGAAACAGCACGGCGGCCACGCAGAGATCTATTCCGAACCCGGCAATGGCACCGTGATCAAGCTCTTTTTGCCTCGCGTCCAGCACGAGGCGGATAGCGCGGCGCAAACGGAAGAGCTCCAGGAACCGGTCGAGGCTGTGGGCCACGAGACTGTCCTGGTGGTGGAGGACAACGAGATGGTCCGGGAGCTGACCTGTGAGGTGTTGCAGTCCTTCGGCTACGATGTGCTCTCCGCGGCTGATCCGCGCGAAGGGATTCGGCTGGCCCAAGACACTGACACGGCGCTGGCGTTATTGGTGACCGACGTGGTCATGCCCTATATGGACGGGCGGGAACTCTACCAACAATTACGGGCCGAACGCCAGGATTTACGAGCGCTGTTTATTTCCGGGTATACGGATAACCATATCGCCAGTACCGGTGGTATGGAACCCGGGACCGGTTTTCTGCAAAAGCCGTTTACCAGCCAGGAGTTGGGCCGCCAGGTGCGCCGGCTTTTGGATCGTTAAACTGGTGCTCAGGTGTTTTCCTCTGGCTTGAGTTCCCGCCAATACCCACATCCTTTTTGCGGACAGGCGACATGCTCGCCCCGGGTTTTGGTGCTCTTGCGGACCAATATCGGGGAGTCGCATTCCGGGCAGGACTCCGCGACCGGCCAATTCCAATAGGCGGTTTTGCACTCCGGGTATTGGTTGCAGGCGTAGAACACCTTGCCCCGCCGGGAACTTTTTTCCACAAGTTCCCCCGGGCAGCCCTCTTGCGGGCATTTGACGCCGGTAGAATAGGACTGGGTGTATTTGCATTTGGGGTAGCCGGTACAGGCGATAAAGCGACTGCCGGTGCGGGCCTTTTTGAGGACGAGGTCGTTGCCGCATTGGGGGCAGGTGCCGACCTTTTGCCGTTGTTCGGGTTCGGGTTCCAGGATTTCGATATTCCCGGCTTCGTCGCGTTTGAAATTGGAGGTGAAATCGCAGTCCGGGTAGGCAGTGCAGGCGAGAAATTCCCCGTTGCGGCCGAATTTGATGACTACCGGCTTGCTGCATTTGGGGCATTGGACCCCGGTTTCAACCCCGGTTTTGACCTGCTGCATCTCCTGTTCGGCTTTTTCCAGGGTGGGGTAGAAATTTTCCGTGAATTCGCGCAACAGTTGCGTCCAGTCCTGGTCCCCATCCGCAACCCCATCGAGCTTTTTCTCCATCTCTGCGGTAAAGCCGATATCCAGCAGCCTAGGGAAGTGGGCAATGAGCAGGTCGGTGACCACAAAGCCCATTTCCGTGGGCACGAATTGTTTTTTCTCAAGTTGGACGTAATTGCGCTCCACGAGGGTGGAGATGATCTGGGCGTAGGTCGAGGGACGGCCGATGCCGAGTTCTTCGAGCTTGCGCACCAGGGAGGCCTCGGAGAATCGGGCCGGGGGTTGGGTGAATTTTTGTTCTTTGTCGATGCGCTCCAGGGTCACGGGCTCGCCGGCCTTGACCTGCGGCAGTTCGATCTCTTCTTGGGTTTGGTCTGCTGCATAGACGCGCAAGTAGCCGTCAAAGATCAACCGTTCGCCTTTTGCCCGCCAGAGGGTGTTGGCCGCAGCCAAGGTGAGTTGGGTGTCCCAAAAGCGGGCCGGGGCCATTTGCGAGGCCATGAAGCGTTCCCAGATAAGCTTGTACAGACGGAAATGCTCCCGCGAGAGGTAAGACTGGATCGAGCCCGGGGTGATGGTCGGGTCCACGGGGCGGATCGCTTCGTGGGCGTCCTGGGCCGAGCCCTTGGTTTTAAAGTACCGCGGCTTCTCCGGGTAGTACTCGCTGCCCAACGTGGAGGTGATCCATTTTTGGGCCGCATTACGGGCCTCATTGGAGATGCGCACCGAATCGGTCCGCATATAGGTGATAAGGGCGGTCGTGCCCTTGTCGCCCAAATCCATTCCCTCATAGAGTTGCTGGGCGATGCGCATGGTCCGCTTGGCGGCGAAGCCGAGTCGGTTGCTGGCGTCTTGCTGCAGGGTGGAGGTGATAAACGGGGGTTTGGGCTGCCGCTTGCGCTCCTTTTCCTGGACCTCGGCGACTTCGAATCCGGCTTCGGTGACCGTGCTTTCGATCTCCAGGGCCAGGGCCTCGTTGGCCACATGGGCTTTTTTGCCCCCGACCTTCCACAACTCAGCGGTAATCGGAGGCGGTGCACTGGCGTGGAGATGGGCCTTGAGGACCCAGTATTCCTCGGGTTCAAACTGCTGGCGTTCACGCTCCCGTTCAGCTATAAGCCGCAGGGCCACCGATTGGACCCGTCCGGCGGAAATCCCGCGCTTGACCTTTTTCCACAGCAGCGGGGAAATCTTATAGCCCACGAGCCGATCCAGGATGCGCCTGGCCTGCTGGGAATAAAAAAGGCGCGCGTCCAGTTCCCGGGGATGCTGCAAGGCCTCTTTGACCGCCCGGGAAGTGATTTCATTGAATTGGATGCGTTGGCAGTTGGCGTTCGTTTTTTGCAAAAGTTCGGCTACATGCCACGCGATGGCTTCGCCCTCCCTGTCGGGGTCCGGGGCGAGATAGACGGTGCCGGCCTTTTTGGCCGCACTTTTTAGGCGATTGACGACCTTTTGTTTGCCGGAGATGATTTCATATTGGGGCTGGAAGTCGTTGGCTTCATCCACGCCGAGGGTGCTTGAGGGCAGGTCACGGACGTGTCCCACTGAAGCCTCGACAATATAGTCGGTGCCCAAAAATTTGCTGATAGTTTTTACCTTAGCCGGTGATTCCACGATAATCAGGTCTGTGCTCATAGTGGTTCAAGCCTATAGCGAGAGCAAAGAGTGAGCGCAAGGGGGAATTATGGACGAGAGCTCCTTTGGGGAGGATTACGGAAGCGGCCACCGCAGTGGCTTGGTGGCCATCATCGGCCCGCCAAATGCCGGGAAATCAACACTTTTGAACCAATTTTTGGGGCAGAAGGTGGCTATTGTCAGCCCCAAGCCCCAAACAACCCGAAATCAAATAAGCGGCATCCTGAGCACCGAAACGGCCCAAGTGGTTTTCCTGGACACGCCGGGGGTGCACAAATCCGGCCAACGCTTTAACCGTTATATGGTCGACGCGGCCTGGCGCGCTCTGAGCGCCTCTGAAGCGGTGTTGCTGGTGCTGGACGCTGGATTGTATCTGGCGCGGCCCCAGCTTTTGGAACGCGATACAGGGCTAATGCGCAAGCGGGTCCAGCAAAGCGACAATCCTGTTTTTATCGCCGTGAACAAGACGGACACGATCAAAGACAAATCGCGTTTGCTGCCGCTTCTGCAACGCCTCAGTGAACTGTGGCCCGAGGCGGAACTCCACCCCGTCAGTGCCTTGCGCGGAAAGGAAACCCACCGTCTATTGGAGCGGATAATCGGTGTTTTGCCAGAGGGCCCGCCGCTGTATCCCGAAGACCAGATTTCGACCCTGCCCATGCGCTTTATGACCGCGGAAATCATTCGAGAGAAGCTTTTTCTGGCTCTGGAAAAGGAATTGCCCTATAATCTTGCGGTCATTGTCGAACAATGGGAAGAGCGGCCCCAAGGGATTTCGGTCTATGCGACCATTTATGTGGCCCGCCCCAGCCAGAAGGCCATTGTCATTGGTAAGGGCGGGCGTCAGCTTAAAGATATTGGCCAGAAATCGCGCTTCGAGCTTGCGGAAATGCTTGAAAAACCGGTGCATCTGGACCTGTGGGTCAAGGTCAAGAAACGCTGGCACGAGGACATGTCCTTTCTGGGTGAATTGGGACTCACGGAGTGACCGCGAAACTGAAGAGATACCACCATGCAAACACAAACGGCCTACGCCGAACGGCTGCGGGAAATCAACGAGGCAATTGCTGCGGCGGCCCGCGGGGCCGGCCGGGACCCAGCGGAAGTGACCTTGGTCGCGGTTTCTAAGTACCAGCCGGTGGCGGCTCTCCAGGCGGTCCACGCGGTAGGGCAGGCGGATTTCGGGGAAAATTACATTCAAGAGGCCCTGGAGAAACAGGATCAGATTGCTGCGCCCGCTATGCGCTGGCATTTCATTGGGCATTTGCAACGAAACAAAGCCAAGTTCGTCCCGGGTCGTTTTGATCTGGTGCACACCGTAGATTCGCTGCGCCTGGCGCAGATGCTGGACAAAAAAGCAGCCGAGGCTGGTGTGCGGCAGGATATATTGCTGCAGGTCAATCTGGGCGGGGAAGCGCAGAAGGCTGGCCTGGACCCGGAAGCCCTCTGGCAGGCCCTGGACGGGGTCGCTGAGCTGCCCCATCTGCGCCTGCGGGGGCTGATGACCATGCCCCCGTTTTTTAATGACCCAAAACGGGTTCGGCCGCTTTTCGCCCGGCTTCGTGAACTGCGCGATGCAGCGGCAACGCGCCTGGCCCTGGCCCTGCCCCATTTGTCCATGGGCATGAGCGGGGATTTTGAGGTGGCTATTGCCGAGGGCGCGACCCTGGTCCGGATCGGAACGCGGCTTTTCGGGCCCCGCCCGCAAAAAAGTCTATAAAACCTTGGACAGGTCTGTCCCTGGAAATGCGGTGATTTTGCCCTAGCCGGGGAGGGGCGCAGGATCTCATTATGAAACGTTTCGTTCGACCGTAGGTGCGCTGGGCCAGGGCTACAAATGCTCACACGCGCAAGAGTGTTTCCCGGCTGGGGGCAAAACCCCAAAATCGGGTTCTCGGATTCAGGGGAGGTATTCCTGCCGGCCTTTTAGCCCTGCTGGCGCACAAATTCGCTGATGACGATGGCCCCGGCTTGGGCCACATTCAGGGAGTCAAAATCGCGCTGCAAAGGGATGGAAACCACGCTGGCGCATTTTTTGGCCACTCCCGGCCGTATTCCCTTGTGCTCGTTGCCCAACACCAGGATGGCCGGCGTAGGGAGCTGTGCCGTGTACAGGGGGAGCGATTCCGCGGTCTCCCCCGAGCCCACGACCAGGATCCCCTGACCAGTGGCGGTTTCCAAAAAACGGCCCATATTGGTGACTTGGGCCACGGGAAGATAGTTCAATGCGCCGGCCGAGGCCTTGAAAGCGCCGCTGCCAAGCGGGGCGCTCCTGTTTTTGGGTAGCACTAACCCAGCGCCGCCCAAGGCGTAGAGGGTTCGGGCCAAAGCGCCAATGTTACCCGGGTCTTGGACTTGATCTAAGGCCAGCAGCAGGGGTAAAGGCGCCTTGCTGAGCGAGGCAAACAGCGTGTCAGGCTCGATAAACCCGGGGTGAAACACCCGGGCGGCTATGCCCTGATGTTGGGCGGTGCTGAGTTTGTCGAGCTGCGTTCGGGGCAAGGTTTGGAAACGGATGCCGAGCCTGTGACAGGCATCGATTATAGACTTTTGCTGTCGGCCCCCCTTTTGGAGAAAGACCGCTTCGACTGTTTCCGGGGTGTTTTCCAAGAGCTCCTTCACCGGGTGCAGGCCGACGACGATATGGCTGGAGTGGGTCACATTCGCTCCTTGGGCAAAGAGGCTTGCATTTGCGTTCCCCTTACGCTAGCACTCGACAATTACCGTAATGGGCCAGCAAATATGGACTATAATATTTTACGAAGCAAGACGGAATAGTGTGCAGCAAATTATGATATCTCTGGTTTCCCGCGCAATAGTACTGGTGCTGCTTTTCGCCCTAGGGTGCGCACCGATGGCCAAAGGGCCGCAATCGTCAACATCGTTAAAGCACGAACCGGTGGCGGAAACCAACGCGAGCGCAACGTCGGTTGATCGCAGTGCGCCGGTCCCCCCGTCAGACGAGGGGGGCAATGCAACCGTCGTGCGGGAAATAGGTGCATTTCAGGCCGACTCACCGGGCAGTGATGCCGATATTAAACAGCCACTCGAAGAAGAAGTCCAGGCCGATGTGAGCGAGGAGGAGGCTGCGGAGGGGGAGGAAGTATTAACTCCGGCTGAACAAAAGGCTCTGGCCTCCGAGCCGGAAATCCGCTTTGACCTTGATGTTCGGGAAACCGAGCGGATGCAAAAATATTTCCGTTATTATACGCATAGCCACCGCAAGACCTTTCAGCGTTGGCTCAAACGGGCGGAACCCTATTTGCCGCATATCCGCAAAGTATTTACGGAAAAAGGGTTGCCTCAGGATCTCGTGTTTTTGCCCTTTGCCGAAAGTGGATTTAACCCGAGAGCCTACTCCCGGGCTGGGGCGGCTGGAATGTGGCAGTTTATGCCCGCCACCGGTCAGCATTTCGGTCTTCGCGTCGACTGGTGGTTGGATGAGCGGCGTGATCCGTATGCCGCTACTCGGGCCGCGGCCGAGTATTTGGCGCAGTTGCATGAGCAATTCCAGGATTGGTCCTTAGCTCTGGCCGCCTATAATGCCGGGGAGGGGAAGGTCGCCCGGGCCCTGGAGCGTAGTGGGTGCGATAGCTTTGAGGACCTGGCTTCTACAAGTCGCTATTTGCACACCGAGACCCGGAATTATGTGCCCAAATTTCAAGCGATCTTAAAGATTGTTCGCAATCTTGAAGACCTCGGCTTTGAGCCCCTCGAATGGGATGCTTCTGCTGAGCCCTCCCGTGTCCGCATCGAGGGGGGCACAGATCTTGTAGGCCTGGCTGATGCCGTAGATATGCAATGGTCCGCCTTCCGAGAAATCAATCCCCAATTCAGGCGCACCGTCAGCCCACCGGGAGAGACGTATGCTATCAACGTCCCAGAGCAGCAGGTAGCGCAGGCAAAGTCCTACCTTGACAGCCCCCAGGCCCAAAAAATGGCCGGTGGAAAGCGGTATCAAGTCCAAAACGGCGATTCTTGGTGGCGGATAGCCCGGCGTTTCGATGTACCCCTCAAAGCCCTGATGCGAGTGAACAACACGAATTCCAAAGTGCTGCACCCCGGTGATTCGGTGCTCATTCCGGTTTCCGACAAAGCGGCGCGGGCCCAAGTGTCCGCTCAAAACGGCGAGTATGTGGTCCAGCGCGGGGACTCGTTGTGGGAAATCGCCCAGCAGCTGGATACGAGTGTTGCTGAACTCCGCCAGGCCAATCAATTGCAGGGGTCTCTCCTGCGTGAGGGCCAGCGTTTGAAGGTACCCGGAAGCTCAAATACGGGGAAACGCCAAATCGCTGAGCGTCGCTCCAATTATACGGTGCAAAAAGGGGACACCTTATGGGAACTCTCCCGGCGTTTTGAGGTGAGTTTGAATACATTGGTCCAGGCCAACGGGTTAGCGAATTCGAGGCGCCTTTCACTGGGACAAAAATTGTATATCCCCGACCGGGGCCGGTCGACACAGGTAGCCCAGGCCAAAGAAGAGGCCGACCATAAGGAGTTGGTCAAGTACACGGTCCGCCAAGGCGATAACCTTTGGACCATCGCCAAGCGCTTCGGCGTCAGCCCGAATGCCCTGCAAAGTTGGAACGATCTCGGGAAAAATGAGGTGATCCACCCCGGCGATAGCCTCCAAGTGTATATTCGATAGCCGGTTTTGAGAAAACATGCGGCACAAAACAGCCCGGAAAACAGAAAGTTTTCCGGGCTGTTTTGGTGTGGGCCGCCTGCTACATGGATTTTCGGGCGGAACAAGCAACACCTCTTAGTGTCACGGCACCTGTTTTGCGTCCTTATAAGGCAGCTGCGCAACACCGCCGGGCCGCGACCGGGTCCATGTCTGCCCCGGTCCACAGTCGGAATTGGGCCGCGGCTTGGTGCACGAACATCTCCAGGCCGCTGATGGTGGGGATGCCGCGTTCACGGGCCTGGCGGAGCAAAACCGTGTCCTGCGGATTATAGATCAATTCATAGACGGTTTTGAAGCGTTCCAGATCCGCCCCCTCGGGCATGGGAGAGAGGGAAGCCTGTTCGCCGGCCATGCCCAACGGGGTGGCGTTGACCAAAAGATCTGCGGAGGCCGTGGGGCGTTGTTCCCATTGGAGGGTCTGGGCGCCGAATTCCGCGGCCAGGGCCTCGGATTTGTCCTGGTTGCGGCCGCAGATCCACACCTGGGCGCCATGTTCCAATAGCCCGGCGACACAAGCCCGGGCCGCCCCGCCGTTACCGAGGATGATGGCTGATTGGGGAAAGCGGGGCAGGGAGAGAAGGGGGGCCAAAAACCCGTCGATATCCGTATTGGTGCCGCAAAGTTCCCCGTCTTTCCAGTAAAGGGTGTTCACGGCGCCGGCCTGATAGGCGCGCTCCTGGACCCTGTCCAGATACTCAATGACTGCGGTTTTGTGGGGGATGGTCACGCTTGCCCCGTGGATGGGCAAGAGCCGGGCTGCCTGGACAAAGGCGTCCAACTGCTCCGGGGCGATGTCCCAGCGCATATAGGCCCCGGATAGGGCTTCGGCCTGAAGCGCCCAATTGTGCAGGGGCGGACTCAAAGAGTGTCCGAGGGGGTGGCCGATAATGCCGTAGAGACGGGGGTCCTGCATGGATGGTCCTTTGCTGGGCTGGGTTGGAAAGCCCCCGCCGAGCCGGAGCTAGCGGGGGCTGCGCGGTTATTGTAATTGTTTCTGGACGTGGTCTGCCCCGGCCTGGAGCGCGGCCTGATTCTTGGGAATCAAATGGGCATAGTGCGTGGCAATGACATTTTCCAGGCTGTTTTGGACCCGTTCCAAGGGGAGCACGTCAGTGGCCCGGATGTAGGCGCCCAGAGCGACCATATTGGCCATTTTGGCCGTGCCCACTTCGTTGGCCAGATCGTTGGCCGGTACGAAATAACTATGGATCCGCACTTTTTCAGCCAGTTGTGTGTCGACCAGGGACTCGTTGATAATCTGGATGCCACCCTCTTGGATTCGGGGTTGGAACTTTTCTAGGGAGGGGCGGTTCATGGCGATCAGGCTCTGTGGCGCATGGATGATGGGCGAGCCGATGTCCTCCTCAGAGACAACCACAGTGCAATTGGCGGTGCCGCCGCGCATCTCCGGGCCGTAGACCGGGATATAGGTGACATTCAAGCCTGCATCCATGGCCGCATAGGCCAAAAGATTGCCGATGAGCATAACGCCCTGGCCGCCGAAACCGGCAATGATAACGTCTTTGTACAGACTCATTATTCTGCGCCCCCTTCGTGCTCAATGTCTTTATACGTACCCAAGGGGAAATAGGGGATCAGTTCCTCGCTGATGCGGGCATTAGCCTGCAGCGGCGACATGCGCCAGTTGGTGGGGCAGGTGGCCAAAAGTTCGACGAAGCCGAAGCCCTTGCCTTCGGTCTGGACCGTGAAGGCCCGCTGCAGCGCTTTTTTGGCCTGTTTGATGTGCTTGATCGTGTCCACGGCTACCCGAGCGGAATAGGCCGTGCCCCCCAGGCCGCCGATGATTTCGGCCATTTTCATGGGCAAGCCTTCCCGGTCGGCGCAACGTCCGCCGGGACAGGTGGTTGTTTTTTGCCCGACCATGGTGGTGGGGGCCATTTGGCCACCAGTCATGCCGTAGACCGTGTTGTTCACAAAAACCACAGAGACGCGTTCCCCGCGGTTGGCGCAGTGCATGATTTCGGCTAGGCCGATGGAGGCCAGGTCACCGTCGCCCTGATAGGCGAAGACGAAGTTTTCCGGGTTGGCCCGTTTGGCGCCGGTGGCCACTGCCGGGGCCCGGCCGTGCGGTGCTTCCACGGCGTCCACGTTGAGATAGTTGTAAATAAACACGGAACACCCGATGGAGCCGATGCAGATGGTTTGTTCCGTCAACCCCGCTTCATCCAGGCATTCGCCGAGCAAGCGGTGGATGGTCCCGTGCTGGCAGCCGGGGCAGTAATGGGTGGGGATATCGATAACTGCGTCTGGAACAGCGAAGACTTGTGTTTCCTGACTAGACATGGATGTTTTCCTCCAGGGCCTTGACGATGGGCTGTTCGAAATCTTCAGGCGTGGGCAGGTTGCCGGGCAGACAACTGTGCAGGGCGACCGTGGCGTGGGGACAGACGGCCAAGCGGACGTCCTCGACCATTTGCCCCAGGTTGTGTTCAATGGCCAGGAAACGTTTGCCGTTTTGGGCCAAGTCCTGCAATTCCTTGGCAGGAAACGGAAAGACGGTAAGGGGGCGGAAAAGCCCGACGCGGCGGCCTTGATCACGGAGGCGACGGATAGTGCTTTTCACAATCCGGCCGATGGAGCCGTACGCCACGACCACGAGTTCGGCGTCGTCTACAGCATAGGTTTCGGCGTCGATTTCCTCGGCCATACGGGTGTATTTGTTTTGCAAGCGCTGGTTGTGCTCCGCAAGGGCGCCCTCTTTGAGGTGCAACGACTTGAGTAGCCGTTTGGGACGCCCCTTGGCCCCAGAAAGGGCCCAATCACTGGCTTCAGCGGGATCGGGCGCATGCGGGGTGGCAACCATGACCGGTTCTTTCATCTGCCCCAGAATAGCGTCGCCGAGGACCATGACCGGGTTGCGGTACTTGAAAGCAAGAGTAAAGGCTTGGGCGGTCATGTCGTAGGCCTCCTGGCAACTGCCAGGGGCCAGGACCAATAGCCGGTAGTCACCGTGTCCGCCGCCGCGGGTGGATTGGAAATAGTCGCCTTGCGAGGGGCCTATATCCCCCAGGCCGGGGCCGCCGCGGCTGATATTGACGATGACCGCCGGGAGTTCACTGCCCGCGAGGTAGGAAAGCGCTTCCTGCTTGAGGGAAATACCAGGACTGGAGGAGGAGGTCATGGCGCGTTTGCCGCAGGCAGCGGCACCAATAAGCATATTGGCGGCGGCGACTTCACTTTCGGCCTGCACGAACTCGCCGCCGGCTTCAGGCAGGGCCGTGGACAAAAATTCGGGGATATCGTTTTGGGGGGTAATGGGGTAGCCGAAAAAGCATTGGCAGCCGGCAGCCAATGCCCCCCGGGCAATGGCTTCGTTCCCTTTCACAAAGATACGCTCGCCTGAACTATGCGGCATTTTCCTGCTCCTTTTCGGTCGAACTGCGAAAAACGGTGATTACATTATCCGGGCAGACCATGGCGCAAAAGGCGCAGCCCTTGCAGTTCTCCATATCCGCTTCCGCGATTTCGACAACATTATATCCCTGCTGGTTGAACCGCTGAGATTGGACGATAATAGCACTGGGACAGGCGGCGGTGCACAGCAGGCACCCTTTGCACCGCTCGTCCCGGAAGACAACTCTGGACATATAGCCTCCTTGGCATGTTCTAGACGGTGATCCTGGATCCATAAAAATTGTACACAAAAACCGATTCCGAGATTTTGACCACAGCCTGTACATTTGCTCAGCGCCCAGAAAAGGCAATGCCATTGTCCAGCCCACAGGCAGCTCTGGGCGGTACTGCGCACGCTGGACAAGACCCCTCGCGCTCTTTATAGGCCGGTGCAAAAATTCTGGAATCGGCTTCACGAGTCCAAGCCGTGTTAGGGACTCCGGGCCGGGTTAGTGGATAAACATGGCGTCGCCGTAAGAGAAAAATCGGTATCCAGAGGCGACGGCTTCCCTATACGTTTCTAAAAGCAGTGAACGTCCAGTCAACGCGGCAACCATGAGTATAAGCGAAGAGCCTGGAAGATGAAAGTTTGTGAGTAAATGGTCAACCACGCGAAAAGAAAATCCGGGGTAGATGAAAAGATCGGTCCAGCCCGCAAAAGGTTGGATACTGCCGCAGCTCTGGGCGACGCTTTCCAACGTCCGCACAGCCGTGGTTCCCACCGCCACAACGGCCCGGCCGTCGGCCTGGGCTTGGGCAATCCGCCGGGCGTTTTTTTGATCTATTTCGATATATTCCGGGTGCATATGGTGCTCACGGATGTCGCGGCAGCGTATGGGACTGAAGGTCCCGTATCCTACATAGAGGGTGACCTCGGCCCATTGGATCCCTTTGTCTCGCAAGGCCTGTAGCATCTCTTCGGTAAAATGCAGCCCAGCCGTGGGGGCCGCAACAGAGCCGGTCTTGGTCGTGTCGGCATACACAGTTTGATAGCGGCCGTGGTCCTGGGCACCGTCTTCCCGGGTGATGTAGGGCGGCAGGGGCATGTGCCCGTAGGTTTGAAACAGTTCGGCCAGGTCCCCGGACCAGCACAGCCGGGCGCGGACCCGGCCAAAGTCTTCGCGGTGGATGACCGTGAGTTCAATGCCGCCGGGAAAGGTGGCTTTTTGCCCTACCCCAAGTGGTTTCGAGGAGCGGATCAAGCTGGTGACATAGGCCTCCTGACGCCCGTCCGGCAGCCAGCGCGGTTCGATCAGGGGCAGAGGGGTCAAAAGCAGAAATTCGACTTTCCCGCCGGTGTCGGATTTCTGCCCTTTGAGCCTAGCCGGCAGGACGCGGCTGGTATTGGCGACTAAAAGCGCTCCTTCCGGCAGTGCCGCAAGCAAATCGGGGAAGGCGGCATGGCGCTTTTCTCCACAAGCGCGGTCCAGGATAAGCAATCGTGATCCGTCGCGCTCTGGTTGCGGGTACTGGGCGATTTGCTCGGAAGGGAGGTCGAATTGATAGGCATCGAGGTCAAAATCGTGGGGGAGGCAGTCCATATGGTGTTCTGTGGGTGACGGTTGCTTGCGGCAACCGGTTTATTGGAGGTGGTGAGAAATAATCCATAGACGCGGGCGTTGACTGGTCCGGATTAGGGGGTATGCTCAAAGAAAAATCTTGAGCTACCAAAGGCCGGGAGAAGGTCGTCAAGCCATAGGGCGCTGTCGGTGTATTGCGCAAAAAAAAGCTGCTGTGCCCATTCGGGACGCCGGGCCTGAATAAAGCGCAAGGCCAGATAGCGTTTGCCATGGATTTCCGGGGTGTCCACGATTTCGACTTTCCCCGGTTCTGCGGACATACTCGGGCCGCGGACGGTACGGCACAGGCCGCTGACGCAGCGATAGGCACCGCGGAAAATATCTAGGGCCTGAACCAGGGGGAGGCCGAAATATTCTTGGGTTCCCGTGTCACGGGCGAGGAACATATAATAGGGAACCATGCCGAGGTCTACCTGTTGGCGCCACATTGTGGCCCAGGTAGCGGCCGAGTCGTTGATGTGCGCTAGAAGCGGCGCTTGGGTCCGGATAATCGCGCCGGCCTCCTGTACGGCTTCAATCGCCTGGCGGGCCACCGGCTGCGCCATTTCCTTGGGGTGGTTAAAGTGGGCCATAAAAGCCAAGTGTTTGCCCGAGGCCTTGATGCGCCGGAAAAGAGCGAGGATGTCCTTGCTGTCCTTGGCGGTGATAAATCTATAGGGCCAGGTGGCTAACGACTTGGAACCGATGCGAATGGAGCGGATGTGTTCGAATTCTGGGTGCAATAACGGGCTTATATAGGACTCGAGCAGACGGGCGGACATGGTCATCGGGTCACCGCCGGTGAAAAGTACGTCGGTTATTTCCGGATGCTCCCGGAGGTAGGCGCTCATTTCTTGGGTGTCTTTCATGGCAAAGCGCAGGGAGGGGTCGCCGATAAATTGCGGCCAGCGGAAACAAAAGGAACAAAAGGCGTGGCAGCTTTGGCCGTGGGAGGGGAAGACGAGCAGTGTCTCTTTGTATTTATGTTGGAGACCCTTGAGCCGCCGTCCGTGTAGTGTCGGTATATTGTGCTCTTGTTGTCCGGCCGGGTGGGGATTGAGGCTGTGCCGTATCCGGGTGATTTCCTGCTTGAGCCTTGCTTGGTCCGCCCCGGACAGGATATGCTTGCGCAGACTTTGGTACTCGTTTTCGGGAAGCATACCCCGCTGGGGAAAAAAGAGGCGAAAAAGGGGATCGTTTGCCGTATCTTCCCAATTGATAAGGGTATTCACAACATAGGAGTTGGCTTTAAAGGGCAACACATGGCCCACCACCTGGATGGCTTCTTTTTGCTCCAGGGGAAGCTGGTGGTATTGGGGCAGCGTGTGCACATTTTTAAGCGTGTAGTTTGTATAGCGCATAGGGAAACAGCGTTTCTTTGTGTCCGCGCACGGAAAGGAAAATACTTGCACGGCGCTACAAAAAGTATTGTTGGATTTTAGCCCTGTCAGGACTCACCGGTGCTGGGACTTGTACAGACGAGTTGGCAGGTTGTGTTCAAAGCCCCAGCAGCGGTGTCAGCGGCACCTCGTATGCCTCTAGGGGGCTACGGACTAAGCCGGGCGGCGTCGGGTACAGATAACACTAGAATATATAGCAATGCCGGGAATAGAGCGCAAGGGTCCCGATGCGGGG
>JBNJGM010000011.1:38042-43842 GCA_051747685.1 Thermodesulfobacteriota bacterium | reverse complement strand
CCGTGAAAACTCCACATACATGCGATTTCGGCATTTTGAATACAGGTATGGACCCCTTCGCAGTGCAGTGAAGTGAGGGTCGAGAAGTTCTTGCACGGGCAAGCTACTGCCCACACCCTAACGGCTGAACTGTGCACTGGACAAGCACCCGGCTATTACTCCAGACTACGAGGGAAATAGCCGGGATCGGGGTCTACGGATCCAGGCACCACCATAACGGGATACGCGTGGCGTATCCAAGGAGAACACAGGTATGTCACAGAATTTGACCGTGGCTGTAGTCGGAGCCACAGGGGCTGTGGGCCGGGAGATGTTGAAAATTTTGGAAGAGCGTCAATTTCCAGCTACAACAGTGAAGGCGTTGGCCTCCAGCCGTTCGGCCGGCTCCACTGTGCCGTTTCAAAACGCTGAATTGGTTGTGGAAGAACTCACGCCGGAGAGTTTTGCGGATATTGATCTGGCGCTTTTTTCCGCTGGAGGGGAGACCTCCAAACAATTCGCACCCATCGCTGCCAAGGCCGGGTGCACGGTGGTGGATAATTCCAGCGCGTGGCGTATGGAGACCGGCATTCCTTTAGTCGTGCCGGAAGTCAATCCAGAGGATTTGCACGGGCACAAAGGGATTATTGCCAACCCGAATTGCTCCACTATTCAAATGGTTGTGGCGCTCAAACCCCTGCATGATGCGGCACGCATCAAACGGATCGTCGTGTCCACATATCAGGCGGTTTCCGGCAGCGGCAACAAGGCCATTGAAGAATTGCGCAAACAGGTTACGCAATTGTTTAATATGCAAGAGCCGGAAAACAGTGTGTATCCTCACCGCATCGCCTTTAATTGTTTGCCCCATCTCGATGCCTTTTTGGACAATGAGTACACCAAAGAAGAAATGAAAATGGTGGAGGAAACCCAAAAGATCATGGGGGATGACAGCATTCGGGTAACGGCCACTACAGTGCGCGTGCCGGTTTTTTACGGTCATAGCGAATCCATCAATATTGAAACGGAACTCAAGCTTACCTCTCGTGAGGCCCGGGCGTTGCTCAGTCAGGCTCCGGGGGTGGCGGTTTTGGATAATCCAACGGAAAATATCTACCCTATGCCCATTAACGCCGCGGGTGAAGACCCGACCTTTGTCGGGCGCATCCGGGAAGACGAATCCATTGCCAATGGCCTCAATCTCTGGGTGGTGGCCGATAATATCCGTAAAGGCGCGGCGCTGAATACCGTGCAGATTGCCGAACTCGTGGTCCAAGAGGGGTTGCTGTTGCGGTAATTTCGTTTTTGGCCATGCTCGTTTTTTCAGCTGGTGGCTTGAAAGAAGTCCGTTTGATGCGTCCTGTAAACCTGGAGAACCCCCTGTGCCCCGAATTGTATCCGATGACACCTATCAAAAGGCCCTTTTGGCCGCGCCCCGTCCGGGTATGGACCGGGTCCGGGCCTTCTACGACCACCGCGTGGGACTTATCTGTAAGGATCCCCGCTATTTGCTCATTCCCATGGACGATCACCTGGTCCACCGCGGTGATGGAGTGTTTGAGACCCTCAAGTTTACTGCGGGTCGCATCTATCAACTCGATGCCCATGTAGAGCGCTTGTTCCATTCGGCGACCACCATCGCCATCCATCCGCCCTGTTCCCGCCAGGATGTGCGGCAACTGCTTATAGAATTGGCTGCGGCCTCGGAACTGAAAAACGGGCTTTTGGCTGTGTATGTGGGCCGGGGGCCGGGGGGATTCACTGCGGATTTCCGCGAGTGCCCGCAGCCCAGTCTGTATGCTGTGGCTCGGGTCGCCCCCCAGTATAGTGAGGCGCTTTGGGAAAATGGAGTGACCGCCTACACCACCGGATTTCCGGCCAAACAATGTTACCTGTCCCGGATCAAAACGGTGGATTACCTGCCCAATGTGCTTATGAAACGCGAGGCGGTGCTCAAAGGGTATGACTATCCGTTGTGTTTCGATGAACAGGGTTTTTTGGCTGAAGGCGCCACGGAAAACGTTTGTCTGGTGAACAGCTCCGGTGAATTGATCGTTCCGGAATTGCGAAATGCCTTGCCCGGAACGACTCTGCTGCGCGGTCTTGACCTTATCCGCCCGGAACTGCCCATTGAACACCGGCTGGTGAAAGAAGATGAACTTTATCAGGCGCGGGAGTTGATTTTACTGGGCACCTCCTTGGACGCTGTGAGTGTGGTCCGCTTTAACGACCGTCCCATCCATGACGTGAGACCAGGGCCGGTAAGTCAGCGCTTGCGCCAGTTGCTGCTCGAAGACCACCGCCGAACCGGGACCCCCATTGCTGATGCCCATCCTGCTTCTTGATCTTGGCAATGAATGGCGGGGCGGGCAGCGGCAAGTCCTGTATCTGGCTGAAGCCTTGCACCAGCAGGGCGAATTCGGTGTACGCATCGCCGCCCCTCGGCAAAGTCCGCTGTGTCAGTATGCCCAGGCCCGCGGGGTGCCGGTGCTGCCTCTGCCCGGGCGGCGGGAATGGCATGCAGGAAATTGGTTGCAGATGGTGCGCTGGTTGCGCCGCCACCGGAGTATTCTCCACACCAACGACGCCCGGAGCGCGGCCTTGGGGGCGGGGTTGCGCCGTTTGTTGCCCCAAAACACACGCCTGGTGCACACGCGCCGGGTCTCCTACCCCCTCCGCAGGGGCCTCTTGCCAAATAAATACCACGCCGGGGACCATCTTGTGGCGGTAAGCGGGGAAATAGGGAACATTCTGGAAAAAAGCGGGATTGACCCCCATCGGCTCAGTGTGATCCACAGCGCCGTGGACCCGGAGCGCTACCCCCGGCGGGATCCGAGTTTGCCCTGGCCGCAAACGCCGCTGGCCTTGGGTTGTATCGGGTCGTTGACGCCGCAAAAAGGACACCATGTCTTGCTGGCGGCTTTGGCTACGGCCCATGCTGGGGAAGGGCTGCCTGAATGGCGGTTGCAACTGCTGGGACAAGGGCCGCTGCGCGCCAAGCTGCAGCAGCAGGCTGAGGCGCTTGGAATTGCCGATTGGGTGCGGTTTTGCGGGTATCAGGATAGTCGGGAGTATCTGGCGGGGTTTGATCTTCTTTTGGTGCCCTCGGTGGACGGGGAAGGTAGTAGCGCTGTTATTAAAGAGGCTTGGGCTAGTGGGGTGCCGGTTATCGCCTCGGATTTACCCGGTAATCAGGAGCTTATTACTCACCGTGAGAACGGCCTTGTATTCCGCACCACCCATTCCGAGGATTTGGCGGCCAGGATGCTGGAAATCCTTAGCGATCCGGCCTTAGCCAAGCAGTGCGTCCAAGGGGGATGGGTCAGCAGCCGAGGATATACACCTGCGGCTATGGCTGGCCACTATCTGCAATGCTACCGCCGTCTTCACCTTTAAATTTCCCGCCACGCTTAGAGGTCTGCCTGGCACTCAATTGAAACGTGTGCCCCCGCGCCCCTTCTCAAACCGAGGGCTGTCGTGGTCCCGGTGTTGTCCCTGGCTTGTCATTCTAGGTAACGCCCAAGATGGTGCCTATACCAACGCAGTTCGGGGCCTTGTCCCAGAAGTATGTCTGGGGGGAAGCCGGGTAGAAAACGCATTGGTGCGGCTGCGTTTCTGGACAGGATCCTGTTATGCGGAGCTATTGGATTTGGGATCGAGTTGCTCCAAGCCTTCGAGGAGCCACATACTGTTTTTTTGGGATTCGTCACGCTGGAAGTGCCAGATTTCCCGCACTTGGTGTGGGTTCTCGGCTTGGGGTGAGTCCCGCAGTAAGGCGTCGAAAATCACGCTGACATGGGTTCGGTTCCCTTCGCGCCGGACCTTGGAAACCTCGGCGTGCAAGAGGACGACTTCGGTTTGCTTTGGATTGGGGTCCTCTTTTGCCTGCCGCCGGATTTCGCGAAAGACATCCGGGGTGGTGAAGCCGCGAATATCCTCGACATCCCGTTCATCCCAAGCTTCTTGCAGGCGTTGGTATACTGCTTTGGCCCCTTGCAAAAATTCCTGGGTATCAAAATCTTCCGGAAGAGCGGAGTCCTCCTGGGCCGGCGTTTCCTGTTGGGGCGCTGCGGAGGTTCCGGCTGGCTTGGAACGCAAATGTTCCCATCCCGCTGCGGCCACATCGTAGCGGTCGCGCTGTTGCTTGGATTGTTGCTCCGGTGGTGGGGAGGAGGATGAGGAATTATTGCTTCGGCCTTTAAAGAGGCGAATAGCGAAAAAAACGATTACGCCTAAAAGAAGGAGATCGAGAAAGGAGGGTTGCATGGCAATGCTCCGCTGCTGATGGTCCAAAGAAGCCACAGCCCCGCCCGGCATTGTCGAAGGCGCTGGAATCCGGTGTCCATACAAGCACAACACCCGGAAAAAATACTACTCCAGCGCTGCTGCGGCGATATAAAGAGAATGGGGGCGGCAAAAAAATAAGGGCGTAGGATTGACCCCACGCCCTTATTAGGGAAACCGGGCACCCAGAAACAACAACGTACCGCTGCTCCTTCTCAGGCCTGACGGGGTTGGCTGCGTTCCTGCCGCCCGGCTCCCCTCAAGATGTGCTGCAAATGGCGGAGAGGGAGGGATTCGAACCCTCGGTACCCGGTTAAGGGTACACACGATTTCCAATCGCGCACCTTCGGCCAGCTCGGTCACCTCTCCGCTCAAGAAACGACGTTTATATATATGTATTAAACGGTTGGCAAGGGGTGTAAACGGAGAATTTAGTCATTTTTTTCGTCGTCTTTGGGTTGCCACCGGCAATCCGTTTTGGACGGGCCTCAACCTTGAATACCGAGGCGGGGGAAAACGACCCGGACGATGACAATCCAGGCCACGGCGATAAGCAAAAAAATAAGCCAATTACTCATGTGTACGTCCAATAGGGTTTGTCGTGTTGAGACAGGGGGGCTTCTGATGCGTGTGGAGCGGCAAACGCCCCTCCACAGAACTCCGCACGTCTTAGGGCAGATCCAATGTTGCTCCAGTGAGCAAGGTGTAGGCCTGGTGGTATTTTTCCTTGGTTTGGGCGATGACGTCAACGGGCAGATTGGGAGCGGGCGGTTGTTTATCCCAGCCGGACTGCGTGAGCCAGTCCCTGAGAAATTGTTTGTCAAAACTCGGTTGGCTCTGCCCGAGGGTGTATTGGTCTTGGGCCCAAAACCGGGAGGAGTCAGGGGTGAGCACCTCGTCGATAAGGACAAGTTGGTCCTCGATAAGGCCGAATTCAAATTTGGTGTCGGCGATAATAATGCCGCGCTCACTGGCGTAGTCCCGGGCGCGGGCATACATCTGGAGGCTCAGGGCCTCCACTTGGGCAAACACGGTTTCCCCGATGAGCTCCCTGGCCTGGGCCCGGGTAATGTTTTCGTCGTGCCCACCCATGGCGGCTTTGGTCGAAGGGGTGAAGATCGGCTGCGGCAATTTCTGGGATTCTTGGAGTCCCTCGGGCAGGGTGTGCCCACAGACCGTGCCCGTGCGCTGATAGTCTTTCCAGCCCGAGCCGGAAAGATAGCCGCGGACAATGCATTCGATGGGCAATGGCTTGGCCCGCCGGGCGAGGACTGAGCGGCCGCGGAGTTGCTCGGCATAAGCAGCCACGGAATCGGGATAGGCGGAAACGTCTGCGCTTAGGGTGTGGTTGGGGAGGAGGTCTGCAAAACGCTCCATCCAGAAAAGTGTCAATTGGTTGAGCACAATCCCTTTGCCTGGAATAGGATCAGGGAGGATAACATCAAAGGCGGACATCCGGTCCGTGGTCACAATAAGCAATCGCGACGCATCAAGGGCATACATGTCTCGCACTTTGCCCTGGGAAAGCAAGTCAAAA
>JBNJGM010000011.1:34396-37942 GCA_051747685.1 Thermodesulfobacteriota bacterium | reverse complement strand
ACATCAAAGGCGGACATCCGGTCCGTGGTCACAATAAGCAATCGCGACGCATCAAGGGCATACATGTCTCGCACTTTGCCCTGGGAAAGCAAGTCAAAATCAGAAAGTTCCGTGTGGTGCACTGTTTGCATATTTGGGGTTCCTTTTACCAGTCCGGCAAGTCCGAAAGCGCGGCGTTTTCGGGAACCGGGGTTTTTATTTCTGGGATACACAGTTCAAAGCGCGCTCCCCCCTGTTCTGTGGGGGCCAGGTCAATCTCCCAGCCAACTATATGGCTCAAGTGATTAATCAAGGGCAGTCCCAGCCCTTGCCGCCCCGCATAGGTGCTCACCCCTTCGCCCCAGATGTCCAGTGAATCGGGTAAGGGTTCAAAAGAGTCCAGAATGACCCGAACCCCAGAGCGCCAGGGATGCACAGACAAGTGCAGGGTATGCTGTTTTTCCAAATCGGCTGTGCGGCAGGCCCGAACCGCGTTTTTGAGTGGTTCTTCTAGGCACAAGGTCAAGAAAAAGGGGGAGAGTTCGAGATTGGGCACCTCTGAGGCTATCTCCTGTTCCAATTGGATGTTGTGCTTGTAAAAGAGATTATTGTTCCAAAAGGTGTCCATCCATTCCAGATATTGGATGAAATCGACTTGGGTGGCCTCTACCTGGGTGTAAAAAAAACGGTGGCGCAAATGGTAGAGCTGGTCGCCCATGGAGTGCGAGGCTTGGCCCATACGTTCCAGGCGTGATTCGACCTGTCCGCGTTCTACATGGGAGCTGAGCTTGCGTTGCAAGAGCTCCAATTGCAAATCAATGATATGCACAGCATTGTTAAGGTTGTGAGTGACACCTGAGAGAAAACTTCCGGCGGTGGCCTGGAGATATTGGTGGCCAAGGATAACCCACTCTGTCTCTGATTTGCTCATGCTCCCTTCCTTCTCTCGGTAATGCTTAGCGCCTGATTGGATGGCCCCTTTACTATACGATGACCGCAGTATCACCTCATTTCCTGATTCCGTAGGATCCGCACATGAAATCTGGCTCCAGGATTTTGACCACGGTCTGCACTCTCTCGCAACGCTCTAGATGACTGTTGAAAAATCCTTACATCACAGGCTGTTGTTTTCATCCTGAGGGCTGTGCGTTACAGTTGCTGGATAGAGGCCCCCCACGTTCTTTTTAGCGAACGAGGGGCACATTCTACAAAACGATCCATTACCATAAAGCATCGTCCACATCAACGCGCATAGCATGAACTGGACAGATCCGGGTGCATGCCCCGCACGCTGTGCACTTTTCTACATCAAAGACTACCTGCCGGCTGGCATGATCCAGGCTAAGGGCTTGTGTGGGGCACAATGCGGTGCAGATGCCGCAGTGGATACAGGAATCTTCATCACGGGAAATCTGTTGTGAGACCTTGGCAACGGTGATGCCGTGCTCTTTTAAATAGCTCAAACCTTTTTGAAATTCCTCTTCACCACCCGAGAGCTCAAGCACGAGCTTTCCTTCCCGGCGCGGGGAGATGCTGGCCTGCAGGATATTGAAGTCCAGGGCATAGTGTTTGGCCAAATTGCACATGATCGGCCGCCCGGAAAACAAAGGGGGGAACGTTAAGGCCAAAATAGAGCGGCGGATATTATTTTGTGACTCAGTCATAGATAAGCTCGTGGTTGCGCGTTAGCGAAAAAGGGACAAAAACGGGGGACCAAAAGAGTCAAAACTCAGCGCTCTTGGAGAAATTTCTCGGCACGCTCGGCTTCAGGGGAATCCGGATATGCGTCGATGAGCCGTTGCAATACCAAGCGACCGGGCTTTGTTTTGTCTAGTTGGTAAAACGACAACCCTTGTTTGAGAAGGGCCCCGGGATATTTGTCGCTGTCTTGAAAACGTTCGATAACCTCTTGGTAGGCTAAAACCGCACGGGCGTGGTTTTGATTTTGGTAATAACTTTCCCCTTGCCAAAAATACGCATTGGGGACGAGGTCGTGGTCTGGGTTTTCATCAATAAATCTGGCCCACAAAGCTTGGGCTTCTTGGTAATTGCGTTCTTCGAATTGTGCTAAAGCCGCCTCATACATTGCTTCAGGAGAATCGAATTCCTGGTCTTCGCTGGCTTGAGTCGGCTGTGTAGCATTATCCTGCGTGGCATTATCCTGCGTAGCATTGCCGTGAGTTGCGTTGGCGTCGGTTGCGTTAGTAATGTCCATCGGCCCTGACGGTACGATGGCGGTGCTGTTTAAAAAGGGTTCTGGCGCAGCAGCGCTCGAGGCATCGGTCTGTTGCGTTTGGCTCTTTTCGAGGCTGTGCTCCAAGGTGTCCACCTGGCCCTGAAGTTCGGCGACTTCCATCTGCAGCGAACCCATATCCGCTGCCAAATTGGCCTGGGTGGAGCGTACCGGGGAACTGGATTCTTGGATTTGTTCTTGCAGTTCCTGCTGGGTGTTTTGCAATTCTTTTTGAAGTGCTTGGAGGTCTTGTTGGATTTGGGATTGGTTTCGGCCTTGCTTGGCGACCTTTTGCTGGAGCCGGCCAAAATCTTGTTGGCTGATGACACAGCCGGACAAGAGCAGAGTGAAAGCCGCGGTAATACCGCCTAAAGCGAAAATCCTGGTGTAATGCATGGCTTTTGAGCCTCCTCACGGCCGGGCTACACGACGCGTGTGCCTCGTTTGCGCCCGAGTATAATATAGGTCACCCCTCCGAGAACGGGAAGAAAAACAGCCGCCCCGAGCCAGGCCATCTTTTCGTGGGCTGTGGCGAAATCACTGCGGAAAATATGCCATATGGCCCAGAGATTGGGCAGAATCGGTACTCCGAACAGGGCCAAATACAGGATGAGCTTTTCCGGCGCTATGGAGAGCATTACCGTGTCCTCCTCTGATTCCAAAGCCAAAGTCCCATGATCACGACCCCTGCCGCGATCCATTGGGTCGTGCTTAAGGGGCCGAGGTGCCCGCGGAAATCTCCACGGAAAAATTCAATGCCAAACCGTAAGGCCCCATAACCGATAAGATAAAGCGCGAAGCACATACCAGGGCGAGTTTGCCACCGTCTAGTGGCGAGCAAGAGAAAAAAGACGACCAGCCCGGCGAGCACGTGATAGATTTGGGTGGGGTGCAGTGCTTGATGTAACGGAGCTAACGATTTGGGGTCGGTAAAGGTAATAGCCCAAGGAAGTGTGCACTCTTTGCCGAAGCAGCACCCCGCGGCGATACAGCCAAGGCGGCCCACAGCCTGAGCCAAGGGAAGACCAAGGGCGATGGCGTCTGTCCAGGGCCAAATGGGTTCTCGGCGGCGGCGTAAGAACCACACCGCTGTTAGGGCCGCGGCAATGGCTCCGCCTAAAAAGACCAGCCCACCGTTCCAAAACTGGATGATTTCCAGGGGATGGGCCAGGAAATACCGCGGGCGTAAAAGGACATACAAGAGGCGGGCACCGATAATGGCACTGAGAATGCAGTAAAAGCCCAAATCCGGGACCAGCCTGTGGGGCAGGTCCAACCGTTTGGCCTCACGCATGGCCACAGCCATGCCGACCAAAAAGGCGGCGGCGACGAAG
>JBNJGM010000011.1:25936-34296 GCA_051747685.1 Thermodesulfobacteriota bacterium | reverse complement strand
TAAAAGCCCAAATCCGGGACCAGCCTGTGGGGCAGGTCCAACCGTTTGGCCTCACGCATGGCCACAGCCATGCCGACCAAAAAGGCGGCGGCGACGAAGAACCCGTACGTATAGACCGTCATGGGGCCTATTTCAATCAGAATTGGATACATGGCGTTTCTTGCGACGATAAAAAGAGATGAGTAAACACAGGCCGCCGGTGCTGATGGCGATATCCGCGACATTGAAGGCTGGCCAATGCAGGCTGCCGACGTAGAAATCCAGAAAATCTATCACATGTCCGACCCGGATACGGTCCAATAAATTCCCCAAAGCCCCCCCGAGAATGCAGCCCAGGCCCGTAAACAATACCCGGTCCTGGCGGTCCACGGTGCGCAGCAATTGGAAAATAAGCACCACAGCCAGTGCTGACACGGCAATGAAAAAATAGGTCTGCCATTGGATATCAGCCCGGTTCAAAAAGCCGAAGGCAGCGCCGCGATTGTGGATGTGCACCAAGTCAAAAAAGCCTGGAATAATGGTGCGGCTTTCATGCAACGGGATCGACGCCTGGATCAGCAACTTGGTGAGCTGGTCCAGGAGAAAAATGGCGGCGCCGAGTCCCCCAGTTATTTTATAGCGTTTGCGCATGACGACTCCTCATGTTGCGCCGCAAAACAAGGTCTTACACGGATGCGAGGTGGGGCAGGACCGTGCTGCACCGGGGACAGACCTCTGAATAGGCTGGGTCTGCACCGATTTCAGAACTGAAAACCCAGCAACGGGGGCATTTTTCTCCCTGGGCCGGGGCAACCTGGATACGCAGACCGGGGAACACCTCGCTGGCAAACATCTCCGCTTGCGGGGCTTGGTCGGCCTTTTCCAAAACCGCGTGGGAAACGATGCAAATTTCCCGTAATTGGTCAGCTACTGGGGCCACGGTGGCGTAAAGCTCTTCCGGAGCGTATATGGCAACCGCCGCGCTTAAGGGATGACCTATATCGCCTGATTTCCGCAACGGCTCAATGGCTTTGGTGACTTCCTCGCGTAGCGCACAAACAGTATCCCACAAGGTACGCTCCGTGTCACTGAGCAGGTTCTCGGCGGTTTGGGCCGGGGGCAGGGTGAACACCGAGGGGACTTCGGGGCGCATGCATTGTGGAAGATGTTGAAAAAGTTCTTCAGCGGTAAAGCTGAGAAAGGGGGCCATATCCCGCATTAACAATTGCAGGATCCGTTCAAGCACGGTTTGGGCAGACCGGCGTTTCGGACTGTTTGGCGCGGAAACATAGAGCCGGTCTTTGAGAATGTCCAGGTAAAAGGCGCTTAGGTCAGTGACGCACATATGGTGTAACGTGTGAAAGACCTTGTGGAATTCATAACGGCTGTAGGCCTGTTGCATCCGTTCGTGCCGGGCTTGAATCAAGTCCAGGGCGTAGCGGTCGAAGGAGAGCGCCTCGGACATGGGTACACCGTCGCGCTGGGGATCGAAATCCGCCAAATTGCCCAAAATAAAGCGGCAGGTGTTCCGGATACGCCGGTAGGCGTCTACCAATTGTTTAAGAATATTTTCCGAAATGCGCAGATCTTCTTGGTAGTTTTCCGAGGCCACCCACATGCGCAGGATCTCGGCACCATAGGTCTCCATGATCTCTTGCGGCGCAACCACATTGCCGATGGATTTGGACATTTTTCGGCCTTGGCCGTCGACCACAAAGCCGTGGGTGAGCACTGCCTTGTACGGGGCCTGGTCCCTGGTTCCCACAGAGGCCAGAAGTGAACTGTGAAACCAACCCCTGTGTTGGTCGGTACCCTCAAGGTACAGGTCAGCTGGATACCGGCATTCAGGACGCTGTTCCACGACAGCGGCGTAACTCGTGCCGGAATCGAACCAGACATCCAGGATATCGTCTTCTTTTTCCCAATGGCACTCACCGCAAGCTGGGCAGCGCAGTCCTGCCGGTACGATCTCTTCCAGGGGGGCTTCAAACCAATAGTCCGCCCCGCGATTATGGGCGGCGATGCGGTCGACAATGGCGTGAACCCAATCGGGGTCATAATAGGCCTCCCCGCACCCTTGGCAGAGCAAGGCAATGATGGGCACACCCCACATACGTTGGCGCGAAATGCACCAGTCGGGACGTTGGGCGATCATACTGCGGATGCGCTCCTGCCCCCAGGAAGGAATCCATTGCACTTGGGTGTCGATGGCGTTGAGGGCCTTCTCGCGCAATTGATTGGCTTCCATGGAGATAAACCATTGGGTGGTGGCTCGAAAAATAACCGGTTTTTTACACCGCCAGCAATGGGGATAGGAGTGGCTGATTTCCTGGTGCGCCAAGAGCATTCCGAATTCGTCGAGTTTTTTGATGACCTCAGGATTGGCCTCGAAGACGGTCTTACCGGCAAAAAACGGTACGCTGGACAAAAAGCGACCCTGGTCATCAAGGGGAGAATAGACTTCCAACCCGTAGCGTTGCCCGGTTTCAAAGTCTTCCTGTCCATGACCGGGAGCGGTGTGGACACAGCCGGTGCCCGCCTCGGTACTGACGTAATCGGCGAGCACAAGGGGAGCATGGCGGTCGTACAGGGGGTGCCGTGCCTGCATATGTTCCAGGGCGGCTCCCTGCACCCTGCCGAGAATTTCGGGGGTGTCCCAGCCAAACAGGGCGGCCCGTTCCTCCCAGAGGTCTTCAGCTAAGAGGAAGTCGCCCCCGCTGGTGCGCACGACAACATAAATCAATTCGGGATGCAGGGCCACGGCCATATTATCCGGGATGGTCCAGGGCGTAGTGGTCCAGATGATAAGGGCCGTGCGATCCGGGTCGGCTTGTGGAATATGTTCCCGGAGGCGGTCGTCGGGCAACGGAAAGCGCACATAAATCGACGGCGAGGTGTGCTCGGCGTATTCTACTTCGGCTTCCGCCAATGCGGTTTCGCAGGAGCAGCACCAATAAATCGGTTTTTTGTTCCTGGTCACGCTGCCACGGGCCATGAATCGGGCCAATTCTCTGGCAGTAGCGGCTTCATAGCTCGGATCCATGGTCAGATAGGGGGCTTCCCAGGTTCCCAATACGCCGAGGCGTTTAAATTCCTCACGTTGGACATCGAGATATTTGAGAGCGTATTCTCGGCATTGTTTGCGGATGTCCAAAATAGACCCTGAGGATTTGCTGGCGCCGAATTCGCGTTCAACTTTGAGTTCAATAGGCAGACCGTGGCAGTCCCACCCTGGTACGTATTCCGCGTTGTAGCCGTTCATATTTTTATATTTGACAATGATATCCTTGAGCACTTTGTTCATGGCCGTGCCCAAGTGGATGTTCCCGTTGGCATAGGGCGGGCCGTCATGCAGCACAAACGACGGGGATGCGGGGTCGTTGTGGGACATGGCCGTATAGATAGCGTTCTCGTCCCAGAAGCGGAGCATTTTGGGTTCGTTTTTGGCCAGATTGGCCCGCATGGGAAAGGAGGTCTTCGGAAGGTTGAGGGTCGCTTTGTAATCAGCCATGGTCGTCCTCGGTAAGGGTTATTTGGCACCTTTGCCCCAGCTAGGCCGGAGCCGTACATAAGGGCAATATGGGTCAGCGAAATGAATCCGGTAGTTTGTGCTAACCCCTTATGGAAGTCAAGAGCTCTGCCTGTTGAGCAGGCGGGGCGAGCAGCGGCTGCTGTGAGATACGGAACTCGTTTACAGCCAATTACGGGGCGTTGGGTGTGCACAGATCCTGGAGAAAATCTTGGGAGCGGGATTGGTGTGCCGTTTTTTCGGCATGGAGTTACCAGTTATCTGAGGCGACAAGGGCGGCACAAATCCCTTCCAACAGATGGCTTAATTGCGCGCTGGTAGCTTCGGCCTGGGCGACAATTTCCTCAAGGGAAGTGGCGGCCATGCAGTCGGGCAGGTTTTGGTTTGTCAAACAGGAAAGCCCCAACTGCCGCATGGACATATGCGCTGCAGCAATGCTTTCCATTATCGTGGACATGCCAATGGCGTCCCCTCCAAGGAAGCGGTAGAGGCGCGTTTCCGCCGGGGTTTCGAGCTGGGGCCCTTGAATTCCCACATAGACGCCCCGCTCCATGGGGATCTGCTGTTCAAGGGCCGTGGCATCGGCAAGGGCGCCAAGGTCGGGGTCGAAGATGCAGGACATGTCGGGAAACCGCGGGCCGAGGGTTTCACAATTCGGGCCGGTCAAAGGGGAGGCCCCGGTCATGTTGATCTGATCCGTGATGCGCATCAGTCGGCCTGCGGGAAAGCGGGGATTGATGGCCCCTGCCGCATTGGTGAGGATCACGGTGTCCACGCCGAGGGAGCCGAGCAGGCGCAGTGAGCGTACAACCTCAGTCGGGGTGTAGCCTTCATACAGATGGCAACGCCCTTGCAAAACCAATAGGGGCAGGCCGTGGCATCGGCCGCTACAAAGCGCCCCGGTATGGCTGGCCACGGTGGAACTGGGCAAATGCGGGATCTCGGCATAGGAAAGTTGCCGCATCCCCTCCAAACGGGAGGCCCAGCCGCTGAGACCGGTGCCGAGCACCACTGCGACCCGAGGGGTGGGGGTGAGGTCCAAATTTTGCCGGACCACAGCTGCGGCTTCGGCAAGGCGCGTTTCTTCCTGCATCGCGGGACTCCGGGGGTCAAGATTTTGGCGCTGAACACGAAAATTCAGTCTTTACTTAGCGTTGCGCAAAATTGTCAAGCGCAGCAGCCAAATACTTGGTCAAACAAGAAAACGGCCTGTTGAATTTTGGACAGGACTTTGCCATAAACTGCTGTACCTAGAGTCGGAACCCGATTCCCGATTTTTTTCTACGGCCTGTAAAGTGGTCGGGTGTTAAGCAAGCGCAGAATAAAGCCCAACCGACAGGGCGCAGAAACGTCTTATCGGGTAAGGGCTTTGCAATACCTAACCCTAGGGCGGCCACCTGTTTCCAAACCGTGTATAAAGCCCTGGAGCCTTGGAATATGAGTATTTTTACGGATTTGGCGGCGCTCTATTCATCCCATTGCCCGGGGGCGATGTGAAAGGGATATTGACAGCCCTGGAAATAGTTGCTCTATCTCCGGGGCTATGCTCCCGGCAGGGGTATTTCGGCAAAGACCGGTTGTGGCGTCTCGGGACAATACCAACTCACTTGAGACAACTCGTGGCTGCGAGGCACTCCAGCCGCATGAACCCGTAAGGAAGGACAGCGTTGGACGCTCGACATAAAGTTCTTATTGCGAATCGCGGCGAAATCGCCGTGCGTATCATACAAGCCTGCGTGCAGTTGGGTCTGGATTTTGTCTGCGTTTATACGCAGCAGGACGCCTTTTCCGGCCATTGCGATTTGGCGCGTGCCCACGGCGGTGAAGCGGCGCTGTATCGCATCAGTTCCTATCTCGATCCCAACGAAATTCTCGCCGTGGCGGACGCGGCCGGAGCCACGGCCGTGCATCCTGGCTACGGCTTTTTCGCCGAAGACTTCCGCTTCGCCCGCCGTGTGGTCGAGCGCCGCCGCGGCCTTATATTTATCGGCCCCTCCTGGCAGGTAATTCGGGATCTGGGAGATAAAATCAATACCAAGCGTTTGGCGCGCAGCCTGGATGTGCCCACGGTACCCGGGTCCGACCGTCCTATTTTCGATGAGTTGGAAGCCGAAGAAATCGCGGAAAGCCTTTTTGATTTCCAGGTGGACCAGGGTGTGGAGCGGCCGCTGATTTTGGTTAAAGCCTCTGCCGGTGGCGGAGGCATGGGCATCGAAGAAGTCGATGATATGGACAAGTTCCGGCAGGTTTTGCGGCGCATCCGGAACTATGCCAAACGCCAATTCCGCGATGAGGGCGTGCTCATTGAGCAGCGTATTTTCGATTTCAATCACCTTGAAGTGCAAATTGTCGCTGAACGGGGCGGGCGGCAAATCGTGCATTTCGGAACCCGCAATTGCACCATCCAAAGCACCGGCCATCAAAAACGGGTAGAAATCGCTCCGGGGTTTGCCCCAAATGAAATCGGCTACGCCTTTAATGCCCAAAAAGTTCTGGAAGACATCACTGAATATTCCCTGCGCATGGCGCAGGAAGTCGGCTACGACAATGTCGGGACCTGGGAATGGATCGTCAGTCCCACCGGGAAACCCTTTCTTATGGAAGTCAATACCCGTATCCAGGTGGAAAACGGCGTTTCAGCGGCTATTTCCCGTATCCAGGGTCAAGACGGGGTGAATATCGTAGCGGAGCAAATCCGGCTGGCCTTGGGCCAAGGGCTTGGCTATACCCAGGAGGACATTACGTTTGAGGGCATCGGGATAGAGTACCGTATCATTGCCGAGGACCCAGACAACAAGTTCGCTCCCTGGGTGGGACGCATCGATTCCTTTACCTGGCCCGACTATCCCTGGCTCAAAATGCATACCCAGGTGCCCCAAGACAGGTCCTATGAGATCCCGACCGATTATGATCCGAACCTGGCCCTGGCCATCATCTGGGGGGAAAATCTGGACCAGGCCAAACGGCGCGGCACGCGTCTGTTGGAGAATATCGACTTGTACGGAGAAAATTCCGCTGGTGAGCCTTTACGGTCCAATCTGCGGTTCCTCGCCGCCAACACCGAACATATCCTGGAGTTCTAGCCTTTTGGGCGCAGGGCACAGGAGAGCTGTTCGATTAACACGGAACGGATATAACGATCTATGGATACAGAAAAGCGCATACACGAACTCAGCGACCGCTTGCGCTATTTACAGGATATATTCGGGGAGAAGGAAAACGCGAACGTGAAGTTGCTGGGCTCCAAACTCAGTGATTTTAAAGCCAAAGAACAGCACTACGACCTGCACGAGCAGGTGCGACAACTGACCTCCCTTGAAGACCTGTTTTCCTTTTTAGAGAAGAAACTCGAGCGGGAATTGACGCCGATGGACCGGGTGCGCATCGTGCGCCATCCCCAGCGTATTTGCCTCAAAGACATATTGGAGAATGTCTACGATAATTATACGGAAATCGGCGGACAGGACGAGTATTCGATTGACCCGAGTATGCTCATCGCCAGAGCGTACATCACCCGCCGAGTGGGCAAGAAGGTCTACCAGCAGCCGGTGATGGTCATCGGGCAGGAAAAAGGGCATGGGGAAGAATTCCGCAACGGCGGATCGGTCAAACCGTGGGGCAATGAAAAAGCCTTGCAGTATATGCGGGTTGCCGAAACCGAAAATATTCCCATCCATACCTACATCTTCACACCAGGCTCCTTTCCTGTGGAAGAGTACCCCGGCGCGGCGCAGCAAATCGCCAAAAATCTGTACACCATGGCCGGGCTCAGGGTGCCGATCATTTCGGTTATCTCTGAAGGCGGCTCCGGGGGCGCGGAGGCCATCGGGTTGGCTGACCACCGGTTGATGCTCTCGCATGGGTATTATTCGGTTATCTCTCCCGAGGGGGCGGCAGCCATTGAAGGCCGTCTGCGCCAGGGCCAGCGGGCCGATCCGGAACTCATTGAGCGCTGCGCCAAGCAGCTCAAAATAACCGCTTTTGACAACAAGAAAATGGGGTATGTGGATGATATAATTGAGGAGCCTCCCCTTGGCGCCCGCAGCGACCATTATGATTTTTTTAAGAAATTGCGCCAGGAAATTATCCAGGCCACTGATGGTGTGGTCCTTCCCGCAAGGGGGATGAGCGTTTTCCGGGCCATGGCCCTGCGGCGACGGCGCCATTCCGAAATTTACGTTCGCTGGACACTCAATACCAAGGGCCGCGCGCGTTTGGTCTGGAAACGGTTCAAGAAGTTCCGGCACTTGGCCCAAAACGCTTACATGGATAAGCGCTCCGTGTTGAAGCGCAGCTATGCGTATTGCTGGGATTGGAGTTGGGCCCTGTATTCATTTGTGCGCTATGATGTTTTGGGCAAACACCAGCGGCGCCTGACGCATTTGGCCGAAGACGTCGAAGCCGAAGCACGGGTTTTATTCGATCGTTTTGGCCATCGCCTTGCCCGTCGCTACAAACGTTTCTTGGACGCTTTGCCCTGGCGAACCGCCCGCGATGAAACCGAACACCAATTGACTGAACTTTCGGATTGGAAAAGCGAGCAAGAAAAAGAGTCCCCTTGGGCCTATGTGAGCCCCCAAGCGCAAACCGACAAGGCGGTGTCATGTCCACGGGAACGCAGTCACGGTTGTTTGGACCAGTGGGCCCCAGATTTGTTCGGCGATTGGGCCGGGGTCTGCAGTTATTGCGGCTACCATTTTTCCATGGAAGACGCCTGGTATTTGTACAACATCTTTGATCGCGGCAGTATTCATGAATTCAATCGGGAAATCGAATCCAGCAATCCATTGGGTTTTCCCGGTTTGGACGTCAAACTCGACAAGACCAAAGAGGCCACCGGCCATAAATCAGG
>JBNJGM010000011.1:0-25836 GCA_051747685.1 Thermodesulfobacteriota bacterium | reverse complement strand
TGTCCCGCGGCCATATCCAGGGCATCTGGGACCGCAGGGAAGCGCGCACCAATATGTACCGGGCTTTGCTGACCATGGGCGGGCGCAATCTATACTACCGCTAGAAAACGGGGCGAACCGCCGATGCGCCGTGGACACAGCCACGGGGCGAGCGGTGGCGGCGTGTGAGGGAGAACCAACGTGTTGGATGTGAAATCGTTACTCGATGAGATGAAAGCCTCGCCGTATGAGGAAATTGCCGTGCCTGCACCACATACCGGGGTGGTGAGCTTTGCAGTACAAAATGAGGGCCACTGGGCCGAGGGGCCGGGCAAGGACTCTGTGCATGAGCCGGGAGCGGTCTTGGCCTACTTAGAACGCGAGCACAATACGAAGCCTATTTTTGCGCCGCAACGAGGTCAAGTGGTGCATATTTCCCACGAGGTGGAAAATACGTTTGTCCAGGCTGGGACACCGCTTTTGACAATCCGTCATTTTTTGACCAAACAAGAGGTTTTGGATCGGATTTTGCAAAAAGCGCTGCATTTGTTTACGGCCCCAGAGCGGGCCATGTACTATTTTGTTCCCGAGGTGGACAGTAAAATCCGGGCCAAAGGCGCGCGGTCAATCCGGGTGCATGACGGTGACGAGATTTTCATTGTCTCGCGGATGAAACGCGAGACCGCCTTGGCATACACCGGCCCGGAAGGTCTTATTTACACCGTCTATTTCCAGCCCAACCACAATGTGGACGAGGGCGACCCCCTGATCGGCGTCTGTCCGGAAGACCACTTGGACGCCATCCAGGAAGTTGTCAATCGTGTCCAAAGTGAGTGGCAGGAACAGGAGTAAAGGTATGGGGAAAATACTCCAGATCCGAGTCAGCGCGAGTACGCCGTTTCCAGACGAAGTGCCGCGGCAATGGCCACAGCTGTGTGCATTGGCCTGGCCCAATGGTCTGCCGAACGAGCCGGATGTCCTTGGATTAGCACAAACACTGTACGACCAATACCGTTTTGCTACTGAAGAGCATCCGGTCTGGAACGCACTGGTCGACTCTATAGGCGGACTCACCCAATGCCGCCGTGAACTGGAAGAGGCCTTGGCTGATTGGCAGCCCCGTGAGGCCAATCAGGCCAGCGACCGTCTCGAAGATATGCTCGTAGCAATGGAGGCGGCGGTGGCGGCACAAACATAACCTCCACCCCGGTGGCCTGCGCTTTACCCCTTAATCCTGGTGTTTGTTTCGCGCGCACCGAAAGCAATAAAAAGGAGTCGATATGGCTGGTGCATCGTTAAATAAAGTTATGGTTCTCGGGCGCTTAGGGCGCGATCCTGAAGTGCGCTACACCCAGAACGGGACCCCGGTGGGGAATATGAATGTGGCTACTGACGAATCCTTCACCGATCAGCAGGGACAGCGCCAAGAGCGCACCGAATGGCACCGGATTGTAGTCTTCGGCCGCCAGGCGGAAAATTGCGGCAATTATTTGCGCAAAGGGTCTCTCGTTCTGGTAGAAGGCAGCTTGCAAACCCGCAAATGGCAGGATCAGCAAGGTAACGACCGCTATAGTACGGAAATCAAGGCCCTTAGGGTTCAGTTTTTAGACTCCCGCGGCACACAACGCCCCTCCAATGAGCAGGAGAATTCCTATTCCCAAGCCGAGCCGCCTAAGCAACAAGCTGGCCAGGATCAAATGGGGCCGGCATTTCCGTCAGAAGCCAGCGCCATGGATGATATACCGTTCTAGGCAACACCTTCTGGCTGTTTTGGGGTGAGCCTTGTGCCCCAGCTACAGTTCACAGGGCCTTCTGGCCTCCTTGGCTATTAGGCTTCGCCCTGGGGGATATGTCCCAAAACCGTTGGCATTTGTTTTGACGCCACAATAGGGGGGCCATTGTCGCCACGCAGTTTGCGCACTGTTCTTACCCGACTTTTCGTCCGTCGCTTGTATGTGCCCTGTCTGATCCTCCTTGTTGTCGGCACGGCTGTTATGGCGGGCAGTAAATTCTATGAACTTCGCCGCCACCAACAAGAAGTGGTGGGGCAGTTGGCGCAGGTCCTGGCCTGGGGTAGCGTTTCTCAGGAACGACTCCTCAAAAAGCCCTCGCTCGACACCCTCCGGCAAACCCTTTCGCAGCATTCCGACCCCCGCATCACCCACTGGTTTTTCCTGCCCGATCCCCACCAGGCTGATTCCAACTCCGGTATGTTGGACATGGACTCGAGTCGGCAACGGCTCACTGGGTCGGCATTGTACCAAAAGGCCCTTTCCAGTGATAGGGCTGTGTCCGGGGTGTTCACTATTCAGGGAGAGCTGGCCCTGACCACACTGTACTCCGTGCCCCGTCTCGGGCTTATCGTGGGGGGCAGTTATCCCCTTATCCGTTTTTTGGCTCCCGTGTTTGTCGGGTTCTGTCTCACCACCCTCATATTTACCGCTTTTTTTGCCCTGCTTGCCCGGCGCGTACAGCACCTTTTGCACTCCCGTGTCGAAAAGCCACTGCACGTCTTTACCCGAAACATGGAACGCTTCGAGCAGGGTGTAAGTCCTTCGGCCCAAGAGTCCTTCCCATTTCAGGAATTGCAGGAGTTACACCACAGGTTCGCCGAAATCGCCCACAGCCTGAAAAACCGTGAATGCGAATTGCGTCAAAGCCAGGAGCGCCTCAATCTCACCGTCAATAGCGCCGGCCTGGGATTGTGGGATTGGGACCTGCCCAGCGGACACATCTACGCGAGTTCGCGCTGTGCAGAGATCCTGGATTTTCCTCCGTACGAGACCAATACGCGCATTATCCGCTGGTCGCGCCGTGTTCATCCCCGGGATCGATTGGAAGTCAAGCGCCGGCTCCGGGCGCATCTCTTGGGCCAGGAGCAGGTTTTTGAAGCGGAATTTCAAATGCTGACTCGGCACAATACCTGGCATTGGATCTGGATTTGCGGTCGTATTGTCCAGCACGACGCCACTGACACCCCGGTGCGGTTGACCGGAACGATGTTGGATATCGTCAAGCGCAAACTCGTGGAAGAAAAACTGCGCACCTTGACCTTGGCCGTGGCCCAAAATCCGGTGCCTATGCTGATAAGCGATGCCCAAGGCTTTTTGGAATACGTCAACCCCGCCTATTTGGCGTTGACCGAACTCACGAGCGACGATGTGCGGCAGGGACTTGAGGCGCGTTCAGGCCCGCAATTTGTGGACGGCGCTTTTATGCGCCTTTTTTTGGACATTGTGGAGCAGACCGGCCAATGGCAGGGAGAAATCCAGAATGTGACGAAAAGCGGTCGGGTTTTTTGGGAATTTACCTCAATTTCGCCGTTGCAAAATGAACACGGGGAAATCACCCATTACGTGGCGGTGCGCAGTGAAATCACTGCCCAAAAACAGGCGGAATCCAAATTACGCGACTTAGCCACCCGGGACAGTTTGACCGGAGTCTGGAACCGGAGATACTTTTTCGAACTCGCTGAACGGGAACTCGAAAGCGCCTTGCGCTACGAGCACCCGTTATCGCTCATCATCTTTGATATCGATTATTTTAAGCATATCAATGACACCTACGGCCATATGGTGGGCGATGAGGTGTTGCGGCAATTAACGGATTTAGTCGCAGACAAGCTCCGCAATGTTGATCTGCTGGCGCGCATTGGAGGGGAAGAATTCGCTGTACTGCTGCCACACACCTACATCGAACAGGCGCATACCGTGGCCCAGCGTATTCTCCAAGGGGTGCATGAGGCGGTGTTGCCTACGGAGGCCGGGCCGTTGCAGGTGACCATCAGCATTGGGTTAAGTTCCTCAGCCCACTCGGGCCCGAATTTGGAGTCCCTTATCCACGAAGCGGATCAAGCCCTGTATGCAGCGAAAGACCGGGGCCGGAACACTATTTGCGGCCCACTTATCGGTATCGCCGAAGACCAAGACAGTGCCTCGCATCTGCCCGCCCCGAATTCCGAGTAATCCATATATCTTTCTTTTTGGGGAATTGTCCAAAGGCCGCAGCGGTGTTTCCAGGCTGTATTCAAATCCTGGGATCACGTTCACGGGAAGGGGTGTTTTTTTAGCGTCCGAGTTGGTAGCGGCGAACGGCCCGGTTGTGCTCCCGCAGGGTGCGGCTGAAATGGTGCCCGCCCTCTTTCGTGGCCACGAAATAGAGGTAATCGTGATCTTCCGGGTTGAGCGCGGCTCTAAGGGCCCCGAGGCCTGGTGAGCAGATCGGCCCTGGCGGCAGGCCGGAGTGCTGGTAGGTGTTGTAGGGGTTAGTGGCGTTTTGCAGGTCGGTGCGCTGGAGGTTGCCGTCGAAGTCAGGACCGATCCCGTAAATGATCGTGGGGTCGCACTGCAGCCGCATGCCTCGCTCGAGGCGATTGGCAAAGACACCGGCCACGGCGCGCCGTTCATCAGCTCGCCCGGTTTCTTTTTCCACCAAAGAGGCCAGGGTCACGGTGCGGACAATCTCTTCGGTTTCCGGCAAGCCTTGAGGCCAGAGCTGGGTGCGGGCGATGTGCCAAAATTGGCTGAACATCGCTCGGAGCAGGGGGTAAGGATCTTGGGACGCCGAACGGTGGACATGGTAGGTTTCCGGAAACAAAAAGCCTTCCGCATGTTCGGTGGGAATATCCCAGGTAGCGAGAAACTCCGAGTCCCGCAGGGCGGCCTCGAATTTTTCCCGGGAGGTCAAAGGGGTGTTCCCCGCCAGCGTGGCCACATCCCACCACGGGAGGCCTTCTGGTACGGGAAAGGTGTGTAGCACGGCCCGACCGGAAACGAGGGCATCTAAAATCTTTACCGGTGTCCACCCGCTGTGCAAGCGGAATTCTCCGGCCTGTACGGCTCCGGTTTGCTGCTTGTAGTGCGCCAAGAGCCGAAATTTCCAGGAACTTTGGATAACTCCCTTTTCGGCAAGGGTTTGGCTGATGCGGGCGAAACTCCAGCCCGACTCGATGGTGATCTCAATCGGCTGGCCCGGGGTATGCACGGGGGTATGCATATAGGCATAGGCCCCGGCCCAGAGCAGGAACCCAAACGCGACCACGATAACCAAACTGGCAGACAAGCGGGCAACGCGCATAAGAAAAGACACCGATTTCTTAGTGGGTTAACGTATATTTTCCGGGCCAGAGGCCAAAAATGATTCCAAAATAGCCACAGCGGCCTGTTGGTCCAATACCGCTTTCTGTTTTCGGCTGGGAAGATTGGCTTGGTGCAAAACATCTGCGGCGTGTTGCGAGGTCAGGACCTCGTCGACAAAATGGATGGGCTGGATAATCCGCCGGCCCAAGCTGGCTGCGAAATTTCGGGCCTGCCGGGTGGCAAGGGTCTCCTTTCCCTCGAGGTCATAGGGCAGCCCGATGACCACTGCCTCAATGCGGTAGTGCTCGATATACTCCAAAAGTATACCGAACAGGGCCTGCCGGGTAGTGCGGTTGATCGTGGCCAAGGGGGTGGCCAATGTGGCTGCGCTGTCGGTCAGCGCCAGGCCGACCCGTTTCAGTCCGTAATCAATGCCGAGATAGCGCATACGTCTCTTGCCATTTGCAGCGGAGCACCACCGCCGCGGGGGTTGAGCAGGGAGGGCCGGATTACCGTGCACACGCGATGGCGATTTGTCGCCGCTCCCGGCTGTCCGGGCGCCCTTTTTTGACCGCCTGCATTGTGCGGCGCATCCAATCCCGGCCCAAATGGATTTGGGCCAGAAATTCGGTGGCGTGCAGGATTTCGCGTTTCCACCCCTGTTGCACATTGATGCGGTTCAATCCCACTTTACACGAGGGGCAGCCGACGAGAATCGGGGCCTCGGCCGGGTAGGAGCCGAAATCCTCTGTGAGTTGGCGCACTTTGCGCTCCCGGAGCGTGTTGTAAATCTGAGGCGAGGTCAGTGCACCGAGACCACTTTCCCCGCAGCATCCCGGACTCTGCCGTACGGCGGTATCGAGGTGCTCACCCAGGGCTGTGGCGTACGCTGCAGCGGCTTTTTGGCCGGCCACACCGGTGAATTCAGCGTGGCAGGAAACATGGTAGAGCACTTCGTTGAGTTCCGAAGGGGCCGAGGGCAACCGCTGTAGCAAGAATTGCAGGGCATCCAGGTGCGTTCCCGGGTTAGTCAGGGCGCTTTCAAGACCAAAATCCTCCAGGGATTCGCGGCAGGTTCCGCAAGCGGTGAGCATATGCTCCACACGAAGTCCCCGGTTGGTGGCCTGGCGGATCTGTTGCCTGAGAATCTCGCCCACCCGTTCCCGGTTCTGGGTGTAGGCTTCCTTGCATCCGGCCGCGAGCAGGGGATAGCCACAGCACATATGGTGCGGCGGCATGACCACGGCCGTGCCCGAGGCCAGCAAAAGGGCCATAGTGGCCAGGCCGATGCTGCGGTAAAAAAGTGACCCCCCGCAACCGGGAAAATACACAACCGCCTCCATTTCTTCCCTGTCCCCGAGATGGGCGGGAACAAACAGGGATCCCTGCTCCAAATGCAGGGCCTGGGGCAGATTTTTGAACTGCAAAGCCGGGCCGGGGCCGCGCAATAACGGACTTTGCCGTTTACTGCGCCATGAGGCCGGTAAGATGGGGGCGGCTTTGTTCTGCACACTCTGGCCCAGCGCGGCCATTTTGGCGGCTTGGGGCACCCGTTCGGGGTGTGCGCCCAGATAGTTCAGCACTCGGGATTTCAGAGGGTGTCCGCCGGCACCTTTTTCTTCCAGAAAGGAGCGCATATTCAAGGCCACGTCGTGGCTGCGGATCTTGACCGGACAGACGGTCATGCATTTGCCGCACGCCGTGCAATGTTCCATAAGTTCACGCAGGTCCTGCATAAGATCCGGGTCCGGTTCTCCGGTGTCCATCAACGAATAATACAGGGCCTCGATGAGCGCGCCCAGGGTGATGTTTTTGCTACGCGGATGGTACAAAAATCCCTTTTCCGGGTAGAACATGGGGCAAACCTGCTTGCATTTACCGCACCGGGTGCAGGTTTGGATATTGCGTAAAAGCGGAATGAGGCGCTCTTTTTGCGGTAGCGCGGTCTTGTCGATGTCCTGGATAAGGCGGTTAAAAGAGAACGTATAGGGGATGGTCTCCAGCCGGTTCTGCATCAACTTACCGGGATTGATGGTGTTGTGGGGATCGATCTCGCGTTTGTAGGCCCGCAGGGCCTTGAGTTTTTCCTGCTGGAGGTAGTTGATCTTGGTGATCCCGATGCCGTGTTCGCCGCTCACGCCCCCGTTGAGGGCCAGGACCTTTTTGAACACCTTGTCCACGGCCTCTTCGACTTCGTGGAGCATTTGCGGGTCGTTGGAGTTGACCGGAAAATTGACGTGGCAGTTGCCGTCCCCGGCGTGCATATGGTTGGCGATGACCACCCGGGTGGCGAAAATAGTGTCCCGAATGCCCCGCAATTCTTTGTCCAAATCAGGATAGCGGCTGCGCAGATCGCGGAAAAAATAGCTGATTTGCAGCTGCAGCTCCTGTTCGGCGATATCCCTCGGCCCCATGGTATGTTTGAGGATGCGCGAGGTGATATCCAATTCCATTTGGATGAATTCGTCCCCGGGGTCGATCTCGTTGAGTTGATTGACCGCATGCAGCCCCCGCCGGTAGGCCCGGGCCAGATAGTAGAGGTTGAGTTCTTCCAAGAAATCGGAAAATTCCGGGATGGCCTCTAGAGGGATAACCACATCTTCGTTGATTTTGAATCCGCTGGTGTGCTTGGCGATGGCGCTTAATTTATGACGGTCCTCCCAAAAGTGCTCGGCTTCTTTGGCGTCCCCGGCAACAAAGACATCGACTTTGTCATAGGCCTCGGCGATGTTCACAATGTTGGCCACGGCCGCATCAAGGGCTTCGATGTCGTTGGCGTCAAGCTGGAGTAAGAGCACCGAAATGGGCTCTCCTTCATAGCGCTCGGATTTTTTGGTGTATTCGATGGCCTGGACGTATTTCGCCCCGAATTCTTCCAAGGAGGCCATTTTGACCAGGTCGCCCTCGCGGCGGATGGTGTCGCGGAGCCCGACCAAATCGTTGATAACCAGCATGGCGTTACGCATGGAGCGGCCAAAAAATTCCAGACACAGGGTGCGAGAGTGTTCGAGTTTGGGATGCAGGGTAAAGCAGGCCTCGGTGATGATGCCATCGACACCCTCTTTTTGTACCCCAGGCAATCCCCCGAGGAATTTGTTGGACACATCCTTACCCAGGCCCGTGGCCCGAATTTCTTCCCCCCCCAGAGCCACGGAATCGGTCAGAGAACCGTCTTCGGCGTAGATATCGAAAATGGCGGTATCCTCGGCCAGGATCTTGCGCCAGGGATGGTCGCGGCGGCGGACCTCGATCAGCGCCCCGTCCGGCAGGACCATTTTGTAACTGTAAATATTGTCTAGGGTGGTGCCGTATTCAAAGGCAAAGGGTCCCCCGGCGTTTTCCGAAATATTGCCCCCGAGGGAGGAGGCTGCTTTGGAAGCCGGATCCACGGTGAAAAGCATGTCCTTCTTGGCTGCGGCCTGCATGGCCGTTAGGGTGATGACCCCGGCCTGAGCGCAGAGGGTTTGCTCCGCGGCGTTGACCTCGAAAATGGTTTTCATGCGGCTCAGGCTCAAAATAACACTGTGGCGGTGGGCGGGAACCGCCCCGCCGGTCAGCCCGGAGCCACCGCCGCGCGGGACGAGGGCGAACCCCAATTCTCCGGCTAGGCGGACGATGGCCTGGATTTCTTCAGTGCTTGCAGGGGAAAGCATCAAGAGCGGGATTTCTAGCCGCAGGTCCGTCGCATCGGTTGAGCATTCAACCAAGGCTTTGGGCGCGGCAACAATGTGTTCATTGGGAACAAGTTGGCGTAAACGCTCCAGAATCGTGTCCTTAAAGCGCTGGTCGTCCAAAAATTCTTGCCAATAGGTACCTAGGCGTTGGCGCAAATCGTTGTAATAGACTTCGCTCAACCCGACTTTTTCCGCATCCAAACGGTCGAAGACCGATTTTTTTACCCGCTCAGGGGGAATAAACGGATTGTACCTGATGATAAATATTTCCGAGGCCAGGCTCACCGCGAGTTCCTGGACCGATTCCGGCCAGGAGTCGAATTCGTCTTCGCTGACATACAAAACGCGGTCCAGGAGTCGGCGCTGGGAAAGGGAGATATGGGGAAGTTTTGTGGGCATAGAATCGTTCGCGTACCGGGGTTGGAAAGATTGGGCCGGCTTTGAGCGTCGCTCGGGCCGTGTGCCGCGGCGTGGTCCCGGATATGGCCACGATTGCGGAAAAGTTGATTGCTGAGAATTCTTCAGTATACTGCGGGGAAGGATATATTGCAAGCCATCGGTGCGCCGGCCCTGGCCTGGAAAAGGGCGTGCGCCACACGCCCCCACAAGCGGCAGTGGAACACTATTGCCTGTCGCGAACAGCGCGCCGGGGCAAACTTTCCGGCTCCACAAGTAATATCCGCGGTGTGACCCCCAGCCACTGGGCCAAATACCGGCGCAGGTCGTCGACGAGTTTGCGTTGGCGTTTCATCTGATCGAAAAAAAGATCTTCGCGGATGCCCAAGCGCAGGACAAGTTCTTGATCCGGCCCGCTGCCTGCGATCTCGGCCGTCCATTGGACCTCGAAATCCAGGGCCGCGTTGAGCAATTGGCCGATGCGCGACGGAGCGATATTCACCCCTTTGACCGTCAGAACATCGTCCACGCGGCCGCTGACGTGGTCCAGGGCAGTGAACACACTACCACAATCACAGGCGTGGCCTACCCGGCGGACCCTGTCCCCGGTACGGTAGCGTAGCAACGGGACCGCCTCCTTGACTAGGGTGGTCAGGACCAATTCCCCCCACTCGCCTTCAGGTACGGGCTGATGGGTGTGCGGGTCCAGGATTTCGGCATAAAAGAGGTCTTCCTGGACATGGAGAACGCTTTGGGTTCGGCATTGCGCAGCCACCAGCGGGCCGTAGGCCGCACTCAATCCGTAGAGATCGTACACTTTGGCCTGCAAGCCCTCTTCCAATACGCTGCGGGTTGTTTCGGTCCAGGGTTCACCGGTCACCAGCACACATTTCAACCGCAGCGCCGCCAAAGAGACGCGCTGTTCTTTGAGACTGCGCAGCAGGCGCAGGGCGTAGCTCGGCGTGGCCACTAGGCACGAAGTGCCGAAGTCGCGCATGATTTGGAGTTGTTTCGGTGTCCGGCCGGTGGCGGTAGGAATGACCGAGGCCCCCAGACGCCGGGCCCCTTCATGGACGGTGAACGCCCCGGTTCCCAAGCCGTAGTTCAGGGTAATCTGGAAGACATCCTCGGCGCTGAGGCCCAGTCCGCGCATAATCCGGGCCATAAGCGCTGCGGCGTTAGTGAGATCGCGCTCCGTGTAGCCGTGGACCACTGGTTCCGGGTGCCGTCCGGTGGTGGTATGGATCTGTACGACCTCTTTAAGAGGCGTGGCGAACATATCGTAGGGATAGGCCTGGCTAAGATCGGTCTCACTGGTCAGCGGCAGGCGGTGTACGTCGCTGAGTTGGGCGCATTCGTCGGGATCAAAGCCGGCATTGGCGAACATGGTCCGGTAAAAGGCCACATGGCGCTGGACGCGGTGCAGGGTAGCCTGGAGGCGCTCCACTTGGAGCTGTTCGAGGTCGTCGCGTGTGGTGGGTAACGTCTCAGGGGTGAGCACTGCCATGGATTTCTCTCCTTATCCGTCCGCGAGATCGTCAAAAATATCGTCTTGTCCGAGATAGGCCTCGATAACCCGAGGGTCGCGTTGCACCTGTCGCGGCGCCCCGCGGGTCAAGACAGCGCCTTGGTCTAAAACGACCACTGTATCGGATACGGCCATTAAGACGTCCATATCGTGTTCGATGAGCACGATGCCCAGATTTTGCGAGCGCCGTAAATCCAAAATAAGTTCGGCCAATTCCTGGGATTCCCGATTGTTAAGGCCAGCGGCGGGTTCGTCCAAAAGCAGCAACCGGGGCCGGCCCATCAGCGCTCTGGCGATTTCCAGTTTGCGCTGGTTGCCGTAGGACAAAGCACTCGGCGAGGCAGCGGCTTGGGCCTTGAGCCCGACTGTCTGTAAATGGCTCAAGGCCTCTTCATACAATTGGGTTTCGCGCAGCCGCCGGAGAGTGAATAGATCCCGCAATCCTCCACGGTACCAGGCATTGGCGCCAAGGGCGACATTTTCAACCGTACTCATATCCCCGAAAAGGCTTAAATTCTGGAAGGTGCGCATCATGCCCAGGCGGCAGCGGTGTTCCGGCCTGAGCCGGGTTATCCGTTGCTGGTTGAAATGGATTTCGCCCTGGCTGGGGAGCAGCGTTCCGGAAATCATGTTCACCAAGGTGGTTTTGCCGGCGCCGTTGGGCCCGATAAGGCCCAAAATTGTGGTTGTGGAAAGCGTCAAGTCCACGGCCCGGACCGCCTGGACCCCGCCGAAGCGCTTGTGCACATTGTGAAGTTCAAGCAGTGCCGTACTCACCGTTCCCAAATCTCCTTGTAGGCCTTGCCCAGATAGGCACGTTGGACTTCTTCATGGGCCAACAATTCGTTGCCGCTGCCCTCCAGGATGACCCGCCCGGTTTCGAGGACATAGCCGCGATGGGCGACGCGCAAAGCGGCGCGGGCGTTTTGTTCTACCAAGAGTACGCTCAATCCGTCCTCGCGATTGAGGTCCCGGATGGTTTTCAGAATATCCTTGGCCAAAAGCGGCGAGAGCCCCAGGGAGGGTTCGTCCAAGAGCAACAACCTGGGCCGGGACATGAGCGATCGGGCCAGGGCGGCCATCTGTTGCTCGCCACCGGAAAGGGTGCGTGCCGGACGGTGCCACAACGAATCCAAAATGGGGAATCGCTGGCGCAAGGTGTCTAGATCCTGACGTATAGCGGCCTTATCCCGGCGCTGGTAGGCCCCGAGCAAAAGATTTTTTTCTACACTGAGCCCCCCGAACAGCCGGCGGCCTTCAGGGCACAGGGCCAAGCCCAACCCTAAGCGGTGCTCTGGAACAGCACCGGCCACCTCTTGATCAAGGAATACAATGCGCCCGGAAGCGTTCAAGACGGTACCGGCAATGGATTTGAGCAGGGTGGTTTTCCCGGCGCCATTGGCTCCGATGACCGCGACGATTTCCCCTGGGGCGACATGCAGGGAAGCGGCTTTCAGAACGTGTACGGCGCCGTAATAGGTATGGATACTGCGGACTTTGAGCATGGCTGTCTATATCGGCCTCTGGGCACGTCAGGGGTTTGTGGCTTTGATCATGGTTTTGGCTCGCCGCAGCAACCCACCGTTTTTGGGCTGGCTGCCAGGTGCGCGACCAAAAAGGCCCTGGGGACGGAAAATAAGGATCAGGATAAGCAGGGCGCCGTAGGCAAGATCTTGGTAGTCGGCGAATTGTTGCAAAACTTCCGGAAGCAAAAACAGCAGCAGGCCACCGGCCACTGGGCCGATGATAGTCCCCATCCCCCCAAGCACCACCATGCACAAGAGGAGAATCGAGGTGTGTAAGCCGAACACGCCGGGCGCGATAAACGTGATGTAGTGGGCGTACAGGCTGCCGGCCAGGCCGGCAAAAAAAGCGGAAAGAGTGAAGCACCCGACCTTGAGCGGCAAAGGAGCGATACCCAGGGTTTGGGCGGTTAGCTCTGATTCTTTGATCGCGGTCAGGTTCCGACCGCTCTGCCCGTGGCGCAACCGAGCGGTAACGAAGAGGCACAGGCCCACCGTGCCCCAGACCCACCAGAAAATCTCCGTGCCCCGCAGCCCGAAATCCGGCAGCCCATACAAGCCATCGTTTCCTCCGGTCCATTCCAGATTTTTCAGGCCCAGTTCGAAAATCAGCCCAAAACCGAGGGTGACCACGGCCAAGTATTCGTCTTTGAGTTTTAGAGCCGGAGGACTCAGCACGGCAGCGACCACCGCGCTACCCAAGCCGGCCAGGAGTAAAAGCAGCGGAAAGGGGAGCGCGGTGACATTGAGGGCGAGCAGGCCGGAAACATAGGCGCCGATACCGAAAAACGCGCCGTGGCCCAGAGAGACCTGTCCGGACAGACCCACGGGGATATTCAGGCTGGCCGCGAGCAAGACGTACATGCCGCCGAGGACGCTGAGGTGGAGGATATATTCGAACATGGTGGTATCCTTGGCGACCCGCAGTTATTTGGACTTGCCCAACAACCCCTGCGGGCGGAGCAGTAAAATCGCGATCAGGATGGCGAAGGCGTAGCTATCTTTGAACCCGGAATGCAGATAGGCGGCCCCGATATTTTCAGCAAGCCCGAGAATAAGCCCGCCGAGAATGGCGCCCGGAATGGACCCCGCCCCACCGAGTACAGCCGCACAAAATCCTTTAAGACCCGGCAAAACGCCCATATAGGGGCCAATAGCGTTGTAATGGGCTGCCATCATCATCCCCCCGGCGCCGCTGAGTACGCCGCCGATGACAAATGCCCGAGCCACGCATTGGTGCGGCCGAATACCGACCAATCGGGCGGCTTCGCGGTCCATGGCCACGGCCTGCAGTGCTTGGCCCGGGCGCGTGGCGTGGACGTACCAAAACAGTCCGCCCATCAGGGTCAGGGCTGTGGTGATCAGTAAAAGCTGCAATCCGGAAATGGTGATGGGGCCTAGTACCCAAAACCGGGGTGCAAGCTCTAGAGGAAAGGGCCGGGTTTCGGGGCCAAAGACCAAAAGGGCTAGGGCCTGAAGGAAGATGGACAGCCCAATGGCGGCCAAGAGCGGAATAAGCGGATGGCGCCCGGTTAACGGTCGAAAAACGACACGCTCCATGCCCAAGGCAACCAACGCGGCGAAAAAAAGACCAAAGAGCACCGCCAGCGGGAGTGGCATCCCCAAAGCAACCACCGCGATCCAGAGCCCAAAGGCCCCAGCCATATAGATTTCGCCTTGGGCTAGGTTGATCAGACCGAGAACCCCGTAGATCAAGGAGTAGCCCAGGGCGACCAAAGCGTAGGCCGAGCCAGCCACAAGCCCATTGACGATTTGTTGCCAGATCATAGCATTGCACTCGAAAAAAAAGGCAGGTGCAGACCTGCCCTTTGCTAGTTAGAGTTTGCGATAAGTCCCATTTTGGACTTCGAAGAGGTAGACGCCGCCTTTTTGCACGTCCCCGTTGGCATCGAAGGAGAGAGTGCCAGTCAGACCTTTGAAGGAATCCAGTTCGTCTAGATAGGATTGAATGGCGCTGCCAGAGGTGGCCTCTGCGGCAAAGGCCTCGGCCAGCAGTTGGACCGCGTCATAGGTCAGCGCAGCGAACATGATATTTTCCGGGGCCTTGGACTTTTCTTGGAGCAGGGCCTCATAGGCTTGGACAAAGTCCTGATTGTCTTGACCATCTTGGTGTTTGTTGTATTCGCCGGCGATTAAATGGCCTTCAGCAGCCTGCCCGGCCAATTCGATGTATTTGGGCGCCATATCCCCAAAAACGCCGACACTCAAGGCCTCAATGCCCATTTGCCGGGCCTGGCTGAGAAGCGGGGCGGTTTCTTGGAGGTACCCGGGCACAAAGAGAATATCCGGCTCGGTTTGTTTGATTTTCGTGAGTTGGGCCTGGAAATCTTTGTCCCCGCGCTGGAACGATTCCATAGCCACCGGCGTGATATTTTTTTGGGCGAGGTAGCGGGCAAAAAGATCCCGCGAGCCTTTCCCGTAAGGTTCATTGCTGTACAGGATGGCTACATTGGGATCCGAATCAGCCTGGCGCAAGGCTTCGTTGACCAGGGCCTTAGCCTGGTCATCGATGCGCGAACACAGCCTGAAGGTGTAGGATCCGGCCTCGGAGATACGGGGCGAGGTGCCGGTGGGGGTGAGCATAACGACATTATTACGCTGACACAGCGGAGCCGCAGCGAGCACGTTACCGCTCATCATGGGGCCGATAATGGCCTGGACTTTGTCCACGGAGATAAGCTTTTGAACCGCATTTACGGCCGTGGTGGCGTCGTCTTTGCTGTCATAAAAAACGACTTCCAACGGCCGGCCGTCAATTCCGCCACGGGCATTGATCTCCTCTACTGCGATTTCGATGCCGTGTCGGGCAGGCAAACCATCCGAGGCGCCTTTGGACAACCGCAAAACCGCCCCGATTTTGAGGGGCCCGGTTTGGTCTTTCTGGGATTGGGCGGACTCGTTTGAAGAGGAGGAATCCTGGCAGCCCGTCAGGGCAGCGGCCAAAAAAACGGCCCCAACAAGTAGGGCGTAGGAGAGAAAACGGGGCAGGTGTGGCATGGGCACTCCTTTGTGGTTGCTGCCTCCCATCTCCCGCAGTCAAAAAGTGTAGGGAAATCAAGAGGCTTGGTGTCCTGTTCAAAGGCGATGCAAACACTGCCCTTCCCCGCGGGCGGGAAGGGCAGACAAAGGCGATTGAGCCGCGCTGCCACAGGGCAATCGGGCCGATCACCGGCGTGGTTAGAGGGAGTACAGTTCCTTGCCCGGAATGATGCGCACCCCGTGCTCTTGGAGCAACTCTATAGCTTGGTCGGTTCGATCGAAACGGAAAATGAGCACCGCGTTTTTCCCGCTTTGCTGCACAAAGGCGTACATATATTCCACATTGATGGAATTGGAGGTCAACAGGTCCAAAATGGTATGCAGCCCCCCGGGCTGATCGTCGACCTCCACGGCCACGACATTGGTCCGGCCCACGGTGAACCCTTTTTCCTTGAGCGCGGACTTGGCCTTTTCATGGTCCGTGACAATAAGGCGCAGGATACCAAAGTCCGAGGTGTCGGCTAGGGACAAGGCCCGGATGTTCACCCCAGATTCGGAGAGCTCCCGGGTCACGTCGGCCAAGCGCCCGGCCCGGTTTTCCAAAAAAATGGAGATTTGTTCGACTTTCATGTGCGGCCCCCTTTTACAGCCTGTTGGAAATTTCCCTAGGGCAGCATTGCGGCGAAGCGTGCCAACGCTTCGCATTTGCAATAGCCTGCGGCTTTAACCGCGGTTTGCGCCATCTTTCGGGAGTGGTGAACGGGTTGCTCGATACGGTGGTTTTCAACAATCAATCCGTGGCTATTCAGCATCAAACCGGCGGTCGATAATCCGCTGGGCTTTGCCTTGGGAACGGGCGATGCTCATGGGTTCGGCCAGTTTGATGCTGGCTGTGACGCCCAAGAACTCTTTGATGTTTTTCTGTATCTTGCGCTCTAAGCGTTGTAAATGCTTGATCTCGTCGGAAAATGTCGAGTCGTCGATCTCCACGTGGATCTCCAGGGTGTCCAGGGAACCGTGTCGGCGGAGGATGAGCTGGTAATGGGGGGCAATGCCCTCGGTTTCCAGCAAGATACTTTCGATTTGTGAGGGAAAGACATTGACCCCGCGGATGATGAGCATGTCGTCGCTGCGGCCCATGACGCGCTGCATGCGGGTGTGGGTCCGGCCGCAGCGGCAGGGCACGGTGTTCAAGCGGGTCAAATCCCGGGTGCGGTAGCGCAGAAGAGGCTGTGCCTCCTTGGATAGGGTGGTAACGACCAATTCGCCCATTTCCCCGGGGGGCAGCTGTTCCCCGGTTTCCGGATCGATGGTCTCTACCAGGAAATGGTCTTCCCAGATATGCAGCCCGTCCTGGGCTGGCCGGCATTCCATGGCCACGCCGGGGCCCATAATTTCCGATAGGCCGTAAATATCCAGCGCTTTGATCCCCATTTTGGATTCCAATTCCGCCCGCATCTCTTCGGTCCAGGGTTCAGCGCCAAAAATACCGGTATGCAGCGGCAGGTTTTCCACATCCAGGCCACCGGCCTTGGCGGTTTCGTAAAGATGCAAGGCATAAGTGGGGGTGCAGCAGATCACTGTCGGCCCGAAGTCCTTGAGCAAGGCGGCTTGCCGTTTGGTGCCCCCGCCGGAAATAGGAACAATGGACGCACCGAGTTGCTCCGCACCGTAGTGGACACCCAGGCCCCCGGTAAACAGGCCGTAGCCATAGGCGTTGTGCACCGTGTCCCGGCGTGTGGCGCCGGCGGCCATGAAGGAACGGGCCATCAACGTGGCCCAATTGCGCACATCACGCTGGGTGTAGCCGACCACCGTGGCCTTGCCCGTGGTCCCGGAGGAGGCGTGGATGCGGACAACATTTTCCCGGGGTACGGCAAAGAGACCGAAGGGGTAATTGTTGCGCAGGTCCTGCTTTTCAGTAAACGGCAGATATTGGACATCCCGTAAACTGCGGATATCTTCCGGCTTGACTCCGGATTCATCCAGTTTTTCTCGGTAAAAGGGCACGTTGTAGTACACGCGTTCCACGAGGGTTTGCAATTTGCGCAATTGCAATTCCTCGAGTTCTTCACGGGGCAAGGTTTCCTTTTCCACGTCGTACAGCATAGAACCCCCTTGGCTGCGGATTTGGTGTGACTGGAGGGGTGGTCGGGGCCACCTGGAGCAGGTGCTGGCCGAAAAAATAAAAAGGCCACGGAACGATTCCGTGGCCCGACATGTCACTGAACGCCCGCCTCATGCGGCCACGGAATCCGCTTCCCTTTCGGGGCCAAAAAAGAAAAAAATACTGGGAGCACAGGATATGGTCGTCTGGCAGGCAGTCATAGACCTGTCCATGCCCGAATTGCCCCAGAGCGTCAAGAACCCGAGAGCCTCGCTATTCATCACACGTCCTGTCGGTTTGCGCCCGCTGCTTGAACGTTTAATGGGTTTGCACCCACAAAAAAAGTGGGTTATCAATATACGTTTACGAAGTTGTGTGTCTTGAATCCCGTCCATTGCTGCCTTAGGGCTGGCCTCCTTTGGTGACCACCCTCCGTGTGGCGTGGTGCAATAGTGTGTAACCCTACGACAGATGGAAGCATATGGCCCAAAAAACAACGATCGATCCCTACCATGGCGATTACGCGCAGAAAACCCGGGATATTGTGTGCTGGCTTGAGGAAAAACAGGCCAAAGAAACGGTGGCCCTGGATGTCAGCCGGGTGTGTGCCGTGACCGAGGCCCTGGTCATCGCCTCCGCCGGCAGTGCCCGGCACGCCCAGGCCCTGGCCGACGGCTTATTGGCCAAGCTGGCTGAGTTCGGCATCGAACTTATGGGTATGGAAGGGTACCGCACCGGGACGTGGATCCTGGTGGATGTCAATGATGTTCTGGTGCACATTTTTCAAGAAGACTACCGCGATTTTTACAATATTGAAGGGTTGTGGACTGAAGGCCACCTGCTTGTCTCTGAGCAGGAGGCTGAGGATGGTTGAGCCCAAACCTACATTGCTGCTGATTCTTGATGGCTGGGGGGCTGGAGCGAAGCGGGCGGACAACGCCGTTTACGCAGCCCAGACCCCACATCTCGACCATTTTTGCGCCACGTACCCCAGCACCACGCTGCAATGCACCGGCCGAGCCGTGGGCCTGCCCGAGGGGCAGATGGGCAATTCCGAGGTTGGCCACCTGAATATCGGTGCTGGTCGCGTCGTCCATCAGGATATCGTGCGTATCAGCCAAGCCATACGCGACGGCTCACTCGCGGATAACCCTGTATTGCGCGAATTGTGTGCCACCACCCGCAGCCACAACAATCGGCTGCATTTGATCGGCCTGCTCTCTGATGGCGGTGTGCACTCCCACCAGGAGCATCTGGAGGCGTTGGTGGATCTCGCGTTAGCCGCTGGCGTGGCCGAAGTCTGCATCCATCCCATCCTCGACGGCCGGGACACCCCGCCGCAAAGCGGTGCGCAGTATATGCAGCGCTTGGTAGAATTTGTCCGCACCCGGCCTGGCTGCCGCATTGCCACTGTCTCTGGGCGCTATTACACCATGGATCGGGATAAACGCTGGGAACGCACGGCGTTGGGCTACCACGCCTTGGTCCACGGTCAGGGGCCACATTGCAGCGACCCGGTGGCCTGTGTTCAGGCCAGTTACGCCCAGGGCGTTGGCGACGAATTCGTGGTCCCCCAGGTGGTTGTGGATGAAAAGGACGCCCCTGTGGGGCCCATCCGGGACGGCGACGGGGTTTTTCTTTTCAATTTCCGGGCCGATCGCGTTCGCCAACTGGTGCAAGCCCTTCATGCCCGTACATTTTCCGAGTTTGACCGCGGTGACGTCCCGCACCTGGCCACAATGGCCACCATGACCGTCTATGACGCCACCTTCGACCTCCCGGCGGCGTTTGGCCCCCAGCATCTTGAGGATATCCTCGGGGGCGTGGTCTCCCGAGCCGGCCTGCGCCAATTACGGATCGCTGAGACGGAAAAATACGCCCATGTGACCTACTTCTTAAACGGCGGAGAAGAAGAGCCCTTTCCCGGAGAGGACCGGGAGCTTATCCCTTCGCCTCAAGAAGTGGCCACCTACGATCTGAAACCGGAGATGAGCGTCTATGAGGTCACCGAGCGTTTGCTGGCCAAATGGCAAGGGGGAACCTACCATCTGGTGGTCGCCAATTTCGCCAATTTAGATATGGTCGGGCACACTGGGAACTTCGAGGCCGCAGTCCAGGCGGCCCAAGCCGTGGACGCCTGTGCCGGACGGGTTGTGCAGGCGGTGCTGGAGTCCGGGGGCCGCGTGTTGTTGACCGCGGACCACGGCAACGCCGATGTCATGCAAGGCGAAAACGGTACCCCGTATACAGCGCACAGCCAGAATCCTGTCCCTTTTGTGTGCATTGATAGGCAACCGCAGGATCTCCGCTTCGACGGCGTGTTGGGGGATATCGCTCCGACGCTTCTCGAACTCTGGAAAATGGAACCCCCGGCGGCCATGACCGGACATTCCTTGCTGCAGCACGCCACTGAAACGGGCCCCAGCCAGGAGACCCCATGAATCCTCCCACACCACTGACCCCTTCCAAGCCAGCCGGGCTGGAGATTATCGTCTACTACCATTGTCCGCATTGCGGACGGAAAACCCCGTTGCTGGCGCCGGTGCAACCCGCCATGGCCCAATGCGACGCCTGCGCCCGCCAATTCCCTGTCGCGCCGGTGGACGGGCATAGCATCCAGTTTATTAAAACCATACTCGCCAACGGTCATGCGGCTGTGGATCCGGATTTCGTTTGAGATCGGGAGAGTGGAAGCGGGGAGATGGTGGTCTGTGCGGTTTGCGTTCGCGCGAGATGGGAAACGACAAAATGGGGATTGCCCCGCGGCCCCAAAAAGGGTGGCAGGCATCGGCCTTTTTCATTTTCCCTTGAGTTGTTGCAATCCAATACCGGCCATGATCAGAACGAGGCCCACGAGGGTTGAACCCATGATGGCCTCGCCTACGAACAGGCGGATAAAGACCAGGGACAGAAACGGTGAGAGATAGATGAGAATGCTTACTTTGGCTGCCGAGGTGCTGAGCTTAAGGGCTGTGGCCCAGAGCACAAAAGTAACGCCCATTTCGAATATCCCGACATAGGCCGTTCCCAGCAGGGCTGGTGGTGTGGGCCAGGCCAGCGCGCCGCGCCAGGCGGCGTACCCGGTGACCAATACCGCCCCGAAACAGAAATTGACAAATAAGCGGCAGGTGGGATCCAGGCCGTCGCGGGTGCTCCCGATCCAATACAGGGCCCAGATAAGCGTGCTGCCCAGGGCCAGTCCTACCCCAAGGGGGTCGGAAAATTCCACGGCCAGCACATTGCCCCGGGTAGCGATGACATAGGCCCCGCCATAGCTCACCAGCAGCCCGGCCAGATCCAGTAGGCGCAAGCGCTGGCGCAACAGCGGTACGGCCAGTACAGACAAGGTGACCGCCCACGTATAATTCAAGGGCTGCGCTTCCTGGGCCGGCAAAAGCGCGTAGGCCTTGAACAAAATCAAATAATAGGCGAACGGATTGAGCAGAGCGAAGCCGAGGGAGGCGAGATAGTCGCCCCGGGTCCAGTGGCGAAGCCAATGGCTTTTGCCTTGCAGCAATACGAGCAGGCCAAGCACCGCCGCAGAGATCCACGAGGAGTAGAGTAACAGGCCCGTGGGGCTGATATGGCGCAGGGAAAGCTTGAAGGCCGAGGCCACGGTGGACCAGATCAATACCGTAGCCAGGGCAAAAAGATAGGCTTTGCTTTGCTGTCGCATAGCTGGCGTCTAGCACCTTCTCTGCTGTTTTCCAATCACCCGAACCCCCAAATGTTTTTTTCTAGGAAGCTGCCGTAATGGATCCTGCGAGCTGTACGGAGAAGATCAGACCGTTTTTGGTTATGGATGTTTTGGAGGCCGCCCACGCCCTTGAGGCCGAAGGGCATGATATCGTGCATCTGGAGATCGGGGAACCGGATTTCGATACCCCGGAGTGCGTCAAGGAAGCGGCTACCAAGGCCATTCACGATGGCCAGACCCATTATACCCATAGTCTGGGGGTGCTGGCCTTGCGTGAAGCCATATGCGAAGATTATCACGCCCGCTACGGTGTCTCCATCTGCCCGGACCAGATTGTGGTGACCTCCGGGACTTCGCCGGCCATGCTGCTCGCCTTTGGCGCCTTGTTGGAGCCAGGCGATGAGGTGCTCCTTCCGGATCCGGGATACGCCTGTTATCCGAATTTTGTCCATTTTGCCCGCGGCCTGCCCCAGCGGTTGTGCTTGCGCGAAGCCGACGGGTTTCAACTCCGCCCGGAATTGGTTCGGCAGGCCGTTACCCCGAAGACGCGGGCCATGATGGTCAATTCGCCCTCCAATCCAGCCGGGACGGTCCTGCCCGGGGAATGGATCCGCGAATTGGCCGGACTGCAGCCGGCACTGGTCGCCGATGAGATTTACCACGGCCTGGAATACGGCCTCAGGGCGGCTTCGGTTTTGGAATACACCGACGAGGCCTTTGTCTTAAACGGGTTTTCAAAACTCTACGCCATGACCGGTTGGCGCCTGGGCTATCTTGTCGCGCCGCCGCGTTTTATGCGCGCTATTCGCAAATTGGCCCAAAATCTTTTTATTTGCGCCGGATCCGTGTCGCAGCATGCGGCTCTGGCCGCCTTACGCCATGCTGGCGAGGACGTTGAATTGATGCGTCGCACGTACGACGCCCGGCGCCGGGTGCTTTTAGACCGCCTGCGGGGCATGGGCTTTGATGTACCTGTAGAACCCAACGGCGCGTTTTACGTCTTTGTGAATGCCAGCCACATCGCTGCGGACAGCTACCAACTCGCTTTTGATATTTTACACCACGCCCACGTCGGGGTGACGCCGGGGATCGATTTCGGGCCCGGCGGCGAGGGATATTTGCGTTTTTCCTATGCCAATTCCCTAGAAAATATTGAAAAAGGCATGGATCGCTTAGAAGCCTACCTCAAGACGAGGTAAATCCGGCAAAGAGCGATGTGCTGTGCACGAACACAGTTTTGGGGCTCTCCACTCTCCTGTCCCTTGTGTGGTGTTGCGCGCAAACACCAACCTGAGAACCATTGAGCGCAAGAAAGGTATGTATGCAGACTCAACACAAACTCTACGCCCTAGGCATTCACCTCTATACTATGAGTGGGATCGTGTTTTCGTTTTTGGCCACCCTGGCCTTGATCAACCAAGACATCCGCGTTTTTCTGGTCTCCCTGTTTGTAGCGGTCATCGTGGACGCCACCGACGGGACTTTGGCCCGCAAATTCGCTATTTCCGAAATATATCCGCACTTTAACGGCGCCAAGCTCGACGACCTGATTGATTATCTGACCTATGTCTTTTTGCCCTGTATGGGGCTTATCCAATTCAATATACTCCAGTCCGGATGGGAATGGATGGCGGTGGTCCCCATGCTGGCCAGCCTCTATGGGTTTTGCCAGGAAAACGCGAAGACCGATGAATCCTTTGTCGGCTTTCCCTCCTATTGGAATATCGTATTCTTATACTTGTATGTGCTGGAAATTTCGAGCCAGGTGTCCATTTTTACCCTGCTTATCTTTTCCCTGCTCATTTTCGTGCCCCTGCATTATATATATCCCACCAAAACCCGGTTTATGAAACGGACAACCATTACCCTGTCCACATTGTACGCCGCGGCCATGGCGGTGGTTTGTCTTTTTCCCCATGCCCAGGGCATCTACCTGGCCGCTGGCATTTCCCTTATTTATCCTGCCTATTATATGATTATCTCGCTTATCCACCATTTTCGCATCACCCATCAGCCAGCCTGATGTAAGCGCGGGAACGAATCTTTGGCAGGGCGGGACGTTTGTTGTGCGTACAGCCGGGTCGCAGCCTGCACTGGTAGAACCGGTTTTCCTTTTCGCGGTTTTGTTTGCAACGAATAAAGCAAGAGATGAAATCAGACTCATAAAGGAGGTTTTTCCGCTTGTGTTTTTTTGCCACGGAGTGAGTAAAAACGGTCTTGCTCCCATCTTTGCCTCCTGATACCCCTTGACCCAAAGTCACCAAAGCCACGGGGCCCTGAATGATTATTTTCTTGGGGCTGCAAACAGGCGTGTGGGGGCAGATTCCCTTTTTCGAACTGCTGCGGGCAGATTTGTCAGCCCGGTAGCGACGCTTTGTCTGGGAAGGGGAAACTGCTAACCCAGTTCACCAACGGGAGTGGGAATGCCAGCGCAATCTACATATGCTGAATTGCACCAGCGCATTGCTGAATTGGAGCGAGCCGAGGCCCTCCGCCGAGAGACTGAAGCGGCCTTACAGGCAAGTAATGAGCGTTTCCAATTGGCGATGCAGGTTTGCCAAGAAGGTGTTTGGGATTGGGACATTGCCACTGATGCGGTGTATTACAGCCCTTCCTATGCGACGATGCTCGGGTACAGCCCCGAGGAATTGCCGGCCCGCGTGGACGCCTGGGAGGAGCTGCTGCATCCTGAAGATAAGGACGCCGCATTGCAGGCGAACCGTGATTGTATAGAAAACCGCTGCCAGGATTTCAGCGTGGAATTCCGGATGCGCTCCAAGCAGGGGCAGTGGCTCTGGATCCTCGGGAGCGGCAAAGCTGTCAGCCGTGATGCTGCCGGACGGGCGCTACGGTTGGTGGGCACCCATACCGACATCTCTGAGCGCAAACGCATGGAAGAGGCCCTGGAAAAGCGGATCATCGCCTTGACCCGCCCGGTTTCCCAAAACACCTCCATAGCCATAGACGAATTGTTCGATTTGGAGGCCTTGCAACGCTTCCAGGACGAATTCGCCGCGGCCACAAATGTGGCCTCGCTGATCATCTACCCCGACGGCACCCCGGTGACCCGGCCCTATAATTTTACCCGCCTGTGCAACGATATTATTCGCAGAACCGAGAAAGGGTGCGCCAATTGCCGCAAATCAGATGTGCTTTTGGGCGCGCCCCATCCCGAGGGACCGATTGTCCAGCCGTGCCTCAGCGGAGGGCTCTGGGACGCCGGGGCCAGTATTACCCTCGGTGGGCAGCACATCGCCAGTTGGCTCGTGGGGCAAGTGCGCGATACGGCCCAAACCGAAGCGGGCATACGGGCCTACGCCCGGGAAATCGGCGTTGATGAACAGGAGTGCGTGGACGCCTTCTACGAAGTCCCCGCCATGTCCCCCCAGCAATTCCAGAAAATAGCCCAAGCCCTGTTTACCCTGGCCAATCAGCTCTCGAGCATGGCCTACCAGAATGTGCAGCAGGCCCGGTTCATTACTGAACGCCAGCGCGCAGAAGCCGAACAGGAAAAACTCCAGGCCCAATTAACCCAGGCCAAAAAAATGGAATCCGTGGGCATGTTGGCCGGAGGCCTGGCCCATGATTTCAACAATCTCCTGCACGCCATCTCCGGCAATCTGGATCTTCTGGGACGCAATAAACCCCAAGATCACCCGGACCAGCAACGTTTAGCCACTATCCGGTCCTCCATCGACCGCGCCGAGCGACTGGTCCAGCAAATGCTGCTTTTCAGCCGCAAAGCCGACAGTCGCAAGCAAAAACAGGATATAAACGACGTGGTGCAGGAGAGCATCCGTATGCTGGAGAGTTCGATCCCCAAAATGATCGAAATCGAACTCTCCCTTGGCCAGGGGTTGCCTCTGGTCTATGCCGATACAGTGCAGGTGGAGCAGGTTTTGCTCAATCTGGGCAGTAATGCGGAAAACGCCATGCCACAGGGAGGCAGGCTGACCATCGAGACCCACTATGTTGACCTGGACGAGGAGTTTACCCGGATGCACCCGGGATCGAAGACCGGTCCCCATGTCCTGCTTATTGTTTCCGATACCGGGCATGGCATGGATGCGGAAACCAAAACCCACGTCTTTGAGCCTTTTTTTACTACCAAGGAGATCGGGAAGGGCACCGGCCTCGGGCTGGCCTCGGTATACGGGATTGTGAAGTCCCATGATGGCTATATCCAATGCTATAGCGAAAAGGGCCACGGGACCACCTTTCGGATTTATTGGCCGGCGGATTCCGGTACGCAGGAGGAGCCATTCCGGGAAAGCCGTTGGAACCCACCGTCCGAGAGAGAAGGAACAGAAACGGTTTTAGTGGTCGATGACGAAGAGGCTATCCTTGAGATGACGGTGGAAATTCTGGAAATGCACGGCTACACAGTCTGGACGGCCCATAGCGGTGAAGAGGCCCTGGCCGTATATGCCGAGCATGGCCATGCTGTGGACCTGATCATTTTGGATTTGAATATGCCCGGCATGGGCGGCGCCCAATGCCTGCAACGCCTGCAGCAGTTCCAGCGCCCTCCCCGGGTGCTGTTGGCCAGTGGCTATTCAGCCCATGGCCCGGCCCGGGAGGTGGCCCGAAACGCAGCCGGGTTTATCGGCAAACCGTACCAGCTTACGGAATTATTGGCCAAAATCCGAGCAGTATTGGAAAGCGCCCCCCAAGAGCACGCGGTGGAGAAACCCCTTGACTCCCAATGATCGCCTTGCTAAGAGGCGCTTCTCCCGATTGGCCAGCGTAGCTCAGTTGGTAGAGCAGCTGATTCGTAATCAGCAGGTCGTCCGTTCAAGTCGGATCGCTGGCTCCAGAGAAAAATCAAGGGGTTATCCACTGCGGGTAACCCCT
>JBNJGM010000010.1:39983-47016 GCA_051747685.1 Thermodesulfobacteriota bacterium | reverse complement strand
CGCCGCGGATGCAAGAGACGCGGCGGCAAGGGCTGCTCGTAAAACGGCGAAGCGAAACAAAACACGTCCGTGTTGCAGGTCAAATTCGCGCCCATACCGGTGCCCATCGGATCACGGTTCACGCCGACGATACCAGTCAACGCCCCGCCGTAGGGGTCCAGGGCCGAGGGGGAATTGTGGGTTTCGACCTTGATGCACACACTGTGCTGGTCATTAAACCGAATAACGCCGGCGTTGTCTTTAAATACGGAAAGGCAAAAATCAGCATCACCACGCTGCCGGCGCAAGGTCTTGGTGCTGCCCTGGATATAGGTGCCAAACAATGAGTCTTCGACCGTCTCCCGACCTGTTTCCCGATTGGTGTAGGCGATGCGGGCGTTGAATATCTTGTGTTTGCAGTGCTCGGACCACGTCTGGGCCAGGCACTCCAACTCCACATCCGTCGGTTCTTTGGGCAGCCCTAATTCCTGCCGAGTCGCCCGGACCTCTTCGCGCCGGTAGTAAGCCTTAATGGCGCGCATCTCCTTCGGGCTCAGGGCCAAAACCCGTTGTTGGCTGAGCTGCTGCAGGGCGACGTCGTCTAGTCCGGAGAGGGAAACCGTTTCCACCACCTCCGTGGCCTGTCCAGTGACTTCCGGCGGCTCGAGGGCAAAGCCGGGTGCGGCCTCCCAGGCCGCGGCATCGGTAATACGCAGACGATGGATGAGTTCATTGGCCAAGAGATCGCGCCCGATCCGCTGAACCGTTTCCCGGGAAAGTGTGCCGCGGATATGGTATTCTTGCGCGGTATAAATATTGGCGTTGTGCTCGGCCGCCTCCCCCAACACCGTATGCACTGTCTGCAGGGCGATCCGACCGGGATTGTCCGTCACCCCGGGTTTGAAACCGACTTCAACAATCCAGTCCCCTCGGGCGGGCCAGGGAGTATCCCGGATCTCGTGGAGCACCGGATCGTGCAGGACGGCCTTTTCCTGGATTTCACGGCAGTCCTGCGCAGTAAACCCTTGCAGGGTATAGACCTGAATCACGGAAACAGCCTGCACCGAAACCCCACACGTCGTTTCAATTTCCCGGGCGATTTTCGCCCCCTGCACGTCTTGGACATGCTCACGCATGGCCACATTCAATCGCGCGATCATTCTGCGACTCCTTACAGCGCGGCGCCGACTAGGTATTGCGGTAAAGGACGTAGTCCAAAATCTTCTCCCACAAGGCCTGGCACGGCCCCATAGGCAAATACGCCAAGGCTTCCCTGGCCTTATCCAAGTACTCTGCGGCGACTTCCCGGGTCGCCTCTGGAAGGCGATGGTTCGCAATCGCTTCCACAAGACGGGCCTGTTCCCCAGGGTCAAGGGTGTTATTCTTCATCGCTGCGACAATCCGCTCCGCCTCTTCGGCCGGTACATTCTGCAAATACAACAATAAGGGCAGGGTCAATTTCCCTTCCCGGAGATCTCCGCCTACGGGTTTACCCGAGCACTCTTCCGCACTCGTATAGTCCAGGGCATCGTCCACCAGCTGAAAGGCCACACCGAGATGGTGGCCCAAGGCCTTTGCGGCCTGCCTTTTGCGTACATCGGCCCGGGCCAAGACCGCGCCGCATTCGCAGGAAGCCTGGATAAGCACTGCTGTTTTGCCGGTGATAATCTGAAAATAATTCGTTTCCGATAAACGGGGTTCGCGTAGCTGGGCGATCTCCATTATTTCCCCGTTCGCCGTGGCCATAATCGCCTCTGAGGCGATACGCATAAGCTGCGGCTGGTCGTACTCGGCAATAATGGTATTGGCCTTGGCCAACAAGGCATCTCCAGCCAACACGCTTTCTTGTATACCGAAGGAAAGGTGCGCCGCTGGTTGGCCGCGGCGCAGCGCAGCGCCGTCCAAGATGTCATCGTGGATAAGCGTGGCCGAGTGGAGCAATTCCAAAGCGCTGGCCAGGGGATAGATGGCTTTGTCCTGATATCCTAGGGTCTCTGCGGTTAACACGCAAAGCAAGGGCCGGAGTCGCTTGCCCCCCGCTTTCAGAACATGCCCGGCCACAGGCACAATCAAAGGATCCAATTCGTGCAGAACCTGCTGGAGATGGTCTTCAATGGCAGGACGATGCAGGCTGAAATAGGTCTGTAATGCTTCCATGTGAGCTCGCTGACTGATGTTCCCGAACCGCCTTTTCCGGGCAAAGCGGCGGCTCGAGACGCCGTTTATTCCGGGGCGTTGAGAAGGCGCCCCAATTGGACCAACGCTTCGTCCCCGCCGCAAGAGGCGTGATCCCGACTTAAATCATTCACATACGCGTCAATATGCGCCCGTAGGGTGGTCTCGTCCATTTCCTGCGCCAACGCCTGCACCCAAGGCCAGATCGGCTCTGGCTGCGCCCGGGCAAGGGCAAGACTGGCCTGTATGGTTGTTGCTATGCGTTGGCGGGTCGTTTCGGTGAGCTGTCGCGAGACGAGAATCACTCCAAGGGGCAAGGGGAGGCCATTGCTGTACGTTGTCCACCAGGCCCCTAAGTCCAAGGCACACTCGAGCCCGTAACGCTGAAAGACCAAAGCGGATTCGTGAATCAGCACTCCGGCATCCACCTGCTTGTTTTGCACGGCAGCGGGAATCATATCATAGCGCATGGGCACGGCTTCAAAATGTTCCGGCCACGCCCCTCGCAACAAGGCATAGGCCGTTGTTTGCAGTCCCGGCACCGCCACTCGCCTGACCGTGCCCCCCTGCGGCCGCTGAACGACCTTCGGCCCGGCATGGAGCCCAAAAGCGGCCCCGCAAGGCAGGATCGTGTAATGCCGCGTAAGGCTCAACCCCTGCACGGCCGAGACTTTGACCACGTCATAGTGCCCAGCCGCGGCAGCCTGGTTCAAGGATTGGACATCGTCCCAAAAAAAACGAGACGCCGGGGCACCGTCCACCAGCCCCAGCATCCAGGCCGCAAAAATATACGTGTCATTCGGACACGGGGAAACAGCCACCCGCAACCCCTGTTCCGGCCAGGCATCCACAAGCGCCTCGTCCACGTCGCTCATCGCTGTGCTCCCGAAGCTCCCTGAACCCCACCGCCCAAAAGAGAGGCCGTCATTGGACCCAAAGCACTCAGGGCCTCTTGCAGTGCCCAATCGCGAGCAGCGCGGGAACCGACCCGGTTCGAAACAGTGCGCAATTCCAAAAACGGCACCCCTTCGCACCGCGCTCCCCACGCCAGGGCAAACCCTTCCATATTTTCCACTTGCACGCCGTAGTCCCGCCGATAGTACTCGGCCAAGGGTGCCGAACCTGTAACCCCGGCCACACTCAGACTTTTGGCCTCCTGCATCGGGGGCAACCACAGCCCCATTTCCCGACACGCCCGCGCCGGGTCGAGCTCCAAGCTATTCCAATAGACCCGGCCGGCGATTTTGCCGTGGGCAAGTCCCAGCCCCCGGGGGTCCACTCCGTTCTCGGTACGCAGCCCTATTTCCGGCCAACATTCCTGGGTGATCGCACAAGGTTGCCCTAGGCCGAGTTGGGCCAAATCAAAACTCCCGGCGACGCCGAGATTGCAGAGCCCCAAAGGCTTGTACTCGCTCAACCAGCGACCGCAACACAGCGCCGCGTTCACCGGGCCTACGCCGCTCACGGCTGTGACCAAAGAAATACCGCCGAGCACCTGCCTGAGTGCTTGCCCCTCCTCGGGAGCAGCCGCACCGGCAAAGGGAGACAGACAGGCCTGCATTTCCCTGACCGTGGCTGTCACCAAGAGAAGCCGCGGAGCAGTCTCGGCATCAGGGTTCTGCGTATGGTCTGCAAACGCGGCGAGAGACATCCTATAAACGCCAGTACGCCAGGCCCTGCGCCTCAACGGCCGCCGGGTCCAGGGCCCCCTTGATGTCCATGAGCACTCCGCGTTGCGAAGCGGTGAATAGGTCCTGAAAGGCGGAAGGGGAATGGTCAAGGTACGCCGCATGGGGCACGGCCAGGATAACCGCGTCCAAGGCCGTCAATTCAGACCAGGAAACAAGCTCAAGCCCATATTCGTGGCGCGCCTCCTCACCGGAAACCAGGGGATCGTGGACCACCACCTCCACCTGGTACTCCTGCAATTCATGGACGATATCCACCACTCGCGTATTGCGCAGATCCGGAACATTTTCCTTAAAGGCCAAGCCCAGGACAGCCACCCGGGCCCCTTGAATGCGCACGCCCTTTTGGATCATGGATTTAACAGTGGTTTGGGCTACATACGCGCCCATGCCGTCATTGATCCTCCGGCCGGCGAGAATAATTTGCGGGTGGAGGCCAAGTGCCTCGGCTTTAAAGGTCAAATAGTACGGATCAACGCCAATACAATGTCCGCCGACAAGCCCGGGGCGAAAGGGCAAAAAGTTCCATTTTGTGCCCGCCGCCGCCAGGACATCCTGGGTATCAATGCCCATTTTGTGAAAAATCTGGGCCAATTCATTCATCAAGGCGATATTGAGGTCCCGCTGGGTATTCTCAATCACCTTCGCCGCTTCAGCGACCTTGATGGTCGGAGCGGTATGGATGCCGGCCTCAATGACGGTCCCATAAAATCCGGCCAGCAGTTCCGCGGTCGGCTGATCCTGACCCGCCACGACTTTTACAATATTTTCAAGCCGATTTGTTGTATCTCCTGGATTGATCCGCTCCGGGGAATACCCCACCCAGAAATCGCGACCGCATTGTAACCCGGACTCGGCTTCAAGAAGGGGCACGCATTCCTCTTCCGTCACCCCAGGGTACACGGTGGATTCAAAAACCACGACGCTCCCGGGGCACAGGGCTCTAGCGACAGTGCTGGTGGCTGCGCGTGTGGGGCCCAAATCGGGCCGGCGATTGGCATCGATGGGCGTAGGCACAGCCACAATAAAAAGCCTGGCCTGAGCCAAGACCTCCGGATCCGAGGTAAACGATATATCGCCTGCACTCAGGGCACCGGGAGCCGTTTCTCCGGTGTCGTCTCTACCAGCGTGCAGATCAGCGATTCGCTTGCGGTCAATATCGAAACCGATAACCGTAAAATGCCGGGCCAGGGCAACGGCCAAGGGCAGGCCCACATAGCCCAAACCGACCACCGCCACTGCAGCCTGCTTGGCTTGCAGCGCTGTAAGGTCAAGCCGGGCAGACGTTTCTGGTGTGTGCATTACTCCATCCTTTCCGCATTTCCCCGACTAGACAAGAAACCGGGGGCCTGGCAGACTTCCGGGCCATGGAATTCAATCTGCATTTCTTCCTCACCGCTCTCGGACTCGCCTTCATTCTGGAAGGGTTGCCCTATTTCATCTGGGCCGAACGTATGCCCGCAATCCTGGCTCTGCTCGCCGAACAACCCACAGGACGCCTACGCCGCTATGGCTTGCTCGCCCTTATCGGGGGCCTGGCTCTCATCGCCTTGGCCCGCTCCCTGCTGTAACAACCGGTATACTTGCCCGTTCTGATCTACCCCGATTTCCGGGATGCCGTTGGGTCCTTCGCCGGGGCTTCGGCGAAGGCCGCCCCCGGTTTTTCCGCTATGTGGAGATAGACAATCCCGGATTGCAAGGGGATATACCCCACAGAGTCAAACCCCGCCGCAGCAAGTTCCCCTGCGAGAAGCCGGGCCGGAGGAAAATCCTGGATTGTTCGCGCTAGATAGGCGTAGGCTTCGGGATCCTTGGAAATACACCGTCCGGCCAGAGGCAGGACCGTGTGGAGATAAAAATTGTACAATCCCTTCCATATCCGGTTTTGTGCCGAACCGAACTCCAGAATACACAGCCGCCCGCCGGGAGCCAAAACGCGAAAAATCTCTGCATAGGCGAGGCCCCGGGCCGGAATATTGCGGATACCAAAGGCGAGGGTGACACAGTCCACACTGGCCGGGGCCAAGGGAAGGGCGGTAGCGTCCCCGCCCACTGGGAATACACCCCGTTCCCCCCATCGCTTGAGCTTAGCCTGCCCCTGCCGGAGCATGGGGAGCGTCAAATCCAGGCCGAGAACCGCGGCCTCGGGGTGTTGACGGCGGACTTTTCTGCCCACATCAAGAGTTCCGGCGGCAAGATCCAAGACCCGACCGGTCGCCCCCACCCGCACCAAACGTACCAGCCGATACCGCCAGTAGACATCCAGGCCGAGACTCAAAAAATGGTTGAGAAAGTCGTACCAGCCAGCGATCCGTCCAAACATGGACGCGACCCGCCGGCTGTGCCCTTCTCTGCCGTTTTCAGTCGTCGTCGGCATGGGGTTGGGAGGTGGAGCCTGCATTCGAGGAAATGGTGCGCAAGACTTCACTATAAATTGAGGAGAAATACTCGGAGAAGGTACCGGGAGAGATCCGACCAATTTCGATAAATTTGACCACGATTTCTTTCGTAATCTGCAAGGCCTGTTTTTCTTCCTGTGTCACCACGCCCTCCTTTGGCGGCCAAAGATAAAAAAACCCGTCCGGGGGAAATGGTTTTGACCGAGTGCCGGAAAACGCCGGACGGGAAAACGAGAGAAAGCCGGGAACCACCCCCCGTTTTTACGCACGCCCTATAGCACGGCCTTGGCCGAGAGTCGAGCCCGGGCAGGCACCCTGAAACCGTTATAGAGCACACGCAAAAGCCGACTCCAGGATTACGGCCTGCGGTATAAGGATTTTTCAATCGTAACTCGCCCGGTACCGGGCGACAGAGGGGGGGGTGCTTCGGAGGCAAAGCCAACGCTCTTTTCCCAAACCCTGAAAAAATTCTGGAATCAAATGCACAGCTCCAGAAAAATCGCCCGGCATCGCTTTATCACTGCAGCAACAAAGGGCCTGGCCCAGGCTATCAAAGAGCCAGCCATGCGCATGGCGCGCCCGGGATCAAGGCTTATGGAGCACAAGGTGTCACTATAGGGTAAGGCTTTGGAAAAAGAGTCAGTTTTCGCTTTTTTTGTCGGTCAAAGCCCGAATTTCCGCCCGCAAGGCCTGTGCCGCCAATTGCGGTGCCTCTTGGCGTATGGTTTCGCGCATTTCTTGACGCAATGTTGCCGCCACCTCAGCCAATTCCTCCTGACGCACCATACGCTG
>JBNJGM010000010.1:35942-39883 GCA_051747685.1 Thermodesulfobacteriota bacterium | reverse complement strand
TTGCCAGCAGGTGTTTTTTCATCAGCCATAGCGCTTCTCACTTGTTACCCATAGTGGTGTAAAACAAACGGGCCGAGGTGCCCGGCAGTAACGAATCGCCTGTTCGCGCCTTAGTCAGCGCAAGGCCTGCCGAGCGCCCGCATGCTACAAGGGGAGCAATCCAAAAAAAAGGCCGCCCGAAGGCGGCCTGAAGCGACGTCGCTTATTTCGGGTGGCACTCTGTGCAAGCTAACGGCCCGGTTGCGTCGCCGGCTTTTTTCTTTTCCATGTGGCAGCCGAGGCAGCTATTTTCACTGCCGCGGTCATGGAAGGCGTTGTAATAGTAAGCGATGTCCTTTTTCTCTTCCGCGTCAGCGGGCTTGAACAAGTCGTGGCACCCTTCGGACATGCATCCATAGTCGTCCGGCTCTTCGTCCAACATATGGTGACAGGCCTCGCATTCCAGGTCGCTGTGCGCATCGTGGGAAAACTCCACCGGACTGAACCGGGCTTCGACGCCTTCAGGCGCCTCCAGCACCATGTCCCCGGGGGCTTCCATAGCGCTCAGGTTCGGCAACACAAAAGCGCACACTAACGCGGAACACACCAAAGCGATAAACAGTGATTTCCTCATTTCCGCTACACCTCCTTCCAAATTGTTATAAAATGCACTAGCTCTTTTTTCAGTAAAGGAGAAAACCATTTCGTGTCAAGCAGGCCCGTGCAAATCAGGGGAGGATTTCGAGAATGATCCCTAGAACTTGACAGAACGCACCGCTTCCAGGGTTTCCTCGAAATCGACTTTTTCATGGGCAAAGGAGACAAAGGTGCACTCAAACCCCGACGGGGCTATGTAAATGCCCTTCTGGAGTAGTTGGTGGTAAAAGGTACGGAAAAGATCGGCATCTTGCCTTTTAGCCCCGGTAAAATCGTTCACGGGGTCCGGGGTAAAAAACAGGGTAAAGGCGGAGCCGACAATATTGAGGGTTACCGGGACGCCTTTTTCCTGAAGCAACGACTGCATCTGTTCAGCGAATTTTCTACTGCTCTCGGCCAAGGCCCGGTAATCGCTTTTGGCCAAAAGCCGTAGGGTTGTGGCTCCAGCAGCCATGGCCACTGGATTGCCGGCCAAAGTTCCCGCCTGATACACGGAGCCACAGGGAGCGATCTGCTCCATGAGGTGCTTTTTCCCACCATAAGCGCCGACAGGAAAGCCGCCCCCAATGATTTTCCCCAGACAGGTCAAATCCGGCGTAACCCCGAAGAGGGTTTGGGCCCCGCCATACTCCATCCGAAATCCAGTGATGACCTCGTCAAAAATCAAAACACTGCCGTGGGTATCCGCCAATTCGCGCAGACCCTGCAAAAATCCCGACTGGGGAGGAACCAACCCCATATTGCCGGCCACCGGTTCGACGATAATCGCGGCAATGGACTCACCTTGGCTTTCAAAGACCGCCCGAGCGGCTTCCAGGTCGTTATAGGGAACGATTATGGTGTCTTGGACCGTGTGCTCAGGCACACCGGGAGTGCCGGGGATGGAAAGGGTGGCCATACCCGACCCGGCACTGGCCAGCAACGCGTCTACGTGTCCATGGTAATTCCCTTCGAATTTAAGGATCTTATTGCGTCCGGTATGGGCCCGGGCCAGGCGAAGCGCGCTCATGGTGGCTTCTGTGCCGGAATTGACCATGCGCACCATATCCATGCCCGGAAAGGCGTCGACGATAGCCTGAGCCAGCTCAATCTCCTGAACGCAAGGGGCCCCAAAACTCGCCCCTTGGCCCACGGCGCGGTGGACCGCGTCGGTGACTTCCGGATGGGCGTGTCCGAGGAGCATCGGGCCCCAAGACAACACATAATCAATATACCGGTTGCCCTCTTCGGAAAAAATGTGGCTGCCCTTGCCCTTGGCAATGAAAAGCGGATCGAGCCCGACACTTTGGCAAGCCCGCACCGGGCTGTTCACCCCGCCCGGAATAATTTGTTGCGCTTTGGCGAAAAGTTCCTTGGAATCGTACATACATTGCTCCTTTTTCCTTCCGGCTACGGGCGCTTAAAAATAGCGCATGGAGGTTTTTTTCAATTCTTGATCACTAAACAGGATTTCGTATTGCTGGACACCAGTGGCCGCCTGGAGCTCGCCAATAACCCGCAAACAGTCCTCAAGGCTTTTGCCGTGGATCATGGTGTACATATTATACGGCCAATCCAAACAATTCCGACGCTGATAGCAATGGGTGATCTCTGGGCGCTCGGCCATGCGGGCGCCCACCTCATGCAGGTCATGGTCCTGCTCCACGTACCAGGCCACCATAGCATTATGGCCGTATCCCGCTTGCTGGTGGCGCAAGGTGGCTCCGAAACGGCGGATCCCCCCGTTCGCCTGTAAACGGCGCAACAAATCCAGCACAGCGGACTCGCTGACCCCCACCTCCTGGGCGATGTCCGCGAACGGCGTTGCCGAATCCGGCAATGTTCCTTGAACTATGCGCAACACTGCCTTGTCTTCGGCTGTAAAGGTCTCATATGCGGTGCTCATATCTTCTCCCTGTCTCTCAGAATGCAGAGCTGTTACCGTTTTCCGCGCCGGCTTGCAACCGCCCAGCCCGGCTCACCACAGGCTGTTTATCGGCCACTGCGAAACCAGCAATGGGGCAAAAAAAATTGCCTCGCCCCTTGCCTGTGAGAGCCGCCTTGTCTGGTCCAACGCAAAACGGTATACCACCGGGGGATTAAGGAAACACAAGGGGGGCGAACCATACCGCAACGGTTTCCCGGATCCGTTTTCGCCCGGCTGGCCGCCCCATAACGTAAAGCCGTGGCCACGTACACCCCACAAGGAGTTTACTATGCGCATCGCCGTACTCGGAGCTGGAAGCTGGGGCACGACCCTCGCCAACGTCTTTGCCACCAAAGGCCAACCAACAACGTTGTGGGTTAGAGAGCCAAAGCTCGCGGCAACCATTCGCTCCCAGCGTGAAAATCCGGTCTATCTCCCAGAGGTACCGTTGAGCCCGTCACTTGAGGCGCATTCCGAGTTAGCCGAAACGATTCGCGGCGCGGAACTCACCGTCTTGGCCGTACCGTGTCAATTTTTACGTGGCGTATTGACCAACGCCCGCCCCTATTTCCCGAAAAAACCGTTTATTGTCTGCGCCAGTAAGGGTATTGAACTGGAAACCCTTAAACCGATGTCCGAGGTGGTGGCTGAGGCACTGCAGGACCTGCACCCTACTTTTGCCATGCTCTCTGGACCCTCTTTTGCCCGGGAAGTCGCCCGCGAACTCCCCACTGCGGTCAGTCTTGGCTGCGCGGACACCAAGCGCGCCAAAACAGCCCAAACCGCCTTGAGCACGGAAGTATTCCGGATCTATACGAATCCCGATGTCCGGGGGGTCGAACTCGGCGGGGCCATCAAAAATATCATCGCCATCGCCGCCGGAATCAGCGACGGACTCGGGTTTGGCAGCGACGCCCGCGCGGCGCTCATAACTCGAGGGCTGGCGGAAATGTCGCGTTTGGGGCAGGCCATGGGCGGACGGCCCCAGACCTTTATGGGCCTCTCCGGCATGGGGGATTTGGTGCTCACCTGCACCGGCGATCTCTCCCGGAACCGGCAAGTCGGGCTAAAACTCGCCCACGGGCTTTCTTTGATGGATATTTTAAGCGAGATGCGTATGGTGGCTGAAGGAGTGAAGACCACGGAAGCTGTTTTCCGCTTGGGGCAACGTCTCGCGGTAGATCTGCCCATTACGGAACAAGTCTACCGCATTCTCTATGAAGAAAAGAACCCCTCTGAGGGCGTCAGCGAGCTTATGGGCCGTGACCTTAAAGCTGAATAGTCTACTCATTTTTCTGCTCGCCTGCCTCCTGGTGGGAAGCGGCCCCCTCCCCAAGGCCTGGAGCGCCGCGAAAACGGTGCAAGTGGATGTGGTGCATGATGGCCCCAGCCCGTTGAC
>JBNJGM010000010.1:2053-35842 GCA_051747685.1 Thermodesulfobacteriota bacterium | reverse complement strand
GAAAACCGCAGTCTACCTCGGCCCCACCCCAAGGCTCACGGAAAAGGAGCGTTTTGCCCTTATCCGTAAAAGCACCACTCACCGCTGGCCGGTTTTCTCGGCCTACGGCCGAAAAGACGTGCTACAAGGGGCACTGGGGGCCCATACCGGCTTCGGCCTCTCCCAACTCACCCGGCACCTGGCGCTAAATATCCAGGCTGTACTCCGGGGCACTCCCCCGGAGACGCTCCCAGTGCATCTCTCACCGGCTAGACGATTGAGCTTGAATGCCGCAACAGCTCAACACCTGGGGCTATCCATCGATCAGGCCGCTGATCGCACGGCCGAGATCATCCACACCGCTGCAGAGCACTCTCTTCCTCACTTGACTCTTAGGCACGCTTTGAACCTGGCTGCAAACCACCATCCCAGACTTCAAGAACAGAGGGCCAAGGTAAAAAGGGCTGACAGCCGCGCCGGCCAAAGTAAAGCCGCCTTTTTACCCCAGGCCAGCGGATACTGGGAAAACACCCATATAGACAAGGACCGCTCCGCGGCCTCCTTAGGAATACAACCCTGGCAACACACTACTGTGGGGGTACGCCTCGAGCAAAATATTTTTAACGATCCCCTTTTCACTCGCTTTGCCGCCGCCAACCAGAAAACACAAGCCCAAAAATGGAGAAGGGTTCGTACACGCTTAGACGTTACAGCCCAAGCCGGCCAGGTCTTTTTGAACTACCTCCGGGCGCAAACAGAACTGCAAAGTGCACAGAAAAACCATTCCATCACTTTGGACCATCTTGATTTGGCCCGGGCCAGACACCGCAGCGGAGCTTCCGGGCCCCAGGACATCTACCGCTGGGAGGCCCAGGAGGCCACGCAGCAAAGCGCTGTCTTCAGGGCCCGAAAACGTTTGGAGCAGGCACGGCTGCAGTTAAACGAGGTCCTAGGGCAGCCCCTGCAAACCCAATGGAAACCCGTCGACCCCAGCTTATCCGGACCGCCGCATTTTCTCCGCTCGCTGTTCCGGAACGGATACGCCGCCGCAGGAAGTATAGCCGACTTGCGCGAACAGGCTGAACGTACCGCCTTGCGCGAATCACCCGGATTACAGGCCCTCGACGCGTTGCTCCAAGGCGCGCGCCTCACCCGGGATCAAAAGAAACGGGCCTTTTTCACCCCCGAAGTCAAAGCCTCCTTCGAGTTTGAACACGAACTTTCCCGGCACAGCTCAACTTGGCAGGCCCCGCCGCAATCGGGGTTGCGTATCCCCGAATCCAATGACGACAATTGGACGCTGGCCCTGCGGGCCTCGCTTCCCCTTTTCAGCGGTGGAAAACGCGGCTATGCTGTGGCCGAGGCCCAGTCGGAAATCACCCGGCTCAGCGCCAAACGCCAGCAGCTACGGCGCACTCTTCGGGAAAATGTTCGTTCCGCGGTCTCTGCAGTACAAAATACCCGTCCGCAAATCCGGCTACACCGCCGCGCGGCACAACGGGCCGAGCAAAATCTCCAGGTGGTGCAGGAGCAATACGCCCAAGGGGAAGCCTCCATTGTGAAGATACTTGATGCGCAACAACAAGCCATTGAGCAGGAAAAACGTGTCGATTTGTCCCGCTACTCCTATTTTGAAGCGCTCCTCCAACTCCAGCGCAGCATGTCCTGGTTCGCCTGGCTGGCCCCAAATTCGGACCAAACAGAATGGCTCAACCGCCTTCAACACAACAACGCAACAACGCCTGACTATACCCGTGCAGCTCCCGTAAAGCAGATTCCAATCACCACTGACAGCCCAAAATAGCAACACAGGCACCAAAAAGCCTTGCCCAAAGGACACGCCATGGAAGAAAGCCCTGAAATATTTGAACACAAACTCTCGCTGCGCAACTTACGCATCGAGGACTACCCTGACCTGGCGGAAATCATGGAACGGGCTTATCGGGCCATGGACGAAGTCTGGGAGAGGGACGAAATCCGTTCTATGGTCACCCGGTTTCCAGAAGGGCAATTGTGCATTGAGGACAACGGCAAAGTTGTTGCGGTCGCCTTAAGCCTTATTATTGATTATGCCCAATACGGCAATTCCCATACCTACCAGGACATTATCGGCGAGGGCTATCTGCGCAACCATGATCCCAACGGGGATTATCTCTACGGGATCGAGGTCTTCGTGCACCCTGACTACCAAGGCATGCGCTTGGGTCGCCGGCTGTACGACGGTCGCAAGGGGCTGTGCGAGCAACTCAACCTCAAAGGCATTCTCGTCGGGGGCCGTATCCCGGGATACGGCCGATACAGTAGCGAACTCACGCCACAGGAATATGTCACCCAAGTCAAAAATAAAGAGCTGCACGACCCGGTACTTTCCTTCCAACTAGCCAATGACTTTCACATTAAAAAACTTATCAAAGGGTATTTGCCCATTGATGAGCGCTCTCATGGCTACGCAGTATTATTAGAATGGAACAATATTTATTATGAAGAGAAGCCGGAGATCCTTAGCCAACGCAAAAGCTACATCCGCTTAGGTGTTGTACAATGGCAAATGCGCCTTTTTGGTTCTTTTGACGACTTTTTACAGCAAGTAGAATTTTTTGTGGATACAGTAGCCCGTTATCAAGGGGATTTAATTCTTTTTCCAGAACTTTTCAACGCTCCGCTTATGGCTCGCTTCGACCAGGAGGATGCGGCTGAGGCAATGCGCTCGCTAGCCGAATACACCGAACCGCTGCGTGAAGAATTGATGCGCATGGCGCTGGGCTACAATATCAACATTGTTTCCGGCTCCGTACCGGAATACCAAGACAACAAACTCTTCAATGTTTCTTTTCTCTGCCGTCGCGACGGCACTTGGGACACGCAGTACAAGCTGCACATCACACCGGAGGAGACCTCAAGCTGGGGACTTCGGGGCGGCAACCAGATCAAAGTTTTTGATACTGATGTCGGGCGCATCGGGATCCTTATTTGCTATGACGTAGAATTCCCCGAACTGCCCCGGCTTATGACCGCCCAAGGGGTAGAAATTCTCCTCGTGCCCTTTTGGACAGACACCAAAAACGCCTATTTGCGGGTGCGTCGCTGTGCCCAAGCCCGGGCCATTGAAAACGAATGTTATGTGGCCATTTCCGGAAGCGTGGGCAATATCCCCCGGGTGGAAAATATGGATATCCAATATTCCCAAGCGGCCATTTTTTCGCCCTCGGATTTCGCCTTTCCCCATGACGCCGTAGCCGACGAAGCCACCCCGAATACGGAAATGACGCTTATCGCCGACCTGGATCTGGATTTGCTCAAGGATTTACGCCACCAAGGCTCGGTGCAAAACATGAAAAACAGGCGCCTTGATCTCTATTCGCTCAAGTGGCTGGCCAAGGCACCGTACGGGATGAGCGGGGTATGAAATGGCCGCTTCCCTCTCCACAGCTTTGGAGCGTCACCCTCGGGCTCCTGCTTCTGTTGGGGTGTTCCGACACCTCCTTTTCCACGGACGATGAATCAGCGCAACAAAACAAACGAGCTGTGGTGGTCAAAGCTGCCGGGAAATGGAAGCGCAGTCAGGACCGAAGCTTTGCTGGCACAGCCCAAGCCAATATCCAATCGCGGCTGAGCTTTCGTATCGATGGCAACATCGACGCGCTGCCTGTACACACTGGGCAGACCGTCAAACGCGGAACCCTCTTAGCCGAACTCGACGACAGCGATTACCAGGTACAGCGCCGTCGCAGGCGCGCCGAACTCGAACAGGCCCGAGCCGGTCTCGAGCAGGCCCGGAGCGGCTATAACCGAACCCGCGCCCTGTACGCTTCCGGCAGCAGCAGCGCTAAAGCCCTGGAAGACGCCCAAGCGGAGTTAGACACCGCCCAAGCCCAAGTCCAAGCTGCGCGGCAAGCCCTCGAACTCGCCAAAAACAAGGTTTCCTATTGCCGTATGGAGGCCCCCATAGACGGTGAGGTGGTTCGTGTTCCAGCAGAGGTCCATCAAAATGTTTCCGCGGGCCAGCCGATCGTGCTCCTCGCGGGCAACGACCCCCTCGAAATACACCTCGGTGTGCCGGAATCTTTTTTGGGCTCCCTGCAGACCGGAGATCCGGCCGAAGTTACCTTTGATGCCCAACCCAAAACGCGCTACGCTGCCACGGTGACCGAAATCGGCGTACAATCAGGGCCGACCACCGCCTTTCCAGTCACCGTTCAACTTGAACAGGAGGCCTTCGCGATCCGTTCCGGCATGGCGGCGCGGGTTATTTTCCATGTGCCAGTGGAAAAGCCGTATATTAAAGTGCCTCCCCAGGCCGTCCAAGGGCAAGAAAAAACACCTACCATTTTTGTCTATCAGCCGGACACCGGGCAAGTGGAACAACGGGAGGTACAAACCGGGAGCCTTGTCCAGGACGGAGTGCAGGTTTTTTCCGGTATTACCCCCGGGGAGCGGTTCGTCGTTCGGGGGGTGAGCCGTTTGCGAGACGGGATGTCGGTACAGCCCCTCTCTGAATAACGGCTACACCAACCGCCTCAAACCTATACCCTGTCCTCGGCCCTTCCACCTCCGTTCGCAGGGGGCTTGAAAAACAGATCACGCCAAACACCGAGCAAAGCCAGGGAGAACCAGGGGACACGGAATGAATCTCGGAGTACTCTGCATCCGCAACAACCGCACCGCGACTGCCCTGTTGTTCTTCCTTGTTTTCGCCGGCCTCTGGACCTATTGGACTATCCCCAAGCTGGAAAATCCTGAATTCACCATCCGCACCGCAGTGGTCCTTACCCGGTTTCCCGGGGCCACACCGTATACCGTTGAATCCTTGGTTACGGACACTTTGGAGCAAGAGATCCGGGATATGGAGGAGATCAAAACTCTCACCTCCCAATCCATGTCCAATGTTTCCATCATCCATGTTGAATTTCAGGAACACTATACAAATATGGAGCCGATTTGGCAGCGGTTGCGCAATAAAATTCGCGACGCCCGCCCCAGCTTGCCATCGGGGGCACAACCCCCGATTGTCAATGACGAATTTGGTGATGTCTACGGTATTCTCCTTGCCGTTACCGGTTCCGACTTTAGCCCCCGAGAACTGGAAACCCAAGCCGAAACCCTGCGAGACGAACTGCGCCGTCTGCCCCAGGTCGCCAAAGTCGCCCTGCATGGGGTACAGGACCAGCGCATCTATACTGAGTTTTCTAACAGCCGCCTGGCCGACTTCGGCCTCTCCCCCTTCCAAATTGCGGACGTGCTTGAAGCGCAAAACGCGGTGCAACCCAGTGGCAGTAGCCGTCTCGGTCCCGAGCGGGTGGTCTTCAAAACCAGCGGAGCCTTCCAGAGCGTCGAAGATATACGGCAAACCGCAATCCGCCTGCCGGGAAACGCGGAATCCATCGCACTAGAAGAAATCGCCCGTGTCTGGAGAGGCTACAAAGACCCCCCGCGCTCCGTAACCCATTACAACGGCGAGCCCGCCGTAATCTTGGCCGTGAGCATGGAGGATTCGGGGAATATCTTGCGCTTAGGCGACCAAGTTGACCGGTTGCTAGACAGAAGCGACGCGTTTGTGCCCTTGGGTATCGAGGTGCACAAACTCATGTTTCAGCCCACCTACGTGCAACGCTCGATCACCGATTTTACCCTCAATCTTTTGGAAGCCTTTGCCTTTGTTGTTGTGGTCATGTTTTTTTTCACCGGCCTGCGCACCGGCCTTATCGCCGCGGCCTTAGTGCCCCTGGCTATGCTGACCTGCATTTTTCTTCTCCCTTTTTTCGGGGTAAAGCTCCAACAAATCTCCATCGCCGCGCTGATCATCTCCCTGGGTATACTGGTGGATAACGGCGTTGTGGTCAGCGAAAACTTGCTCGTGCGTATGCGTCAAGGCCAAGAACGGCTTGCTGCCGTCAAATCCACCATCCAAAGGCTTTGGTTGCCGCTATTGATCGCTTCGTTGACAACCATCTTCGCTTTTTTACCCATACCACTCGCCCATTCCGAAACCGGGGAATACACTTTTTCGCTTTTCGTGGTCGTAGCGATCACGCTCTTGGCCTCCTGGGTTTTGGCTATGAGCTTTGTTCCCGCAAGCGCGTATTATTTTCTGCACCCCAAACCGCAACAACGTACCTTCCAAAACCGTGTATACCGAAGCTACCGTGCCCTTCTCCGCCACGCCCTACACCACCGTCTGCTGTACATTGCCGGCATAATTCTTTGCACCGCCGTTGCCCTGTGGGGATTTCGCTTCGTGCCTTCGGTCTTTTTCCCCCCCAATGAACGGGAAATCCTCACCCTGGATTTTTGGCAACCCTATGGCACCGATATCCGCACCACCGTCGAGCGCTGCGACGCGCTTGCGGATTGGATGGAAACGCAATCGGAAATCGAGACCGTCGGCGCTTTTATCGGAAGCGGCGGACCCCGCTGGTATCTCTCCCTGGATATCAAGCAGGACAACCCGAATTACGCCTTTATGATCATCAAAACCTCCAATACTGCCGCGGTTGAAGCGGTAAAGCCCCGCATCGAACGTCGTCTGCGTGAACAGTATCCGGACACGCGTTTTTCCTTACGACGCCTGGAATACGGCCCTCCCGTGGGGGCCCCCATCCAGATCCGCCTAAGTGGAAGCAATATCGAAACTCTGTATTCCCTGCGGGACCGGATTGTAGAAATCATGCACCAAACACCGGCGATAACAGCGGTGTGGGACGATTGGGGCGAATGGGCCAAAAAAATTGATATCCAAGTGGACCAAGAACGGGCCAAACGGGCAGGCTTTACCTCCAAGGATATCGCCCTCTCCCTTTTGGCCCAGATGTCCGGAATAGAAACCACCCAATACCGGGAAGGCGACGAGGCCATTCCCGTAATCTTGCGTTCCCAAACCGATATCCGGGAGCATCCCGCACGGGTCCAGGATATCAATGTCTATGCCCCCTCGCGGGAGCAGTCCGTGCCTTTGGCCCAACTGGCGACTCCAAAATTGACTTGGCAACCCAGTAATATCCGCCGCCGGGATACCACCCGGACGTTGACCATCAAAGCCGACATTCAAGACGGGGCCTTTGCCAGCCAAGTGCTGGACACACTCCGCCCCGAGGTCAACAAACTGCGGGCTTCCACCGCCTTTCCCCCAGGCTACCGGCTGGAATACGGGGGAGAATTTGAAGAGTCCGCAGAAGCCAACCGTTCCATACTGGTCAACGTCCCCTTGGCCGCAGGCCTATTGCTCTTGGCGCTTATGATCCAATTCAATTCCCTACGCCGCGTGGCCATTATCATTTTGACCATCCCCCCCATGAGTGTCGGGGTAACCGCAGGGCTGTTACTCACGCAGGCGCCCTTCGGATTTATGGCCCTCTTGGGACTCATTTCGCTGGTTGGCATTGTGGTCAATAATGCGATTATGCTCGTAGATCAGATTGAGGTGGAGCGATCACACCACGAAAGGCCAGAGGAGGCCGTAATCGCTGCGGCCCAGAAACGGTTGCGTCCCATTTTCATGACCGCCTGCACAACAATTTTAGGCCTACTCCCGTTGTCCCTACAGGGCGGTGAATTGTGGCGACCCATGGCCAACACCATAATCTTCGGCCTGGCCTTCTCCACGGTTCTGACACTCCTTTTGTGTCCACTATTGTACGCGGTGTTTTTTTCCATCCGCCCCATTGCGCCACAGGCAAAGAAATAACCTGGATCCATACCTCCTTTCCTCCCCGGAGGCCTCATCCCCCGGCTAGGAAAGGAGGTATGGCAAAAATTCCGGAGTGGTATTCGTTCATCCGGCAACCGGAGAGCCGAGGGCTTTGCTTGCTGCAGTTGCCCTCTTCACTCCCCGCCCGGGTTAGCCGAACAAATGCGGGCCGAAAATCATTCCTCCCACGACTATGGCGCCCAATGCCGCCAAAAGAACCATTCCGGCCGCGATATCCTTTGCCCGTCCAATGAGGGGATCAAACTCCTGCGTCACAGCGTCGGCAAGTTCTTCCAGGGCGCTATTCGTGGCTTCCGCGACCATAACCAACGTGATGGTCACCACCACGGCAACCCACTCCATCCGGGAAATCCCGTAATATACCCCGGCGGCCACGACCGCTAGAGCGGCACACGCGTGCACCACCGGGTGTATACCGGAGGCGAAAAAGAGACCAATCCCCCGGCCGGCGTCGATGAACCGAGCCCATCTTTGCGCCACAATTCGAACTCCCATGGCAGCTCCTTGTATCAACCTCCTCTTCGGCACACAGGCGGGGGGATCTACATCCATGCACTCCACATGGCTTCTGATTGCAGTACCAGATTTCGTACGCATGACCGTGCACTGGAGAAGAGGGTATATTTACGAATCTGCACACGAACCGGAACAGCATCCGGTTAATCCCCGAAAGGTGTACAACAGACGTTGCTCTTTAGTTCGGCTGGCCTCTGAAAGCTCCCCAGGGGGACATTGTTGGGCCAGATCGAGCAATGCTTCCCACGTCGGCAAAGCGTGGTAGCCACCTTCATACTGCACACTCCCATCGGCGGAGCACACACATACAGCGCTTTGCGTGTCGGTAATCATTGCCAGCGGCGCCGGCCCTTGGGGCACAAGGCGCGCGGCTGCCACGGTTTCCCGGATATAGCTCACCACATCCCCGGCACAGAACATAATAACTGCTACGGCAGTGCCTCGCGGATCTAGCGCAACCAGATCCACCCGGTGCTCAAAATCCTGCCCATCTACGACAAAGGCAATGGGCACCTTAGGGTGGAGTTGGCTTGGGGGATATCCTTTTTCTTCGACCAGCATACGGGTGAGGGCCTGTCGGATATCTTCATAGGTCGTGGCCTCAATAGGCTGGCCACTCAAATAGTCGGTCAGGGTTTGGCCAAGGGATATTTCATGCATACCAGCTCCTTTTTTGCCTCGCAGGCAGTTTTCGTTGTCTTCTCTTACCGCGCTCAACGCTGCCGCAAACGGGAGCACAGGAGCATACGGCAAATAGCTACTTTGCTAACCTTAGGGGCACACTTTTTGGCTACATCTTGATTTTCTCAGGGACAACACCTAGGTGTAAGGCCGGTTTAAGGTAGCGCCCTCCCCATACAGAGTTCCAAGGAGTCAGAGAGCATGTTCTACAGCCAGGAAGAAGGCTGGACGCGGGACGCCATTGCCGCCGCCCAGGTCTCGCGCCTCCGTGAGACGCTCCACCAAGCCGCCCGTTCCCCATTTTATAATCGTCGGTTGCACGAAGCCGGTATTGCCCCGGAAACCATTCAATCGCCAGCAGATATCCGCAGCTTACCGATGACGAATAAAGACGACCTCCGCAACGCTTACCCCTTAGGGTTGTCTGCCGTCCCGGTCGAGGACCTCGTCCGCTTGCACGCGTCTTCCGGGACCACGGGAGCGGCCACGGCCATTGTGTATACCCACAACGACATCCGCACTTGGGCTAGCCTTATGGCCCGGAGTCTGCATGCCGCAGGGGTACGTGCCACGGATGTATTCCAAAATACCTCCGGCTATGGCCTGTTCACCGGGGGCCTGGGTATCCACTATGGAGCGGAAATGCTCGGTTGCCTGACTATACCTTCGGGATCCGGGAATACTCAGCGGCAATTGAAATTAATCCGCGATTTTCAGGTCACCGCCGTGCACATCATCCCCTCCTACGCCCTCTATCTCGGTTCTGTACTTACCCAACAGAATATCGATCCCCGAGAATTACCGCTCAAACGGGCGGTCATTGGCGCTGAGCCGCATACAGAAGCGGTTCGGACCAAAGTGGAGGCACTTTTGGATCTTAAGGCCTTTAACTCCTACGGCCTCTCGGAGATGAACGGCCCTGGTGTGGCCTTTGAGTGCGAAGCACAAAACGGGATGCATGTCTGGGAAGACGCGTTTATAGCCGAGATCCTAGATCCCGAAACCTTGGAACCGGTTGCCGAAGGGGAGGTCGGCGAGTTGGTCATGACCACCCTGACCCGGGAAGGTATGCCCCTTATCCGCTACCGGACCAAGGATCTCACTCGCTTTCTTCCCGGCACCTGCGCCTGCGGACGCCACCACCGGCGCATCGACCGCATCGCCGGACGGGCCGACGATATGCTTATTATCAAAGGGGTCAATATCTACCCCATGCAAATCGAGCAAGTGCTTATGGGTATCCCGGAAGTGGGCCAAAATTATCGTATCGAAATTTTCCAGGAGCGGGAAATGGATCAGATGCGGATCAAAGTGGAAATCCGCGACGAACATTTTGTTGAGGATATGCGTATTTTACAGGCCCTGCAGCGCCGGATCGCCACCATGTTGCGCAATGAAATCCTGATTACCCCGAAAATAGAACTCGTCCAACATAACTCGCTCCCCCAATCCCAGGGCAAAGCCCAACGGGTTGTTCGTTTGGACTAACGCACCCATCCACGAGTGCCACAGCGTTCCACTCCCTTGAAGGGATACCGTTGCATACAACAAAGGCCCCAGCCGTTACGGCTGGGGCCTTTGCTATTGGCCGAGAAGAAGGAATACCCACCAGAAGTCGACGGTTTAGACCTTTTCAATACGGGTTTTAATATATTTCAGCAGCGGTGTTCCGCCCACGGTTTCCGGGGTATTCGGCTTTTGCAACTCACCCGTGGCATTGACGCCGCCCATATTCGGGAATTTGGGGTCTCCCTCCAGCCCCCGCTTGTGGCCGAAGCCACCCGCTGCAGCAAGCACACCCGGCGCAATGTCTGCAGTAGGCTGGGCATCCATGATGACCGCGCCCCAGGGCGATTTGACACGGACCTGATCCCCTTTTTGCACACCAGCCTTTTCCGCGTCCTGGCTATTGATCCACACGGTGTTCGTGCCTTGGAGCTTCATAAGCTGATAATTATTGAACGTGGAGCAATGCTCGTGCTGAAACAAGCGGAAATTCCCAAAAATAAAGGGATACTCCGCGTCGGACGTGAGCTCCTGCGGCGGTTCCTTATAGTCCGGCAAGGCATCAAAGCCCTTTTCCTCCGCCACCGGATTTTTGATATTAAACTTCCCGGTTTTGCTCGTGCCTGAGGAGCCATACCCTTCCGGGGGATTACATCCACCCCATTTGCGGTATTTATAATACTCCGCCTCATCAGTGAGGATAACGCCCTTGGCTTTGAGTTCCTCAAGCGACCAAGGGCTGCCGACGAACATATTGGCGAAAGCCTCATCTACATGTTCCCAGGGAAAATACTCTCCCAAACCCAAACGTTGCGCCAAAAGCTGGGTGATACGCCACATCGGCTTGGTGTCATACATTGGGGGGACAACTTCAGCAAAATAGCCAATAAACGCTTCATAGAGCCAGTCCGGTTTGACTTGGCTTTGTTCCAACCACGTCGCGTCTGGCAAAATGACGTCGCATTGCAGGGCGGTATCGCACATAAAGGCTTCGATCATGGCCGTGAATTGCATCTTATCCAGGGCCCGACGTACGGACTCCGAATTGCCCCAGGAAAGCACAGGATCACCCCAATATCCGACCATGCCGGTGATCCGTCCTGCGTCAACATCTTCCTCAAACACGGCCGGCGACCAGCCGGACCAGAGACTGAAGCTGTTCAATTTTGGGGCATCGGTTTTGGGCGGTTTGGTTTGGCCCTCACCCCAGGCGCCTTTAAGTTTGCGTTTAAAAGGCAATGAGGGACCACCAGGAGCGTCGTAGGTTCCACACAATGCATTTAAGGCCTGCACCGCGCCAGTAGACCAATAGCCGTTGGGCACCTGGGCCAATCCAGTCCAGGACAAGGCGCCCTTGGCTTGCGCCGCAGCGAATTCCCGAGCGATACGGGCGATGGTTCCTGCCGGAACACCGCTTATCTCTTCCGCCCATTGCGGCGTCCGGTGCACCCCGTCTTCTTCACCGAGCACCCGCTTTTTAAAATCCTCAAAACCGTAGGTCCATTCGTTCACAAAATCATGGTCGTAGAGGTTCTCCGTCAACAGGACATGGGCCATAGCCATGGCTACCGCCCCGTCAGTACCGGGTTTAAGAGCGATCCACTCATCGGCTTTGGCCGCGGTTTCAGATTTGCGGGGATCAAAAACGACAAGTTTGGCCCCACGCTTAAGGGCCTGCTTAAATTCCGCGGTTTTCCGCTGGCCGTAGGATGTCGCCAATTCATTCATCCCGAAATGCAAAATATAGTCCGAGTGCTCATAATTGATCCAGGGCCTTTTGTCGTTTACGCAATGCTCGGTCCACATCCGGTTCGAATTGTCGCACATTGTCCGGTGGGTCCCTTTGGGGCAGCCCAGGTGGTCAAAAAGGGCTTCATGGATCCAATTACAAAAATCATTGCCCCGAAAATAGCCCAATTTTCCTGGTTCCGTGTCCTGAATGCCCTGCACTACCCGATCAAGGGCTTCGTCCCAACTCGCCTTGCGAAAACGCCCATCTTCTTTGATCAACGGGGTTTTCAAGCGATAGGCCGAATAGACATGTTTTGGCGCGGCCCCTCCCTTAGGGCACAGCCGCCCGGCGCCTTTGGGATCATCGGAAAGCCCGCTGACTGAAACCAGGACCCCGTCCTGCACTTTGGCCTGCATTCCGCATAAGGCGCCACAAGTATAACAATGACTCGGGATCTGTTCGATACCCGTATCTTCCAGAGTTCCGGGAACCATCAGTTCCGGCTCTGGCTCAATACCAAGTTCGGCCACCACTTGGGCCAGTCGGCGGCATTCCGGCTCGGCTTTCTCCGCGGCCAAACCTTCGGATTGGCCCAAACAGGCCAGTGTGCAGCGGAGCATACCCCGAAGGATAACGGCTAGATCGCGGTAAAAGACAGACTGCGCGGCCTTTTCCAATTGATCGCAAAAACACAGCGCCCAAGGGGCGAAATGGTCCACGAAAAATAGCTTGAACGCATCGTCGTGGTCATTAAGCAAAAGCCCGGCCAAGAAATCGAGTTCTACAGCGATATGCTCATCAAGATCGGGGTAATTGGGATTGGGCCGTAGACCGACTTCGCGGTACGCCGCGCGCAGGGCGAATACATTTTTTTGCCGCACTACAGGTTGGCCGGTGAGGTGACACGATTCATAGGGAAAAACCGGATTCGACCCGACATTTAAAAACAAGTCCGCATATTCATATTGCAGGTTCCGGGCTAACACTTCAGCGGAAGCGGATTGCAAAAAACTGACGAATTCCTGGCCGGCCTGTTCTACATCCAAAAGCTGACTCTGGCCCAGTACGTCCCCTAGCTGCTGAGCAACCTTTTGCTCTTGGAGAGCGCTTAAAAAGGAAGTTGCCACCTCATCGCGCAACAGTTTGGAAAAAAAACGAAATAAAAGGATGTGGTCCTGCTTGGTTTGCCTCTGCATACTATCGCTCCTTATTGTTTTCAGTTCGCCCCCCGGCGTGCTACATAATAGGCCCTGTACCGGAGGGATCGGATTACTCGGGTTCATGCCCCTGCCTCTGATCTCTTTCGCCAAAAACGCCTGCTCCTGCCGTCCCAGCGCCTCCTTCCACCAAGGGCCCAATGTGCTCTTAGCGGGATGTCCTTAAAGGCTCTGGAATGGCCCCCGGAAATTCTCCCTCCTAAAAGCAAACGGTTTCGTACCGTACACGTAACCAGCCTCCCAAAGCAGCCCCAAACACGGCGGCAGCAATACAAATACCCACCACCGTTGGCTTGAGGGTGGCTTGAAAAAAAATACTCTCGACCCCATATTGCACCGCTACCCCGCCCAACGCGAGAAGAACGGCTAAGGCGGCTGTTAATACCGGAAGGGATTTAGATACCGTGCGCCGCCGTTTGTGCCATAGGGTATAACCGCCACTTGCCGCACAAAGGCACAGCCACAGCGGCATAAGGGTCACCAATTTCGCCGGGGCTAAACCCACCGTAAGAAGAACCAGCGCTCCCAGACCTAAAACAGCGGTTGCCAATCCGGCTATAAAGGGAGTCAGTTCCGGCCAGCGAGCTTCCGTCCAGTCGGATAGCTGTTCAATGAGAGACAGCATGGGAAACCTCATGCATCGCTGATGTATTTCTGTGGCGCACATACTTGATCCCCAGCCGCGTCAACGCCACCAGAGCCAGGCAGCAGACATACCAAAACACACCGCCTACAGCGACAGGATCGCTGCCAAATGGCAAGACAAACAGTGCCTCCTGGCCGGTTTTGCTCAGTAATGCTTCTGGCCGGTAAGCGGAATTGATATATCCAGCGGTAAACATAATCGGGATATAGCGTGTGAGTAAATTGTTGAGCAGTCCTTCAAAAAAGTAATTGTAATAGACTTCGTTGAGCTTGGCCTTATCGATGGTAACGGCCAAAGCCTTTCTATTGTCCTGTTGCCCGTCGTCGGCTTCTAAAGCTGCCTCTCGCACATGGAACCAATGCCAAAACTCCTGTTCCAATTCCCGGTAACGGCGCGTCTTGTAGCGACCTAACCAAGAGGTCAATACCACTATCGCCGTTGCGAGCAAGAGGATAGAAAACGCTGGCCCCGCCCACGTGTCGACAGGGGCGAGTACCCAATCCAATGCGCTTTGAACCATCTTCAAGACAGCAACAATTTTCAGCCATACAGCATCAAGCATGGCAATTCCTCCTCATATGGTCTTTACATAGGCTTTGTATCGGCCCCCAGATTCACGCCTGACTGAAGTGCGCCTCGTAGTGGTGCTTTTACGCACAACGTTGCAGGGCCTGCCGACAAATATTTCGATACTCCCGTTGCCTTGTCATATCCGTTTTGAGGAGCTCCACGGCCACGACAAGACGTCAGGAGTGCTCCGGGCCGGCCAGAGGGCCGGACCCGGAGCAAACATAATCGGGCTAGATCCAGATCTCGATTTTGAAAAAACGGAAGAAGAGGAAAAAGAGCACGATGGCCAAGATCCACTTCAGCTGCTTTTCAGTAAACAACTTTTGCATCCGACTACCGATTGTTCCACCGACAAAGCCACCGATAATAATGGCTAGAGCGATCCATAAATCCGGCAGATAGCCGTTCATCAGATACCCGATGAAGGAACCGATAGAGGAGAAACAAGTGCCGACCAATCCCACCGGAACCGCCACATACATGGGCAAAGCGCCGACCATGGTCATAATGGGCACGAGCAGAAACCCACCACCGATACCAAAACAGCGGGCCACTATGCCAATACCTAGGCCGATGATTCCAAAAAGCAAAGGGTTGATCTTGAATTCTTCGCCCCAGAACTTAAAGCGGAAATTAGTCAAGCCTGTGCTCACGGGCTCAATGGAACCCATTTGGGCCGCCCGACCTTCTTCCTTGGCTTTGCGAACCTCTTCATTGAACTTCTGGGTCATGGCCTTGATGTTTTTACGCTTCTCCATGACCTTGGGGGTCAGTTCATACAAAGTCCGAGCGCCCATCAAGACAACAAGCACGGCCAACCATTCTTTGTATGAAGCCAAGGGCAAGAACTCAGTGACATACTTGCCGAGCCAGATGGATCCGATCAAGATCCCCAGCCCAAAAGACAAGCCCACAGGCCAGGCCACACGGCGCTCTTTAATAGCGTAGCGATAAAACGATCCGAGCGGCGAAAAGAGTGTCAGGGCCACGTTGGAGGGACGCAGCACGTTGGCCGCGTTGATCCCGACAGGCCCCATGGTATTAACGACCATAACTTGATATGCGGCCATGAGCATACCACCGGCGGCCCCGATCAGGGAGAAAAAGGCGCCAACCAAAATCGCTCCCAGAATAATCCAGAGGGGGTTCATATAACGACCACCGAGGGAGAGCCAGAAGCCTTTGCCTTCCAGGGTATAACTACCGATCTCTTCGCCATTTACATGCACATTAAAGCCGGTATCCGGAGGGGTATGCCGGAAGGTCTTAAAGGTGGCGGTGAATTCACCCGTGTCTTTATCCAGATCCACAGTAGTGCCTTCATCCCAGTAATTGCCAGTTTGCTCGTAATCACCGAGTACAGAACGGGCAAAAATGGTCACTTTCCCGACCTGGGTTCTCTCCTTGGTCACCGTATTGATTCCGTAGGAGTTCTGATGGTTGTAGCGGAAAAAATCCCATTCCGCTTTGCTTTTAAGCGGACCCAAATATTGTTTAACCTCCGATCCCAACTCGTCATAGTTGGCTAGGCTAAACATGGTAGTTTTATAAATACCATTGGCAAACGAAGGGCCGCCAAAGCGTTTTTTGGTAACAGTCCCCAAGTCATCCGGCTTGTTGGTCAAAACATAATAAAGCACCGGAACCGAAGTATCCATGGAAAATGGATTTTCCTCCACAGCTCTGGCGAAGGATTTTTTCTCATTAACCCCATCAGAATCTTGAGGCGCAAATTTTCGTTGCGAAGACACAGTGACAAAAAGGTCCTGACCGGGCTCAATTTTGCCTTCAATAGTGACAGAATCGCCAACCTGGTGTTGCTGAGAATCAATACTGGCTTGTACCCCATTTTGGGCCCAGACAGAGCCCGACAACAACAGGGAGACAAGCAGGATTGCCACAGCACTCACGGCACGTATAATACCCTTGTGCATCTCTTTTCTCTCCTTCATCTTGAAAATTTTCATTCCACTTCCAGCCCAGTGGCCTCGTGGTAGTACCCCAGGACTGGAAATACATCCTCATGCGCGCACCGATGCCCACCGGCACCTGATCTAGTGCCTAGAGCAAAATATATGCCGAAAATTATATCTTTATATTTCAATACTTTAAATTCACCTACTATCGAAATTGTCCCATTTGGCACAAACATATTCCGCCATATCTGTTCCAAATGGGACAGATGCCGGGATTTTGTCCAAAAAGGAACAAAAAGGGGGACCCAACAGTTCCAACCAGAATTGGTTTTCCCTGTCGTATGCTCGGAGAGGCGGGGATGGCCAAGGGATATCTATCACATCCGCTCATTGCATCGCTTTTTCTGGAAACGGCTAGAAACAAAGGGGCTTGCTTTGTCTACGGGCAGCATCGTACACAGAACAGACTCATTGGGGAAACTCCAGCTTATGGGCCTCATTCTGGCAGGACACAAATACTCCCCGGCCCCGAGGATACACTTCCAGAACCAGACCTGTACACTATCGGGGCCCACGCTCGCTATAGGCTCTTTTGGCAAAAAGTCTCCTTGCTACCGGCAGATTTTACACAATGCAGTATAGCCAGGAAAATATGGCGATAAGGCATCACCCTGTTTCCAGCCAAGGCAGAAAAACACTATGGACCACACTCGCTCGCACCGTTTTCTGCAACCAGCTGTGATTGTTCTTATATACATCATAGTGGCCGGACTTTGGATTCTTTTCTCCGATACCTTGGTTGCTCGGTTCATCCCTCCCGGAGACTGGCGGACCACGGTCCAAAGCCTCAAAGGGCTGTTCTTTGTGGGAGGCACCGGGCTCCTTTTGTATATTCTCATCCAGCGCTATGCCCAAAGCCTTAAACACTCTCACCAGCATAACCGCTTGACCCAACGCGCCGCCAAAATCTGCAGTTGGGATTGGGATATCCAAAATGATGACTTCACCTGGGCCGGAGACGTCCACCGTTTTTTGACCGCTGGTAATCTTTCCCTGCAGTTACCACAATCCTACCAGGAAGTTCTCCAGCACATCCATCCCGAGGACGTAGCCAGTTTTGAACATGCGGTGCAAGAAACGCTAACTAGGGGAGATGAACTCCATCTGGAATTCCGCTGGCAACAAGGGACCACCACCCGTTGGTTTTTTGCCGTAGGCGAAGTCGAATACGACGCTGAGCAAACACCCCGCCATCTACGCGGCATTCTTCGGGACATCACCCAACGCAAATTTGCGGAAAACGAGTTGGCCTACAAAAGTGAATGGGATACGCTCACCGGGCTTTTGAATAGATCGTTTTTTCTAAAACGCTTAGAACAAATTTTTCAGTCCCAACGGCAGCGGGGCCATTGTTCATTTGCCGTGTTGCTTGTCGATCTTGACCGTTTCAGCCGTATCAACGACAGTCTCGGGCATTGGGTTGGTGACGCTGTTTTGCAGGAATCGGGGCGCAGGTTGGCTACCCAACTGTCCCCAGCCGATTCCCTCGCCCGTCTCAGCGCCGACGAATTCGGCATTCTGCTCCAGGCCAACACAAACCAAACAGATATTTTGGAAATCGCTCAGGGCCTGCTGGACAAACTTAAATGGCATATGTCCATTGACCCTCATGAATTGAATATCTCCGCCAGCATCGGGGTGGTCAGTTGCTTGCAAACAAATCCCTATTCCAATCCAGAGTACATTCTTCGCGATGCGGCTACAGCCATGCGCCAAGCCAAACTCCAAGGCGGCGACCAAATCGCTGTGTTTGAACCATCCCTGCACACCCAAGCTTTGGAAGCCCTTTCTTTGGAAAATCGGTTACGTAAAAACATTCTGAGCCCTGAAAACAGTGAATTATTTTTGGCTTTTCAACCCATTCTAGTACTTAGCAATGGAACCATTGAGGGTTTTGAGGCCTTGGCCCGCTGGCGCCTGCCCGATGGGACCATGATCCCTCCGAACCGGTTTATTCCTATCGCCGAACAATGCGGCCTCATTCAGCATCTCGGCACCTGGGTTCTGGACAGGGCGTGCGCTACAATGGCGAGTTTGCGGGCTGAACACCCGGAATTCCTCGCTCCCATGCACCTCAATGTGAACGTCTCGGCCCGGCAATTGGATCAGGATTCTTTTGTGGATACTATTTACCACACCATCACCCATTACAACCTGCCTCCCTCGGCATTACGCTTGGAATTAACCGAAACGGTGCTTATGGAAAACGCGGCAAAAGTGCAGCGTTTTTTGAGCCAACTCCAAGAAATCGGCATCGGTGTCGCGGTGGATGATTTCGGTACCGGCTATTCGTCATTGAGTTATTTGCATCGATTTTCCATCAATACCCTAAAAATTGATCTCAGTTTCGTGCAAAGCGTCTTAATCAGCCCTCAAAGTAAAGCCATCACTCAGGCTATTATCGACATGGCCCATTCTTTGAAAAAAACCGTGGTCGCCGAGGGCATCGAAAACCGGGAACAAGCCCAAATGCTTGCCGCCATGGGCTGCCGCTACGCCCAAGGGTTTTTCTTCAGTCATCCCCTTGAGCAGCCCCAATTGCCCGATTTCTTGGCGCAGCAGCCTTTTCGAGAAAAGGCGGTACAGGCGGATATGCCCACACACCAATTGCTATGATTCGGGAGAGAGGTTGTGGTCGGTGATATCGTCTGGGCTGTGATCCAAATTTTTTGCGTCTTTGGTTTAGGCTGGCTGGCCCGCCATTTTCACTATCTCCAAGGCGAGGATATCGGTCGCTGGAGTCGGGTTGCCATCGATTTCTTAGTCCCCTGTTTGGTGTTTTCTTCCACCACTAAGCATTTTGCCACGGAGCGGCTCCATGAACTGTGGCCGCTGCCGGTTATCGCCTTTGCCATTGTCCTTTGCGGAACAGGTATTGGGGCCTTAGCGCGCCTTTTTCTGAAACGCCATTCCCTTGAACAGCGCCGGACCCTCCACCACCTATGCGCGGTCAATAACGCCATTTTTTTACCCGTCATCATTGTCGACAATCTCTGGGGCGACGCCGCTGTGGCCAATTTGTTCTTTTTTAGCCTCGGCGCGGCACTGGGCCTTTGGACGATTGGAGTGGCCCTTTTGGGTGGCGGCCACACATGGGGCCATCTGCTACGCCATTTACTCACTCCCACACAGATTGCGCTGCTTATAGCCTTAGCCCTTTGCCTTGGCGAGGCCACAGCGGCTATCCCCGGCATTGTGCAACAAACCACGGCCTTCGTTGGAGCCGCGGCCATCCCCACAGTGCTCTTCCTCGTCGGGGCTAGCCTCTATCCCTTGCCTGTTTTTCAGCCACGCGGTCTTATCCTGCTGGGCACCTGTCTACGATTGCTTATTATTCCCCTGGTGCTCACCGTGATCCTCCGGCAACTGCCCCTTGTTGATGACGTCTATAATATGGCTGTGGTCAACGCCTTTATGCCTGCTGCGGCCATCTCCACGATTCTTACCTATCGCTTCGGAGGCGACCCCCAATTGGCTGCTGGCACCGTAGTCACGACCACCCTTTTAGCCCTGGTGACCGTCCCCCTCGGTCTCTTTTGGGCCCTTATATAGCCGCCCTCCCTGCCTCCCTTCCCTCCGGCTGGCTGATCACGAACACTGGATACAACGATTATGATGTATGGGTACCAATCACAACTCCAACCAACTCTGCCTTATCCAAATGCAATCGGCCGCCGTACTCTTGTACAGCGGCCGATTACAAAGCGTTTTACGTACCTCCCTCAATCCGGAAACCAGAGTTGGTAGAGGCCCGTTCACGGATTCAGGCAAAAAGTTCAAGACCTCTATTAGGAGGTCAGCGCTTCCTCACTGACAATGCGATCAAAACAGACCACCGTGGCCTGGCTGTCCAAGGAAACCAACTTGACCCCTTGGGTAGCCCGGCCGCAGATACGAATATCAGTGGTCCCGATACGCAGCATCTTATGGTTTGAGGTGAGCATCATGAGCTCATCGCTGTCATCGACCATCATAGCCCCGAGAACCGCCCCGGTTTTCGGGGTCACACGCATATTGATGATACCTTTGCCACCACGGGATTGCTGCCGGTAATAATCAATCTCCGTGCGTTTGCCGTATCCTTTTTCCGAAACGGTCAAAAGTTGGGCCCGACCATCGCCATTGAGCACCACACAGGAAACAACGGCATCGCTTTGGCGTAGCGCGATACCCTTGACGCCGGCTGCAGACCGGCCCATGGATCGTACTTCATCACAGGCAAAGCGAATGGCCACTCCCTGCTGGGTGACTAAAAAGATCTCCGAGGCTTCCTCCACTTCACGTACCGCGATCAGCTCGTCATCGTCGCGCAAGGTTACGGCAATCAAGCCATGGGGCCGATAATTTCGGTATAAATGCACTGCCGAGCGTTTGACCATCCCCTTTTTGGTGGCGAATAAAAAGGAATGGTCGGCCTCGAAGTCCCGCATACAAAGGACTGTGGCCACATATTCTTCTTTGTCTAAGGGCAAAAGATTTGCGATGTGGGTCCCCCGGGCTGTACGCTTCCCCTCTGGGATTTGATACACTTTCAATTGATGCATACGGCCTTTGTTGGTGAACAGCAAAAGATACCGATGATTGGTGCCGGTCATCAGATCGGTCACAAAGTCTTTCTGCCCGACATTGGCTCCGGAAATCCCTTTTCCGCCGCGTTTTTGCTGTTGGTAGGCCGAAAGCGGGGTACGCTTGATATAGCCGTTCCGTGTCAGGGTGATGACCACTTCTTCATCAGGTATCAAATCCTCTATATCGATCTCATTCGGATCATATTCCAGGATTTCTGTGCGTCGCGGGGTTGCGAAAGTTTTTTTCAGTTCCTTGAGTTCTTCACGCACAACGCCACGCAGGACTTCGCTTTTCTCTATTATACTTTTGAGGTACTCGATACGTTCCAACACAGAACGGTACTCTTCCAAAAGTTTATCGCGTTCCATGTTGGTTAAACGGTGCAGCCGCATATCCAATATTGCCTGGCTTTGCACGTCACTTAGGGCAAAACGTTGCATGAGCTGTGTTTTGGCCTCAGCCGGTGTTGAGGAAGCCCGGATGAGTCGAACCACCTCGTCGATATTATCCAAGGCGATGCGCAGACCTTCAAGAATATGTGCCCGTTTTTCAGCCTTATCTAAATCATAACGTGAGCGGCGAAGTATAATCTCTTTGCGGTGCTCTAAGAACAACTCTAGGATCTGCTTAAGACCTAGAAGTTGCGGACGGTTATTGACTACAGCCAAAAGATTAATGCCGTAAGAGGTTTCCAGAGACGTATATTTGTATAAGGTATTGATGACAATGTCCGAAAGCGTACTACGCTTGAGATCAATCACAATGCGGATTCCATTGCGATCCGATTCATCGCGTAAATCACTGATCCCCTCTAACTTCCCTTCATTAACGAGATGGGCGATTTTTTCGACCAAAGAGGCCTTATTGAGGGCAAAGGGAATTTCGGTGATTATAATCGATTCCCGTCCTTTCTTGGATTCTTCGACATGCAACCGGCTACGGAGTTTGATACTCCCCCGTCCAGTGGCATATGCTTGTTGAAGTCCCTGGCGCCCATACATGATTGCGGCGGTCGGGAAATCAGGCCCCTGAATATATTGTAAAATCCCGCTTAAATCCAGAGTTGGATCATCAAGCAAGGCGAGCAGGGCATCAGTGACCTCGCCGAGATTGTGGGGGGGGATATTGGTGGCCATACCCACAGCAATCCCTGCGGCCCCATTTATGAGTAAATTGGGAACCTTAGTGGGTAAAACCTCCGGTTCATGGAGAGTGTTGTCGTAATTGGCCCGAAAATTAACGGTTTGTTTATCGATATCCGCTAGAAACTCACTGGAAATTTTTGCCATCCGCGATTCGGTATACCGCATTGCAGCCGGGGCGTCACCATCAAGGGAGCCAAAGTTGCCCTGTCCGTCAACCAAAGGATGACGCATGTTAAAATCCTGGGCCATACGCACGAGGGCGTCATACACGGCCGCGTCCCCATGGGGGTGGTATTTACCGATGACATCACCGACGATTCGGGCTGATTTTTTGTACGGCCGATTGTAGGTATTTCCCAAATCATGCATAGCGTACAAAATTCGTCGGTGCACAGGCTTCAGTCCATCTCGGACATCCGGCAGGGCTCGTCCGATAATGACACTTAGCGAATACTCAAGATAGGATTTTTTTATTTCTTCTTCTATATGAATCGGTTGCAGCACGTTTTTTCCCTCCCGCTTGGGATCTTAGCTCTTTTGTATAGGCATGCCTGTTAAATATCTAATTCATCAACATTTAAGGCATTGCGCTCGATAAAATCCCGTCGGGGTTCAACTTTATCACCCATTAATTTACTGAAAATACTATCGGCTTCTGCCCCATCTTCTACTTGAACCTGTAAAAGCATTCTGTCTGTTGGTTCCATTGTGGTCTCCCACAATTGTTTGGGATTCATTTCTCCCAATCCTTTATATCGTTGCACACTAATACCTTTATCTGCTTCAGCCAACACATGGTCTAATAGTTTAAATGGAGAATCAATGTCCAAACTACTCCCTTTACTCTCTACAGTAAAAACAAGCTCTGGACTATGAGATTTAAGCTCATCAAGAATCTGATAAGCTACCTTATAGAGCTTAGAATTAAAAAACTCAATACCCAAGTGAACCCTATGGTCATTTCTATCGATAATATTCAAATACCATCGACTTTCTTCCTCTTCCTCTTGCTCTTCAACATCCAATAAATAATTTAATTGACTCATATATTCAAAAAAAGGGGCATATTGGTCCTGGTCACGGAAAACCTCTGGACGTAAGCGCTGTCCGTATTGAAGAATATCCCAAAATAAGTCTTCTTGAACCCCAAAATTAGCTACGTCACGGATTTTATCCTGTAAGGCGACAATGGAATCTAACAAACGGACAAGTCCTTCACCATCGAACGCATGCCCTGAGGAAGTCGAAATGCGGATTTCATCACTTATTCTATTCATAAGATACTGTTTAAGTTCATTTTCTGTAGCTAAAAATCTTTCAAAGGTCCCTTTATGCACCCGGTACAGCGGCGGCTGGGCGATATACAGATAGCCATCCTGAATAAGTTGCGGGTATTGCCGAAAAAAGAAGGTCAAAAGCAGTGTCCGGATATGCGCTCCGTCCACATCTGCGTCCGTCATGATAATAATTTTGTGGTAACGCAGTTTTTCTAGATTGGTCTCTTCTTCGCCAATCCCAGCGCCCATTGCAGTAATTAAGTGTTTTATCTCTTTATTTTCAAGCATTTTATCAAAGCGGGTCTTTTCGACATTCAAAATTTTTCCCCGCAAGGGCAAAATCGCTTGAAACTTGGGATCACGGCCCTGTTTGGCCGAGCCACCTGCTGAATCCCCTTCGACAATAAAGAGTTCACTTTCTTTAGGATCTTTGCTCTGGCAATCAGCAAGTTTGCCCGGCAGGGCATTGTCACCCAGGGCGGATTTCCTGCGCACTAAGTCTTTTGCCTTGCGTGCTGCATCCCGAGCCCGGGCTGCGTCGACTATTTTTTCGACAATGGCTTTCGCGTCTTTGGGGTTTTCTTCGAGATAGCTTCCCAAATGGGAAGAGACCACAGAGGCCACATGGCCGGCTACTTCACCATTACCAAGCTTGGTCTTGGTTTGCCCTTCAAATTGGGGCATGGGGAGTTTTACAGAAACAACGGCGGTCAACCCTTCCCGAACGTCATCTCCGGTAATCTTGGTTTTAAATTTTTTCGGCAAGTCAGCGGCCTGCAAATACGTGTTAATATTCCTGGTTAAGGCCGTCTTAAAACCAGATAAATGTGTACCGCCTTCCTTAGTTCGAATATTGTTTGCGAAAGAATGTACGTTTTCCTTAAAACCAGCGTTATATTGTAAGGCAAACTCAATAGCTACATTCTCTACTTCGCCTTGACCATGAATTATAGAATGTAAAGATCCTTCATCTGAATTCAGATTATGGACAAATGATTTTATTCCACCATCATATTTAAAAGTCTGTTTTTCTTTTGTCCTTTCATCGAAAAAAACAATTTCTAATCCACTATTTAAATAAGCTAGCTCTTCAAATCTTTTCGTAAGAGTGTGAGAGCTAAAATTTAAATCAGTGAATATTTCCTCATCTGGACGAAAACGAATAGTTGTACCTGTCCGCTGCGTTTCTCCACGTTCCTCAAGTTGGGTAGCTGGCAATCCGCGTTCAAAACGTTGATAATATTTTATACCAGAGCGCTGAATTGTAACTTCTAAGTACTCAGATAGCGCATTAACGACAGAAACACCTACACCATGTAATCCACCGGAAACTTTATATGTATCATTGTCAAACTTACCACCGGCGTGCAATACAGTCATAACGACTTCAACAGCCGGTTTATTCTGTTTGGAATGCATATCAACGGGTATACCGCGGCCATCGTCGGAAATAGTTACACTATTATCGAGATGGATTGTAATTTTGACCCGATTACAGTACCCTGCCATGGCTTCATCAATAGAGTTATCCACCACCTCGTAGACGAGGTGGTGTAACCCTTGAAGATCAGTAGATCCAATGTACATGGCCGGGCGTTTTCGGACCGCGGAAAGGCCTTCAAGAATAGTAATGCTGTCTGCGGTATATTGTTTTTTTTCCATAGGGTCGCGTTATCCGTTTTCTTCTTCTGAGTAATAGGTTTCCTCTGCAACGTGCATGGGCATGACCACTACCAGATACCCGGTATCCTCTTTTCCGGTGATCTTACAGGGTCCTTCAGGCCCAGTGAATTCGAAGGTAAGCATCTCGGATTGAAAATGGGAGAGCACTTCGATCAGGATGGTGGTCGGGAAGGCGATTTTTTGCAGATCCCCGCTGAACTCCACGGCCAAGGATTCCGTTGCCTCCCCTGTTTCCTGTCCTTGACTATACACGATCATTTCCTGGGAATCAAAAACCAAGTAGGAACAGCGCTGATTTTCGGTGTTAAACAGGGCCACCCGCTCAAGGGCTTCGAGCATCTCATCGCGTCCCACCCGAAGTTTTGAGGTTTCATTTTGGAAATTTGTCAAGAATGTTTCATACTTGGGGAATTTATGGGTATTTAGGGGGAGGCTAAATATCTCATTTTGCTTCCCGTTGGTAAAAAAAAGGCGTTTTTGGTCAATAGTGAAATTGATTTCTTCGCTACTCAGCCATTTTTTGAGTTCCAGCAGGTAGTGCTTGGCGATAAGAATACCGCTGTCTTCGCCTTCGGGATCTTGGGGGAGGATGGCGTGGATATCCGGATTGAGAAAGCGCATAAGAGCGAATTGGTGCCCATTGAGTCCGCAGGCCTCGACCGCTTCACTATTCGGCCAAGGTGTGATTTTGAGGCAGTTCATGGCGTTCATGCTTTCGTCGTCGGAGACACAATAGGCAATCCGGTTGATGATTTCTTTGAGAAAATCACCGGACCAGAGCACGGCCTCGTCTTCGGGGAAGGTGGAAAACGGTTGGAACCAGGAGGCGTCATTTGTGGGGAGTTTGTATTTACGACGCCCTTGCTCCAAAAGCACATACTCCTCCTGGTCTTGGCAATTCAAGGTAATCTCCCCTGGCGGGAGTTTCCGGAAAAGGTCGTAAAATTTCTTTCCTGGGACCCCGATGAGTCCTGGGGTTTCCACTTGAGCCGGATAGCTGCCGCTGAACTCAAGTTTCGAGTCCGTGGACATCACCGTCAATTGATTTTCCTTGGCCTCGAGCCATATGGTGCGCAAAAAGGCGGCCCCGGTTTTCATGGGAATAATGCCCGCAGCCTTTTGGAAGCCACTGAGAACATGTTCTTTACTCATTCTTACTAACATACTTCTTCCTTTCGTTGTAGTAGTTAGGGCCGGTTTGTTTGTGCGAAATTTATTTAAGTTGTTGTAAGAAAAGAATTTTTTGTGTTTAGCGATATGAACATTGTAACGACACAGCGAACAAAAAATCCGGGTCAGGGATCTTGGCTGGCCAAGGTATGACATTGTTGTTTAAGGGTGTTTATAAGGGTGTTCATTTCGTGTTTATCTTTTTGTAATTTATGTATTTTTTTTATACCGTGCATGATGGTGGTGTGGTCGCGCCCTCCAAACAGGCGTCCAATTTGGGGATAGGATAAACCGAGTTCGGAACGACACAGGGCCATAGCTATTTGGCGGGGGCTGGTAATGGCGCGCATACGGCTGTTTCCACGTAGGTCTTCGACAGAGATATTGAAATGGGTGGCCACGATCTCGAAAATATGATCCGGCGAGACCCCTATGGGTTTGCTTGAATCCAGACTCCCAATGATTTGGAATAACGCTTCATCGTTGAGTTCTGGGGAAATGAGTTCTTTATAGGCCCCGAGTTTTGTGAGTACTCCGTGTAAGTACCTAAAATCTTTGAAGTATTGACCAAGGAGAAGGATATGACGCCGGCTAAGTCCTAGCTGCTGTTGGTGGTTGGTTTTTTGGAGGTACTGCACCCGCAATTCCAGGTCTGGGGGCTTAAGGTGCACCATAAGCCCCCATTCAAGTCGAGAGAGCAGGGTGGGGTCCAAAAATCCGCACTCCGGCAGTTTGCCCCGGCAGGCAAAGGCAAGTTGTCTATTTTGTTCGTAAAGGGTGTTGAAAACGAGTAAAAGTTCGTTTTGCAGGTACGTATATGCCTGCAAGGATTGCAGGTCATCGATAAGTAAAAGATTTGAGGCGAGAAGTTTACTACGGGCCATATCCCCGCCCGCTTCTTTATAAAAGGTGTGCAGGTCGTCAATGGTTAAATAAAGGGCTTTATGACCTGTGGAATTTTCCCGGAGGCTCTGCCCCATGGCTTTGAGTAAATGCGTTTTACCCGTTCCGGAGTCGCCGCTGACCACGAAGGGGTTGTATTTGCGGCCTGGGGCTGCGATCACTTCACGGGCTGAGGCGTAGGGGAAATAATTTTTTTTGTTGGTCAGAAAGTTGTCGAAACTATAGGCGGTACCGCCGTTAGAGCCACCCGGGAGCGGGGAGGTGACCAGAGCTACGGAGCGGTTCTGGGGCGTGGTCTCCAGGGAAGGGCAATCATAGCAAAGCGCTGCGGTGGACCCAAGGCTTGCGGTCACAGCGTGTTCAAAATCACGTTGAAAATACTCAGCAAACGGTTCGTGGAAAAACGAATGGGGGAAGCCGATGCACAGCCTGTAGGGCTGGGTATGAACGGTGAATTCTAAAGGGTCGAACCAACGCCTGATTTCGTTTTCAGAGCGCAGTTGGGCTAAATGGGAACGCACAATGGATTGTAACTCGTGCGCAGGAAGGTGCCAAACGGGGGTGCTTTCAGACATAAGTGCTTGATTGCTTCCTGGCTCAAATTGGGATACTTTACAACGTTTCGCAGGGGGTGCAGCCCGTAGACCCTGGGTGGACGCCAGCCTGGCGATCATGAAAATAGAGCAAACCGGGGGGCTGTTCGCTTGTCGCAGAAGAGCCCGTTTACGATGTGTCAGTGAATTTTTTGGAGGAATCTGATGGCGACGCAAGTGAGTAAGACGCTACACGAGATCAACTCGCGGATCGAAAAGGGCAAAGCCGTCGTACTGAATGCCCGAGAAATGAGCAAACTAGTCCGGAGCGAAGGGAAGGTCAAGGCGGCCAAAGAGGTGGATGTGGTTACTACCGGCACCTTTTCTCCAATGTGCTCCTCCGGTATGGTTCTCAATATTGGGCAGCAGCCTCCAACAATGAAAGTGTCTCGTATGTGGCTCAACGGGGTTCCGGTACATTGCGGATTGGCGGCTGTGGATGCCTTTTTGGGGGCCACCGAGCCCGCCGAAGACGATCCGCTGAACAAGGTCTATCCCGGACAATTCAAATATGGCGGCGGCCATGTGATAGAAGACCTGATTCGTGGTAAAACCGTACACTTAAAGGCAGAAGCTTACGGAACGGATTGTTATCCCCGCACTGTCTTGGAAAAAGATGTGACCTTGGCCAGCTTTAGAAATTGCTGGATGTTTAATCCTCGCAATGCGTACCAAAATTACAATTGCGCCGTGAACCTGACGAGCCGGACCAAATATACCTATATGGGGCCGCTGAAGCCGAATTTAGGCAACGCGAATTTTGCCACAGCTGGCGAATTGAGCCCGCTTTTCAATGACCCGTATTTTTCGACCATCGGTTTGGGGACGAAGATATTTCTCGGCGGCTCGGTCGGATACGTGCTTGGCTCGGGTACGCAACACAATCCCAAGCCATCTCGAAATGAGCGCGGCATTCCCTTGACCCCCTCCGGTACGCTTATGGTCAAGGGGGAAATGGCAGGGATGGATCCTCGTTTTGCTCGGGGAGTGAGTATTGTCGGGTACGGCTGTTCGTTGGCTGTGGGGTTAGGGATCCCAATTCCGATACTCAATGAAGATATTGCCTGGTATACCGGGGTTTCAAATGCTGAAATCCATATGCCGATTATGGATTATGGCCATGATTATCCTCAGGGTACGGGACGTATCCTGCAACACGCTACTTTTGAGGAATTATTGGGCGGCGAAATCCAAATCAATGGAAAGAGTGTGCCCAGTATTCCGGTGACGAGCGCAACATATTCCCTGGAGGTGGCCGAGACATTGAAATCGTGGATCGAAAAAGGGGAATTTCTGCTGACCGAACCACAGGAGAAAATCCGTTCTGAATAAACGCGTTGAAGAGCAACGGTTACGGGCCCTGCGAAGTGTTTTGCAATCCGCAGCACCCGGGGTCATAGCGGTTTCTGGGGGGATTGACAGCCGGTTTCTCTGGGAGGCTGCCCAGCACTGGAATCTGGACCTCCTTCCTGTTTTTTTGTCCGGTCCGCATATGGGCCAGGCGGAACAGGACTGGGCCCAGGGGGTGCTGGCCGAAGCAGGGGTGGTTCTTCCGGTGCGGCCTTTGAACCATCCTCAGGTGCGTCATAATACGCTTTCTCGCTGTTATTTTTGTAAATATGGGATGTTCACTGTCCTGAAGGCTTGGGCGTTTGCCCAGGGCCGGTCTGTGGTGCTTGAAGGCAGCCAGGCCTCGGAGGCGGGGCAGTATCGGCCCGGGCGGGCCGCAATACAGCAATTGGGGATCCGCAGCCCCTTGGCTGAAATTGGATTAGAGAAACCTCATATACGCGAGATTGCCAGGCGATGGGGAATGGCTTGGCCCGATCAGCCCTCCCGGCCCTGTTTGTTGACGCGCTTTGCATACGGGCGCACGGTGAATGCGGCTCTCTTGCGCCATATAGATAGCGTGGAAAACGCGCTACAGGGAGTGGGGCTGCGCCATTTCCGGGTGCGAGTGCTTGAACCCGACCGATTTGCCTTGCAAATAACAGCGCAAGAGGCGGTGACGGTCTCCCAGAACCGGGCGGCTATCGCCGCTGTTTTTGCCGCTCACGGGCTTTCCTCCTGGCAGGTGGAGCAAACAGCAACCTTAAGTGGATATTTTGATCGCCCATGACCGCTTCTGTCTATTTTTGGAACTTGCGCACCTCGCGCAAAGCCCCTTTTGATGTCCGTCTGCGGCGCTTGGCCAAACGGGTGGGCCTGAATACCTGTTTTGAGCCTGGACAATTCGTGGCCCTGAAAGTCCATTTCGGGGAACGGGGTACCACTGGTTTCGTTCCGCCCTTATGGCTCAGACCTTTTTCCCGGTTCGTGACCAAGGCAGGGGGGAGGGCGTTTTTTACTGATACGAATACTTTGTATCTTGGGCAACGCGGTGAAGCGGTCTCCCATAGCCTCTTGGCTGCGGAACACGGATTTGATCCCAATGTGCTCGGCGCTCCGGTCATCGTGGCCGACGGCTTGCGCAGCAGCCACGAAACCGCCGTCCCTTATGTCGGGCGACATATCCAGACCGCTTATTTGGCAGGGGATATTGTAGCCGCTGACTGTCTTGTGGTCTTGAGCCATTTTAAGGGCCATGATTTGGCCGGGTTCGGCGGGGCGCTGAAAAATATGGCTATGGGTTGCGCTTCTCGGCGGGGAAAACTCCAGCAACACAGTGGCCTTGCCCCACATGTCGACAGCCATCGCTGCACCGCCTGTGGCCAATGCCTAGCGGTATGCCCTGTGGGCGCGCTCACCCTTCCGATCGAAGCACGTGCTGTGGTATGCGACACGTCACGGTGTATCGGATGCGCGGCGTGTCTTTTGGCTTGTCGCCGTGGGGCCTTGCAGGTGCATTGGGCGCATTCCGGGCACGCCTTTCAAGAACGTATGGCAGAATACGCTGCAGCAGTGGTGCGCTCCTTTTCCCAACCGGTGGTTTACGTCAATTTTGTTATGCAAGTCACGCCGGGATGCGATTGTATCGGGTTTAGCGATGCCCCGGTGTGTTCGGATATAGGGGTACTTGCTTCTTTGGACCCCGTGGCCCTGGATCAAGCCTGTGTGGATATGGTCAATACGGCTTCGGGCAACCCGGCAAGTGCCTTACCGCAAACCTATCGTCCTGAAGATGACATATTCCAGACCCTTCATCCGAATACTGATGGGCAATATCTATTGGCCTATGCGGCCGAATTGGGACTTGGCAGCCGAGAGTATGAATGTGTTGTTCTTTCCTAGCTGACCAGTTGTGACCTTTTCTCAACCCCGACAGGATACCGGCTGGATTGGGCCGACAAGAAAAACTGGACAAACTCCCTTGTTTGGGGTATATATAAAATCTTATTTTTGAAAGGAGGTACTATGTCGCGGCATAAGAAAATCGAACGGAAGCGGGAAATTGACCGTCGTCGCCAACGGCGCAAAAAACGCATGAAAATGCGCATCAAAGAAGCAAAGGCAGCCGCTGGTAAGGCCTAAGTCTTGACATCCGTTCCCTGTTGCTTATTTCTGCGCACGTAGGGAGTTTATCTTGAGGATGTGGAGGTTAGCCAAATGCCCATCTATGAATATCGGTGTGAGGATTGCCAGCAAATTTTTGAAGAATGGCAGAAAGATTTTGAAGAACGGCAGATGCCCTGCCCGGTCTGCGGAGGAAATTCAAAGCGTCTGATTTCGAACACCTCGTTTATCCTTAAAGGAGGTGGTTGGTACGCTACGGATTACGCCCACGGTTCAGCTCAGGCCAATGGCAATGGGAGCAAGTCCACGGAGGCGTCATCCGAATCGGATGCATCAAGTTCCACAGGTTCTGAAAAGACGCAACAAACCCAGAATTCAGGTTCGGGCACTCCTTCCGCCCCTGAGTCCAGTTCTTCATAGCCCGGATAATGGAAGGTAAAAGGCAGCCAGTGGCTGCCTTTTTTTTGCCCTTTTGGGGGCGGAGTCAGTCTAAGGGAGAGACCGTTTCATGATTGACCGTTATTCTCGGCCAGAAATGGCCCAACTGTGGAGTTTAGAGAATAAATTCAATGTCTGGCTTGAAGTCGAACTCGCTGTGTGTGAGGCCTGGTATGAACTCGGCACCATTCCAGCCGCAGATATGGAACAGATCCGACAGCGGGCCGGTTTTGATATAGACCGCATTGTGGCTATTGAAGAGCAGACCCGGCACGATGTGATCGCGTTTTTGACTGCTGTGGAAGAAAAGGTCGGACCCGCCTCTCGTTTTATCCATTTAGGCTGCACCTCTTCCGATATTGTGGATACGGCCAATGCGATCCTTTTGACCCGCGCCGGTCATCTCGTGGCTGAGGCGTTGGATGAGTATTTAGCGGCCTTGAAGGCTCTTATCCAGCAATCCCGGGGCCGCTTGGTCATGGGCCGCACCCATGGGGTACATGCGGAACCCACGAGTTTGGCTTTGAAGTTGGCCAGCTTTTATGCCGAGGGGATTCGGCATAAAAAGCGTTGGGAGCGAGCAGTGCAAGGGGTTCGGGTCGGAAAAATCTCCGGGGCTGTTGGAACGTACGCCCATCTTGGCCCGGAGGTAGAGGCCATAGCCTGCCGCCATCTTGGCCTTGAGGTAGACCCTATTTCGACCCAAATTATCCAGCGCGATCGCCATGCCGACTATTTCAGCACCCTAGCCCTTATGGCCGGCGGAATTGAGCGTCTTTGTGTTGAATTGCGCCATTTGCAACGCACAGAGGTCCGTGAACTCGAAGAAGGATTTAGCCAAGGCCAAAAAGGGTCCTCGGCCATGCCCCATAAGAAAAACCCCATTTCCGCTGAGAATTTGTCAGGTTTAGCCCGTCTGGTACGGACCAACGCCTTGGCGGCTATGGAAAATATGGCTTTGTGGCATGAACGTGATATCAGCCATTCCTCCGTGGAACGGGTGATTATGCCTGATTCCACAACCCTTATGCATTATATGCTTGGTCGATTAAAGGGGCTTCTCCAACGCTTGCGAACGTTGCCCGAGAACATGGATCGTAATTTGGCCCTCTCCCACGAGTTGTTCTTTTCCCAGAGGATCCTGCTTGCTCTGGTGGAAAAGGGCTTGGAACGCCAAATGGCTTACAAAATGGTCCAACGTGTGGCCATGGCCTCCTGGGAGAGCGGTGCCTCTTTTCCCCAACTCGTCCGTCGCGACGCGGACATCACCTCCCATCTTTCCACGGCGCTGCTTGATGAGCTTTTCGATACCGATTATTATCTGCGCCATGAGGACCGTATTCTGGATCGGGTCTTTGCTACTGAAGCCACTACCGAGGTGTAACCCTTAGGACTTGACCGGGACCCTGCAAAGTGCCAAAGCAACGCAAGAGGCTCGGTACTGCTTGACTATGGTCCTTACTTTGGCAAGGGACCACGGTTTTTGGAAAAATATGTGGACCTTGGTGGTTTCCCACCCTTATGTCTGAGACAGCTGACAACCAAGGCACTGGACACCGTACGGCCTGGACAGCAAAAGAGACGACAATCTGTTAGGGTGCTCCCTTTTTCATATGGAAGGACCACCGCCGGAGACGCACTGATAAGGACGGAATAATGCCGAATCCGAAACAACGACTGGCTGCATTACTACTGGAAAAATCCTATATTGAAGGGGAGGTCACCCTCACCTCCGGACGTAAAAGCGATTATTATTTCGATTGCAAGCAAACCGCCCTGCATGCCGAAGGAGGGTATCTGTTGGGCAGTATGCTTCTGGACCTATTGCCCTTGGATATCCAAGCGGTGGCCGGGTTGACGCTTGGTGCCGACCCACTTGTCAGCGCCGTGAGCGTGATGTCCCATATCCAGGGCCGTAATTTGCCGGGTTGCATTGTGCGTAAAAAGGCCAAAGGCCATGGCACAAACCAATATTTGGAGGGGATGGCGAATATATCCCCAGGAATGCAGGTGGCGGTGTTAGAAGATGT